>NZ_JBFOLH020000005.1:0-312403 GCF_040829825.2 Leadbetterella sp. DM7 | reverse complement strand
TAAGGCCCTTGACAACAACATAGTATCCCATCAGCAAAATCTCTGGCTAGCATTTCTTTAAAAAAACAAAATCGGCTGTCAAAAAATTATTCAACAACCGATTTCAATTCTATTTACTGAATATCCCTTCTTACCGAAGGTTCGCAGTGCAAAGATCGGACGGATAAAGCAGCGGACGTTAACCCAAAAACAGCATTTTTTTGCTCATTTCCGTCGATATGCCCGGCCGGAAAACCGCCCCCTGAGCACTAACCGGCAGGTATACAGTACCTTCAGGCAAAATCAGACGGATTCTGCCCGAATTCTTCCCGGAAAGCCCGTGTAAAGTAAGAAAGGCTTTCAAAGCCCACCTGGTAGGCCACTTCCGACACCATACCCGAGCGGCTTCTGAGCAATTCAGCAGCCCGGTGCAGCCTGTATTTACGGATAAACTCTACCGGTCTCAGGCCGGTAAGCGTACGGGTTTTGCGCCGAAGCTGATCGGGGCTCAGGTGCAGCGAAGCCGCCAGGTCATCCATTGAAAATGCATTGTCGGACAAGTGATGCTCGATCACCTCTTTCAGCTTTTCAATGAACAGCTCGCCGCCCGACTTTAATTTGCGTTCACGGGGCCCGATATCCACAATTTTCATCTCGAATTTGTTGCGGAGAATTTCCCGCTGCCGGATCAGGGTTTTCACCCGCGTACGGATTTCCGTGGTATGGAAAGGCTTGGTCAGGTAGGCATCCGCACCGAATTCAAAGCCCTCTATACGGCTCTCTACAGAGGCACGGGCCGTCAGCATGACCACCGGGATATGGTTGGTGGCTTCCTGCGTTTTCAGTGAGCGGCAGAAGGCCAGACCGTCAAGCACGGGCATCATCAGGTCACAGATCACGAGGTCAGGCAGGTAAGCCGTAGCTTTTTCGAGCCCCTGGCGGCCGTCTTCCGCTTCTATAACCCGGTACTGTTCGCCGAAAATCTGCCTGAGGTAATGCCGTACATCCCGGTTGTCGTCAATGATCAGCAGCAATACGCCTTCCCGGGTGCCCGGCTCCTCTTCTTCCCGGTAGATTACGGGAGCTTCTCCTTCCGGACCGGCCAGGTGATCTTTCCAGGTCTCCGGGTCGGTAGGGAACGTAAATGTAAAGCAGCTGCCCTCGTTTTTACGACTTTCCGCCCGGATCTCTCCCTTCAGGATGACCGAGAGCTCTTTTACCAGGGCCAGGCCTATTCCCGTTCCCCCGGCAACCGTATCCTCCGCCTGGTAAAACCGGTCAAAAATGTGCGGGAGGTGCTCTTCGCTGATTCCCTGCCCGCTGTCTTTTACTTCCATGGCCGCATGTGTGGCATCGGGGTAAGAAAGCGTGACCGAAACGCGGTCGCCGGGGCGGGTAAATTTAAATGCATTCGAAAGCAGGTTATTGACAATAGCCTGCAGCTTTTCGGTATCTATCCAGGCCATCCGCTGCTCTTCGGGCACCCGGATGTCAAAGGCGGTTTCCCGGCTGTCGGCCAGCGACGAAAAGGCTCCGGCATGCGTACGGATAAAATAAACCAGGTTTTCCCGGCGTATTTCCGGCTGCATCTCGCCGGCCTCCATTTTGCTGATGTCGAGCAGGCGGTTGATCAGGCTCAGCAGCTTTTGGGCATTGCGCTTCATGGGCACAAATACGCTTTCTGCCGGGTATTTCCGGATCAGGTCTTCCAACGGGCTCAGTATCAGCGTCAGGGGTGTTCTGAATTCGTGCGACATATTGGCCACAAACCGGGTTTTGGCATTATCCAGCTCAATCAGCTTTTCCGATTGCTTCCGGTTGAGATACAATGCCGCAGCCACTTCTGAGCGCTCTTTGTACAGCAGGCGAAGCATGGCCCCGGTCAGGAAGGCCACAAAAAAGAAATCCAGGATAAAAACGGCCTGCAGGAGGGTCATCGGGATGAAGAAGTAGAAGCTTACATTCCGAAGATAAATAATGCCCGTAGGAATATACAGCAGCAGCGGAACCATATACCATATATTCGGACGGCCCCCGGCCCCGTACACCCGGACAATGAGATAGACAAAATACAGGATCATCAGCCCCAGCAAACCTATCACCACCCTGTTTACGCTGGCGTGGCTGACCCATAACTGGATAAAGAGATTAGCAATACCCACGGCCCCGAAAAAAACGAGCACCCGACGGGCACGCGGGTAAGTTTCGCGGATATTCAGCACTTCATATACATAATAGCACATGGCCGGGAAAAGCAGGGAAACCCCCAGGTAAAAGAGGTAGTTGACCAGGAAGGGGTTGCCGGGAAACAGGTAGCCCGATTCACCGCCCAGGTTAAGGTAATTAAGGCACAGCGCAATGCCCCAGAAGCTGTAGGCCCTGAAGCGGGTATCTTTAAAGAGAAAGAGCAGCAGGGCAATATGGAAAAACAGCCGCATCACCACCATTCCTATCCGGAAGCCGTCGGAGTTGTAGGTCTGGTAGAAGAAAACCTCGTCGGCCAGCACCACGTTAAACAGGTTGTACTGGGAATTGGTTATTTTCAGATAAGCATAGGAAGAATCGGGAAAAGCCGAAAAATCAAGCGGAAAGGCCGGGTACCGGCCGGGTATGGGGTGCTCCTCAAAAGGCGTAAGGTCTCCGGCCCGGCTTACGGTATACGTGCCGTCAGCGGCAGGCAGGTACAGGTCGGCTATATCGAGGTAAGGGTTGTTCAGGTACAATATGAATTTCTGCTGTGAGCCCGGCGGACTTTTCAGCGGGAACCGCACCCATACCGTATAGGGTGAGAATTCAAATACGTAAAGCGGCTTCCGGAAGTGCTCAAAAGGCCGGAGGCGCACGTCTTCCAGCGATTGCCCACCCGAGGAGTCGACATAGAACTGTGTATCGGGAGTGAGGTTGATCTCATCGCCGGCGCGGGCGGGCACAGCGGCCAGCGCCCACCCCAGCAGCATAAGCAACAAAGGTCTCATCATCATATCATGGCTGCATCTTTCTGCAGGGTATCGGGAACCCAAAAGTAATAAAAAACCGGCTTAAAGCCCGGCCAGGAAGGCCACTGTATCCACGCCGTCGGCGTAGTCCCACAGCTCGGGCGACTGCGACTGCCCGAAGGGGATCCCGTCTTCCCGCATTTCGGTCACAATGCACTGTATATTCTCTTTCTGCGCATCAAGCGCACCAAAAACCCGGTCAGCCTGTTCGTATTCTTCGTAAAAGACCGTGGAAATAGGCGAATGGAGCGCATCTGATTCTTTCAGGAGCAGGAAACCGTTATCGAGGTGCCGGTCGCCGTTCACCAGGAAGATCGACTTGTTATAGTCGTAATTGTTGACATATTTGGAATGCAGGGTGATGCCGTTCCAATATTCAATTGCCTCAAAAAAAGTAGTGAAGTCATAGCCCCGGGGCACGTACAGCTTGGAGACGTTCCGGCACCCCAGCCCGAAATATTCAAACAGGTCATTACCGAGGTCAGAGAGCTGTGTACGGCTTTCCTTACCGCTTAAAACCGCTACCGAAACCCGGTTTTTACGGATGATATGGGGTTTCCGGCCAAAGTAATACTCGAAATACCGCGAGGTATTCCCGCTGCCTGTGGCGATATAGGCATCGAGCCCGGTCAGCTTGTCGGCGGCTACCACGAACTCATCAGCGGCCGGGTTGATCTCCTTCATTTTCCGGATCAGGAAGAGGGTCAGCACTTCATCCTGGGCCGAAGGCTTATAATAGGCGATATGGCCGGAGAGAACGGTATGGATGAGGTCCTGGAGGCCCACCAGCGGGATATTGCCGGCAGCCACGATACCGATTTTCCGGCGGGCGGCAGGTTCAAAAAAGGAACGGTCGTACCGCGACACCAGGGCATTTAATTTAGCTGCATCCAGGAAATTTTCAGCCACACCGGTCAGCGCCAGCCGGATGTTATCGGTGGTGAACCAGGGATTACGCGACCGGGCAGCGGCAAATAAATCCTGCATTTCTTCAGTAGCTGCATGCCTCAGAATATAGTCTCCCAATTCTGAAAATAGTACTATTCTCTCTTCCAATTTCATTTTTTTCTAATTCCTACTGATTTTATAGATTTATCGTAAAATTACAAACATAAATGAAACAAAAGGTAATTATATTTGTTATTGTTTAATAACAGAACTTGTTTTAAGGATGGCAATTATTATAACAGATGAATGTATAAACTGCGGAGCCTGCGAACCGGAATGCCCGAATAATGCAATTTATGAGGGGGGAATGGAATGGACGTACGGTGGCGGAACCGCCTTATCTGAAGTTGATTTCAGCGATGGTACGGTCATCAGCGGTGCTGCTAAAATGAAACCGGTGTCAGACGAATTCTATTATATTGTTTCGGATAAATGCACCGAGTGTGTGGGTTTTCATGAAGAACCCCAGTGCGCTGCGGTTTGTCCGGTAGATTGCTGCGTACCCGATCCGGATAACGAAGAAGACCGGGATACCCTGCTGGCCAAGAAGGCCTGGCTGCACAATGAGTAATAGCCGGACAGATCTTACGGAACCGCCTGAGGGCGGTTTTTTTATGGGTTTTACCCACAGATAGCGCGGATAAACTCAGATCTCCGGGCAAATATATACTTCCTGCTTGGTAACAAATATTATTTTATAATTTATACAATATACGATATAATATTTTTAACCTCTTTTTACCCGTTTCCCGGGTAAGCGGATGGACAAAAGCACAACTTTTCACCTCTCCCCTGTTATATATTGATTTTACAGAATCTTATATACCGGAATTATATTTCAATATTCTATAATTTCTCAGAATATTATAACATATATTACTATTCCAATAAATAATTATTCTTTTTTATAAATCTTAGAAAATTCTCATATCATTATTTGCAGGAATGAATCTATCTGTCTCAAATTCGCCACAGTTAATTATTCATTATGCCGTATAACCAAATTAAATTATGAGAATTAAAATTTTACTATTACTTTATTCCGTAATCAGCTTTTCAGCGATTGCCGGAAAAACCGCTGAGGGAGACGAGGACCCGGTGAAAGGAAATCCCCTCAAATTATCGGGTTACGTAGATTCTTATTATTTCTACAATTTCAACGGCGTTACCACTAACCTTGGTGCTTCGGGCTTTGAACGCATCTTTGATCACAACGCCAACAGCTTCCAGGTAGGAATGGCCCAGCTGAAAACCACCTACACCACCCAAAAGGTAGAAGGGGTTATTGACCTGGCCTTCGGAAACCACGGCGACCTCGGCAATTACGGCAACGCCTACAGCCCCATCGGTATGGAGTTTGGCAGCACGGGCCTGGCCATCAAGCAGGCGTATATTTCCTGGCTGATCAGCGACCGGCTGAAGCTGACCGCCGGGCAATACGGCACGCACATCGGGTACGAGGTGATCGATGCCCCGCTCAATTTCAATTACTCCCTTTCCAACCTCTTCGGCAACGGCCCTTTTTACCATACCGGGGTCAAGCTCGATTATTCGGTTTCCGATAAATTCGGGCTGATGGCGGGCATCACCAACGGACTGGATACCAAGGAAGATTTTAACAAGAAGAAAGGCATCCAGGCCCAGGTATTTGTGCAGCCCCTGAGCGACTGGTCGGTATACCTCAATTATTTTGGTTCAGACGAAGGAACAGACAGCCGGAATTACACCCACTGGCTGGACCTGGCCACCACCTACCAGGTGACCGAAAAGCTGCTGCTGGGCTTAAATGCCACACAGGGCGCTAACGTTACAGGAAAATGGGCCGGTGCCGCCCTGTACACCCATTATGATTTCAGCAAGACTTTCAGCCTGGGCGCGCGCCTCGAACATTTTGACAACAAAGAAGGCGGGATATACCTGACCGATGCGAACGGCAACGGAGTGGCTACCACGGGGATCACCGTAACCGGCTCGTTCCAGGTGTCGCCCAACCTCATGATCAAACCCGAATACCGGTACGATTCGTACAGCCACGGCAGTTACGAGACCTTCCAGCTGCCGGGAAAAGACGGCTCGCTCAGCAAAAACGCGCAGTCTACCCTGGGTGCTGCCATGATATTCTATTTCTAATCTAAATTGTTCAAATAAAATGGTCAAATCTAAACTTTCACCCTTACCTTTCTTTATCCTGCTGGTGGTTACCGTACTGGCATTTTTCTTCCCGTTTGCCCCGAAGAGTATCGTTACAGAGGGCATTAATGCCGCCGACACGGCCTGGGTGCTTGTATCGGCCGCCCTGGTGCTGATCATGACTCCCGGCCTGGCTTATTTCTATGGCGGCATGGTGAACACCAAAAACGTAATCTCTACCATGCTGCAGAGCTTCATGGCCATGGGCATTATTTCAGTGGTATGGGTAGTGGTAGGCTTCAGCATTGCTTTTGGCGACAGCGTAGGCGGTTTCTTTGGCAACCCTGCCTCGCATTTCCTGCTGAAAGGCGTAACCGATGCACCGGCCTGGGGCACCATTCCTTTCCTGCTTTTTGCCTTTTTCCAGCTGAAATTTGCCGTGATTACCCCGGCCCTGGTTACGGGCTCTATGGCTGAAAGGGTAAACTTTAAGGCTTACGTGGTTTTTATGGTGCTCTTCAGCCTCCTGATCTACGCTCCCCTGGCGCACATGACGTGGTCACCCGGCGGGTTCTTCTATAAAATGGGTGTGCTTGATTTTGCCGGTGGAACAGTGGTGCATATGTCGGCCGGATGGGCCGCCCTGGCCGGAGCCATTTACCTGAAAAGAAGGCGTTCACATGCCAACAACGACTTCCTGCCCCCGGCCAATGTACCGTATGTTCTGCTGGGCACGGGCCTGCTGTGGTTCGGGTGGTTCGGGTTTAACGGCGGTTCGGCGCTCGCTGCCAGTCCGCTGGCCGTAATTGCCTTTGCCACCACCAATACGGCGGCCGGCGCTGCAGGTATAGCCTGGGTATTTTTTGATGCTATCCGGGGCAAAAAGCCGTCAGCCATGGGCTTCTGCATCGGTGTGGTGGTAGGCCTGGTGGCCATTACCCCGGCGGCCGGTTTTGTAACCGTTCCGCATGCGCTGGTGATCGGGGTGGTTGCCGCGGTGATTTCGAATGTGATAGCACACCTGCGAACCAAAACCGCGCTTGACGATACCCTGGATGTTTTTCCCTGCCACGGCATAGGCGGCATGGTGGGCATGATCCTGACCGGTGTTTTTGCTACAGCCACGGTTAACGAAGCCGTAACGGAGCAGGGCCTGTTTTTTGGTGAAAGCTCGCTGTTCCTGAAGCACCTGCTGGCGCTTGTGCTGGCATCGATATTCTCTTTCGGGATGTCGTTTGTGGTGTTGAAGATTACCGATATAATCATTCCTCTGCGGGTGAGCCAGGACGATGAGAATACGGGACTGGACATCAGCCAGCACGATGAAAAGCTGATAGAAGCCTGATTAGTTCCCGGCTTCGCCCGAAGTGACTTCCCGACTTCGCCCGAAGTGACAGGGGGCGGCTGCCTCTTGTCACTTCGGGCGAAGTGAAGATGTTTATAAGCAAGTGAAAACGCGCTTTATCAGGAATGAACCAGGATCTCTTCCGGTTCTTCCACTTCCACCAGCATGTCTTCATTCACTGACTTTAAGCGTACAGGAAGGACGTCGTTAATCAGGAGAGGGTCGTATTGGGCTACGATCCGGATATAGTTGGGCGTAAAGCCGTTCATGGTATCCTGGTGATCGCCTTCTTCAAAGAGCACCGGGTACACTTTGCCGAGGTGCTGCTCATAGAAAGCCCTTTTTTTCTTATCGGAAAGGATATGCAGCATGCGTGAGCGCTCGTTCCTGTCCCTGGCAGCCACCACCGGCCGGATATCCAGCGCTTTGGTATTGGCCCTTTCCGAGTAGGTAAAGACGTGAAGATAGTTCACCTCCAGCTCATTCAGGAAGTTATAGGTATCCAGGAAATCTTCATGGGTTTCTCCGGGGTGACCAACAATCACATCAACGCCGATGCAGCAATCGGGCATCATCTGCCGGATGGCCGCCACCCTTTCGGCGTAAAGCTCTCTCCGGTAACGCCGGCGCATAAGGCCCAGTATTTTATTGGACCCTGACTGCAGGGGAATATGAAAATGTGGAACAAAGCGCTTTGATGCGGCCACAAAGGCAATAATTTCGTTGGTCAGCAGGTTGGGCTCAATGCTGGATATCCGGAAGCGCTCAATGCCTTCCACTTCATCCAGCGCCTGAACGAGGTCGAAAAAGGTGGAGGTGCGGGTTCCGTTAATGATACCGAAATCACCGATATTCACCCCGGTGAGCACCACTTCTTTCACACCGTTAGCGGCGATTTCTCTGGCGGCATTGACCACGTTTTCCACGGTATCCGACCGGCTGGCCCCCCGGGCCATGGGTATAGTACAGTAGGCACAGGGGTAATCGCAACCGTCCTGCACCTTCAGGAAAGTACGGGTACGGTCATGGAGCGAATACGAGGTATGGTATTCGATGGCTTCTTCAATACCGCGGGCAAATACTTTCTGCTCCGCAGGAACCACCGGCGAGGTTTTTTCAAAGGTAGGCAGAAGCTCGTGCAGCCTGAATTTTTCAGAAGCGCCCAACACCGCGTCTACTCCTTCAATTTCGGCTATTTCTTTGGGCTTCAGCTGCGCATAGCAGCCAATGATGGCCACGAAACCTTCAGGGTTGATCTTTTGGGCCTCCTTAACGATCTTCCTGCACTTTTTATCGGCATTTTCGGTTACCGAGCAGGTATTGATAATAAATATATCGGGGTTCTCATTGAACCCTACTTTCCTGAATCCTTTTTCTTCGAAAGTCCTGGAGATGGTAGATGTCTCTGAAAAATTGAGCTTACAACCCAGGGTATAAAATGCTACGCTCTTCATAATCAATGAAAATTATGCAAAGGTAGCTAAAAAAATAACCCCGACGCAAAGCATCGGGGTATTTTACAGGGCTAGTCTCAATATACTTCAACATTTACACTTTTGACGGTCTTGATGATCCGGGCCGCCACTTTATACGGATCTGCGGAAGAATTGGGCCGGCGATCTTCCAGCCATCCTTTCCAGCCGCGTTCCACAGTGGCAATCGGTATCCGGATAGAGGCTCCGCGGTCTGACACCCCGTACGAGAAGGAGTGTATGGAAGCCGTTTCGTGCTTACCGGTCAGCCGCAGGTGGTTATCTGCTCCGTATACCTCGATGTGCTCTTCGACATACGGCCTGAACGATTCACATATTTTTTCATAGGTGGCTCTTTCGCCACAGGTTCTTAATATGCTGTTGGAGAAGTTGGCGTGCATGCCTGAGCCGTTCCAGTCGAGGTCGCCCAGCGGCTTGCAATGCCAGTTAATAGAAATATCGTACTTCTCTCCTATTCTTTCCAGCAGGTAGCGGGCCACCCATACCTGGTCACCGGCTTCTTTGGCGCCTTTCGCAAAGATCTGGAATTCCCATTGCCCGGCGGCTACTTCGGCATTGATGCCTTCAATGTTCAGGCCGGCGTCAATGCAGGCGTCGAGGTGCTCTTCCACGATATCCCGTCCGTAGGCGTTTTTAGAGCCCACCGAGCAGTAATACGGTCCCTGCGGCCGCGGATACCCGCCTTTGGGGAAGCCCAGCGGGGCATTGGTCTCGTTGTCCCACAGGAAATACTCCTGCTCAAAACCAAACCAGAAATCGTTATCATCGTCATCAATGGTAGCGCGGCCGTTCGACTCGTGCGGGGTGCCGTCGCTCGACATTACTTCGCACATGACCAGGTAACCGTCGCGACGCTGCGGATCTTTGCAAATAAATACGGGCTTTAAGATACAGTCGGATGATCCGCCGGGAGCCTGCCCGGTAGAGGAGCCGTCAAACGACCACATTTCACAATCTTCCAGTCGTCCTGAAAAATTACTTTCAATCTTCGTTTTGCTTCTTAAGCTTTGAGTCGGCTTGTATCCGTCCAGCCAGATGTACTCCAATTTTGATTTTGCCATGATGTATCTGAATATGGGCTGTTGTTAAAACTATATTGCAAATTTAATCCCTGAATCAGAATTTTATTTGTGCATATATCAAAAAGTCGAACTTTTATTTGAAGTTATTTATATAATACAATTTATTATTTGAATATTAACGAAATGTATTCCATAAAGTTCTGAAATTGCGTTCCGGGCCTGCTTTCTTCCTGAACCGGGGGTATAAAAAAGGGGGCCGGATGGCCCCCTTCAGATGCGTTTGTGTAAAAAGTTCTGACGGCTTTCGTATACAATTTCATGTTTGATGAGTGCTGCCCGCCTCACCCCCAGGCTGCACGACCAGCCCCTGTAAAATGCATAATGAACTGTTATCCAATGGATCTGCAAGTTTCTCACGCCTTAACCGCATGTACTTTTCCGTACTTACCGAGTGCCGGTGGCCTCAACTTCCGGTTGTGCGGACAACCTCTTTTCTACTTAATCCAAACGTATCTTTTATTCTTCCATAATGACAATACCGGCCAGCTTGGCTTTGTAGGCAATCTTGGACTTCAGCCCGTAATAGCTCCAGTTGCGTAACAGGAGGGGATCTTCGTGGGCCATGTCTTCTTTAACCGACTGGTTAACCAGCAGGATGGTGCCCACCCCTGCCCGGATACACTGGTCAATGAGCTTCCTGCTGTACAGGTGCAGGCGCGATTCAATATAATTTTTCTCTTTATCGCTGTAGTTTTCCAGGCTCTTCAGCTTCTTTTTTCTTCCTTTCCCTCCTTTATTATAAGACGCCGCCATCTGCAGGCGCCGCCGCGAGGCCTGGATCGACAAACGGCGGTAGAGGAATTCTTCCCGGCTGCCGATCCGGAATTCCTCCCGCTCTATTTTTACCACCAGGGGATATTCCATAGAAAGAGAGACTTCGGCGATCCGGGTGGCATCGAGGGCGTGATCCTGCCTGTCGGCTTCCAGGCTTGCCAGCAGGTACAGCCGGTTCTTTTTAATCTGGATAGCGCTCTGCCGCAGGGGGATCTCGCCCCTGGCAATTTTGCGCAGCAGGAGCCGGGTACCCGAGCGGTCACGCCCCAGGTAGGTTTTGAACGGTATTTTGAAGAGTGTAAATGTAAAGTTCTTCCCGTCATCTTCTTCCCGGAGGCGGATATCCCGGCTGCTGAAAGGGATGGGAATATCTTTTTTAAAGTTCGGGATCGATTTATCTCCTTTCCAGTATTCTTCACGGTTGCTCTGGTAGGTGCGGTAAACCGACTGGTTGAGGTTGCTCAGGGTGCTTGACGGCAGTATTTTCAGGAAATGCGAGCTGAGGGTCCGGTAAATGGAATTCATATGCGAGGTGGTCAGGATGCCGTCTTCCTGCCGGCCGGCATCGGCCAGCCTGACCTTCGTATCGGTGGTCAGGTACACCAGGTCTTTCAGCCTGTCCTGCAGGAACAGGTGCGTATGAATCATATTGGCTGCTTTACAGGCCATGCGCTGGTATTCGTAGATGCGGTCGTAATGGGCTTTTATTACTTCCTTATCCCTGGAATTGACGATCAGCTGAATTCTTCTTGTGAGGATTACTTTTTCCATGTTTAATTGTAGTAAATGCCTGGATAAAAAGGGTTCTTACGTTGGCGGGGCTTAGTCCGAGCCGGGTGGCGATCTCCTCAAAAGAGTTGCCCAGCTCGTACCTCAGCCGCAGAATGTCGGCCTGCTCGGTGCTGAGCTGCCGGTCTATCCGGAGGGTGCGCGTGTGGCTCACCTCAGATAACCTGCGGCTGTCGGCCAGGAGGCTTTTCAATTGTTCTATGCATTTATTGACGCGCCGGGCCACTTCGTATTCGCGGATGCCCCCTAAATAAAAGGCAATGCGTTCGTAATTGAAGTCGTATTTCAGGCAAAGCCGTATAAAAAGCTGCTGATCATGCCCCAGGTGCGGTAAAAGCCGGTTCAGGGCTTCCAGCTGGTGCGACTCGCCTTCATCGGGTTCTTCTATTTCGAGCGAGGCCCCGTTCTCCCATTCGGGCGGCTCACCGGGCAGCAGGCTTTCGGGCTCGTCGTAGTCAAAAAACCAGAGCAGCTTCCGCCTGAACTGGTTGCTTCGCCGGCTGTGGTAGGCTCTGCCGGCCTCTTTTACCTGGCCGCTGATAAACCGGTGCAGGTGGGCCACGTCTTCAATGTTTTCACGGAAAATCCATAGGCGGAGGAAGGCCTCCTGGGTAGCGCAGTGGGCGTCCAGGTCTTCACGGATATACCGGTAGGCCCGGTAAGCATACCATTGGTAAAAACGGCTGTAAAAATAGGTCAGTCCGGCTTCATCGCCGCTTTTTAGTTTGTTAAGATAGGTGTTTTCAATTGTCTTTGTCATGTTATGTAAGGGTTTAGCATACATACGCCTGCCCAGGCGTGCATATCCTCTTGCGGAAAGGCCGGTTTATTTCTTATTTCCGGCACTGATCCTGGCTTCGATCAGGTCGATCAGCTGGTAAATAAGCTTGACTTCTTCAGCCAGTTTTCCGGTAAGATCTTTGACTTCTACTGCTTTTAGCAGCCCCAAAAGGGCATCGCGGTATCCGGAGGGTTCGTTTAGCAGGATCTCGGCTTGCATAAGTTGTTTTGTGATTTTAGGTCATTATCGATTTTCGATATAAACATACCTATTATAAGTATACGCACCAAATATTCGTATCGGATTCTAATATATTTATATCGATTAACCTGAAAATAATGAACAGCAAAAACCACAGGACAAGCTTTGGAAAGTATCTCGACCACAAATCAGTGAACCAGGCGGCACTGGCCCGTGCCACGGGCATCAGGCCCAACCGGATAAGCGAATTTGCATCGAAAGACTGCCTGAAAATGCGGGCTGACGAGATCTACCTCCTGGCCAAGGCCATGAACGAAGCTCCCTGTCACTTGCTGGAATATCTTTACAGAGATATTAAACGCCCCTCCAGGGGTATGCGGTAGTTGTGCTTTCAGGGATAGCCGGGTGGTTTCTGCTGCCGGGATCTGTTCATTATAATTTTGTTTAAAAGGTATAGAAATTACACAAAGCAACAACGGAGAAGCGGGATATTCCAGTTGTATGCGGGATATTATAGTTATTTTACGGCATAAATTATCTACCTTTACACATCCTTTTAAATAAAGGACCACGTTTGAACTCGCTACGATTATGGAACCAAAAATTCACGAAGGACGCAACGTAAAACGATTCCGCGAGATGCTGGGAATCAAGCAGGAGGCCCTTGCCCATGAGCTGGGCGAAGACTGGAACCAGAAGAAAGTGTCTCTGATGGAGCAGAAGTCCGTACTGGAGCCCGAGGTACTGTACCAGGTGGCCAAGGCGCTGAAGATACCCGATAGCGTTATTAAGAATTTCGACGAGGAAAAGGCCATCACCATTATTGCCAATACGGTCAATAATAACGATCATTCCAGCGGCAACGCGCTTTTCAATTATTATCCTACCATTAATCCCCTGGAAAAGATGGTGCAGCTGCACGAAGAAAAGATCAACCTCTATGAACGGATGCTGCGCGAAAAAGACGAAATGATGCTCCGGCTGGAAAAACTGATCGGCCGGCCCCTGCAATAAAATAAAAACCATGAATGCAGAAGCAATGTTGTATCCCTGCATTCATGGAAGGTTATTGTTTCACTCTTCTCCAGTTCACCGGAAGCTTCTCCGACTAACGTGCGGAATTCATAGCTGCCGGGCCTTACACCCGGTATAAATTCCTTCATCTCTGATCCGTGTAATTTACCCGTAAAACAGAAAATTACCGTTTCACTTCCGTGTTGCTCTTGTGTTAATACGTCCCGTTACCGAGCAGGCAATTACATGCCCATAATACCCAAAATTAAAAGAAGCAACACCACGATGACTCCTACTTTCTCTTTCATAACTATACTATTTACTTTCTATTTCTAGGATTACACACTTAATTCGGTTCTAAATTATAACAAAAAGAAATAAGGCTATATATACAAATGCATTTTTTTATTTAACGGTACCGGCCCTGGCAGCCAAAAACAGGTTTTTCAGCCCAAAAAGGCTCTTCGTATGGCCCGACAAACAGATAACATAAAATACAAGTTGTTTATTATAAACATGTTAACCTTTTTTGCTCCTTATGAAACCAGCCCGGAAAGCTCAAAATATGATTTTATCATTGTTTTTGGGGCCTGCAGGTAATTTGACCAAAAACAGGAATGCTCCGTATTTTTCGATATTTTCGCCTTTTATAAACCTGTAATCATCTATGATGCGAAAACTATTACTCCTGGCAGGTGTGATCCTGCATGTACATGTAACGGCTCAGCACAGGAAACCCGAAACCGTAAAGGCCAATTACGACCTGACGGCCAGGTTCTCTCCTGCAAAGCTCAAAACTAAAATTTTTTCTACCGAGGTGAGGCCCAGCTGGATCAATCACTCCGACCGTTTCTGGTACGAATACCAGACCTCAGCAGGGAAAAGCTGGTACCTGGTAGATCCGGCTACCCGCTCAAAACAGCCGCTTTTTGATAACGCCGACCTGGCCCGCCAGATCACCCGTATAGTCAGGAACCCGTTTGATGCCCAGCACCTGGAAATCGATAAGCTGGAATTTACCGACGATGAGAAGCGGATCCGGTTTGAAGTAAAGAGCACCAGAGACACCCTCAAATCAAAAGAGGAAATCAAAAAGCTCAAAGTAAAATCAGATACGCTGAAGAAGAAGGTCTTCTTCCTGGAGTACGACCTGGCCACCCGCCAGGTGAAAGAGCTGGCCGATTCACTGAAAGAGAAAGCACGCCCCGACTGGGCTTCTTACTCGCCGGATACCATGCGGGTGTTTTTTGCCCGGAATTACGACCTGTACTGGATGGACAGGGCCAATTTTGAGAAAGCCATCAAAGACGAGAAAGACAGCACCATTACCGAGCACCGGATCACCCGTGACGGCGTACAGTATTATGCCTGGGGCGGTGACGCCTACAGCACCACTACCGGCGACGAGAAGGAAGACGAGAAAAAGCGGAAAGGTGTACGGCTGAGCTGGTCTCCTGACGGGAAATATTTTGCGGTGACCCGGAAAGACAACCGCCACCTCAGCCCCCTGTGGGTCATCAATAACGTGGGCGGTAAGCGGCCCACCCTGGAAACCTACAAGTACCAGATGCCGGGTGAAACCGATTCGACAGAGGTAGAGCTGCACCTTTTTGATGCCCAAAACTTTACGTCGAAACAGGTTGCCGTTCAGGCATTTAAAAACCAGACCATCGGGATTTTCGGAAAAGAGAGGGACCGCCAGAGCTACACCGGGAAACACTATATCAGCTACTGGCTGGGCAACGACCGGGAGTTCTATATCAGCCGCTCCAGCCGCGACCTGAAACGCATTGATATACTGGCCGTCAATACAGACGGTACCGTAAGAAATGTGCTCAGCGAACGGTCTAATGTATACCTGGATATTAAAAAGCCGTACCTGGTGAACAACGGCAGCCAGTTCATTCATTGGTCGCAACGCGACGGCTGGGGCCATTTCTACCTTTACAATTCAGACGGAACCCTGGTCAGGCAGCTGACTTCGGGCGAATACAACTGCGAAGATGTTACAGGTTACGATGCCAAAACCCAGACCTTTACGTTTACGGCTAACGGACGGGAGAACGGTGAAGACCCGTATTATCTTCACCATTATGCACTTTCGCTGAACGGCGGCGAGCCGAAATTGCTGAACAAAGGCAATTTTGACCACCAGGTTTCTGTAAGTGAAAGCGGCCGGTTTTTTGTCAACAATTCATCGCGGGTAAATACCGTACCGGTTTCAGCGCTCTACGATTCAAAAGGAGCCCTGCTGATGAAGCTGGAAGAAGCCGATCTTTCACAGCTGCTGGCCGGCGGCTATAAATTTCCGGAGCCGTTTAAGGTGAAGGCAGGCGACGGGGTCACCGATCTTTACGGGGTCATGTATAAGCCGTTTGATTTTGATTCGACCCGGGTATATCCTATTATAGAATATGTATACCCCGGCCCGCAGACCGAATCGGTGAACAAGGCTTTCGGCCGCAGCATGGACCGGGTAGACCGCCTGGCCCAGATGGGTTTTATTGTGATCACGGTAGGCAACCGCGGCGGGCACCCGGCCCGGTCGCAATGGTACCATACCTACGGGTACGGCAACCTGCGCGATTACGGCCTGGAAGATAAAAAAGTGGCCATTGAGCAGCTGGCAGCGCGCCACTCCTTCATTGATATAGACCGGGTAGGCATTACGGGGCACTCGGGCGGGGGCTTTATGTCTACTGCGGCCATGCTGGTGTACCCCGACTTTTTCAAAGTGGCGGTATCGGCGGCCGGTAACCACGAAAACAACATTTATAACCGCTGGTGGAGCGAGCGGCATCACGGGGTAACCGAACGGGTGAGCGCCAAAGGCGACACCACGTTTGCCTACCAGATTGAAAAGAACACCGAACTGGCAGGAAACCTGAAAGGAAAGCTGCTGCTGGCCACCGGTGATATTGACAACAATGTGCACCCGGCCAACACCATCCGGATGGCAGACGCCCTCATCAAAGCCAACAAACGTTTTGATTTTGTGCTTCTGCCCGGTCAGCGGCACGGTTTCGGCAATATGACGGAATATTTCTTCTGGAAGATGGCCGATTATTTTGCCGAGCACCTGCTGGGAGAGTCCAGACGCGATGAAACGGATATCCTGGAAATGAACCGGGAGCTGCCTCAAAAGCGGTAAGCCCGCTTACAGGGTATAGTGTTAATAAAGCTGCCGGGATCTCTCCCGGCAGCTTTATTCTTATACGGCGGCCATGTTCTGAAAAGCAGATCGCAGCCTTATTTACGATTCTTCGCGGCTTCCCTTATACATCGAATATTTCACGAGGCGGGCGGGTAGCCCGCCGTTCATGAGGTCGGTTTTGAAGCCGGCCTTCAGCCCTATTGCTTTCAGGGCTTCCAGGTCAGAGCTGATGATCCAGGCGTCATAGCCTTCGTACCGCTGCTTCAGCGTGTCGCCCATACGTTTATAAAACAGCTCTATATCGGTCATCTGCAAACGCTCTCCGTAGGGCGGATTGATCACCACCACCCCACCCGGCTCTTTGGGAGACGATTCAAAAAAATCTTCCTTCCGGATGCTCAGGTATTCATCCATACCGGCTTTTTCCGCATTTTGGGAGATGATATCCATGTTCCGGCCAAGGATATCGCGGGAGTATATTTTGAGGCCGGTATCCCTGATTTTACGGGAAAGGCCGTACCGGACCTTTTCAAAGAGATTTGCATCGTATTCGTTCCATCGCTGAAAAGCAAAAGTACGGTGCATGCCCGGCGGGGTCCGGGTTCCGATCAGGGCGGCCTCGATACCGAAGGTGCCCGAACCGGCCATAGGATCTACCAGCGGCTGAGCGGGCGTCCATCCTGACAGGAGAAGGATGCCCGCCGCCAGCACCTCGTTAAGCGGGGCCTCGTTGGCTACCTTGCGGTATCCTCTTTTGTCGAGGCTTACTCCTGAAGAATCAATGGATACCGTTACCCGGCTCTCGTGCACCCGGAGGTGCAGGTAAATATCGGGATCGCGGGTATCTACCCCGGGCCGGCGGCCGTACCTGGCCCGGAAGCGGTCGGCAATGGCATCTTTTGATTTCAGCGCCACGTAGTGAGAGTGGCGGAAGACCGTGCCGCTCACTACCGGGTCGATCACGAAGGTCTGTTCAGGCGAGAAGATATCTTCCCACGGGAAATCTTTGATGCGGTTATACAGCTGGTCTTCATTGCCGGCCGTAAATTCAGCCAAAGGTACCAGCACCCGCAGGGCAGACCGGAGCGCCAGGTTACAGGTGTACAGCAGGGTGTCATCACCGGCAAAGCTCACCGCTCTTTTCAGCACTTTGACCCGCTCACCTCCCAGGGCTGTTATTTCATCGGCCAGCGTCTGTTCCAGTCCCATGAGGGTGGTGGCCACCATTTCGTATTTTTCCATCACCAGGTTATCGGTTCTTTTCCGTGTTGTTGCAGGTATTCGTTGGCTTGTGAAAAATGCCGGTTACCGAACCACCCGCCTGAATTGGCCGACAGCGGTGAAGGGTGACGGGCTTTCAGAACGAGATGCCGCGATGTATCAATAAATTTCCCCTTGTTTTGCGCGTAGCTTCCCCACAGTAAGAAGACCAGGTTTTCTTTCCCCTTATTCAATGCGTGAATAACGGCATCGGTAAAGGTTTCCCAGCCCCGGTTCTGGTGCGAGCCGGCCTGTCCGGCGCGCACGGTGAGCGTGGCATTCAAAAGCAGAACGCCCTGCTGCGCCCAGCGGGTCAGGTTACCCGACGGCGGAACGGGTGTACCGATATCGTCTTTGATCTCTTTAAAGATATTGTAGAGCGACGGGGGAAAAGGAACGCCGTCGTTCACGGAAAAGCACAGGCCGTGGGCCTGCCCGGGACCATGGTACGGGTCCTGCCCCAGGATGACCACCTTCACGTTGTTCCAGGGAGTCATCTGAAAAGCATTAAAGATGAGGCTTCCCGGCGGGTAGCACACGGTGGTGCGGTATTCTTCTTTCACGAAATCGGTCAGGCGTACAAAGTAGTCCTTTTCGAACTCGCCTCCCAAAACTTCTTTCCAGGATTCTTCTATTTTTACACTCATTCGGCTTAAAAAAACTTGGGGGTTTTTGAATTCCGGTAAAATTATCATTTTATTTACAAATAAATTGACGTTATCTGACCGGCAGCCTGATTATTTACGTATGATATCTGCAATTACCAACGGGATCAAAGTCAGCGTACTTGCTGAATTCCAGCCGTTTTATTCGCAGCCGGAGAGAAACCTGTATGCATTTTCGTATACCATCCACATTGAAAATACTACAGAGAATACCGTAAAGCTGCTTTCGCGCCACTGGAAGATATTCGATTCTTACGGTACATCGTATGAAGTCAACGGTGACGGCGTGGTGGGGCTCAGCCCGGTAATTGAGCCTGGTGAGTTTTTTGAATACACTTCGGGCTGTAATTTTGCTTCTACCATAGGCAGGATGCACGGCAAGTATATCATGCAGCGGGTTCGTGACGGTCGTTTATTTGAAATCAATATCCCTCAGTTTATCCTGGAAGTACCTTATATCCGTAATTAAATACTCTACACATAATATGTTTTTTGATTTTCTGAAATACTACCTGACAGCGGGCAATGCCCACAGTATCCACTCGCCCTTCCTTTTTGATCTTTACACTAAAGTGTATAAAGATTTCACTCCGCAACCCGAGTTTGAGCAGATTGAAGCCATCCGGTCGGCCCTTAAGAACAATCCTGAGATGATCAGCATTGAAGATATGGGTGCCGGCTCACGGATCACCAATTCGCTGGAGCGTACCGTAGAAGACATTGCCCGGAAGTCGCTTAATTCGCCTTTCTGGTGCCAGTTTTTTTTCCGGCTCATCCGTCATTACGGCTATAAGAACATCCTGGAGCTGGGAACTTCACTGGGGGTGACCACCTCGTACCTGTCCATGGCCGTTCCTGACGGGCAGATATGGACCATTGAAGGCTGCGAGAGCACCCTGGATGTAGCCCGCCGCGGATTTGAGCAACTCGGCTTACGGAATCTCATCCTGGTTAACGGCAATATCGACAACTGCCTGAAAGAGATCTCCGAACGGGCCGCACCGCTTGATTTTGTACTTTTTGATGCCAACCACCGCTACAAGCCTACCATGAAGTATTTCGAGCTTTGCTATGCCCGGGCTGGAGAAAACAGTGTTTTTGTTTTCGATGATATTTACTGGTCACCCGAAATGAAGAAGGCCTGGAAAGAGATCTGCAGAGACAAGCGCGTGACCCTTTCGGCTGACTTTTTCCATACCGGTCTCGTATTTTTCAGGCCCGGCGTGCGGAAGCAGCATTTTGTGCTGAAGTAATCAGAACGGGTAACCGATACCGAAGTTCAGGTTGAGGCCGTAAGGCTGGTTTCTGCGCAGCGAAAACCGGTCCAGCACGAAGCGGTCGCCTTCAGGCCGGCCCGGGTCGATCACTTTGATCCCCCAGTCGAAACGGAACAGGAAGAAGCTCAGGTCCCAGCGAAGCCCGAAGCCGGTACCCACGGCGATCTCCTTGTAGAAACGGCCGAAGTCGAAGTTCGACCGGTTGTATTTTTCAGGGATATTGATCTGGTGCCATTTCCATACGTTCCCGGCATCGAGGAATACAGCCATCTGGATGTTCCCGGCAAAGCGGATGATGTTCCGCCGGTATTCGAGGCTGCCCTCAAGGAGGATATCGCCCGGCTGCGGAATGGTATTTCCTACGGAAGTGGTATCTGAGGCGGAAGAGCCTGTGCCCAGCGAGCGCGGTGCCCAGGCGCGGATGCTGTTGCTTCCTCCCACAAAAAAGCTTTTATCGTAGGGAATAGCCCGGTTTTTACCGTACGGGTTGGCCACCCCCACATTCACCCGGAAGGCATAGCTGCTTTTGGGCGTAAGGTTAATGCTGCGGCGGTAGTCGGCGTTGATCTTCACAAACCGGAAATAGGCCCGTACGGAATCCGGTCCGCTGCTCATGGGAAACAGGTCTTCTACCCAGCCCATGCGGTCTTTGTCTTTCAGGAAGTTAAGCGCCGTTCCGGCCGACTCCACAAACAGGCGGAAGAAGGTAGAACTGGAAAAAGGCCTGGAGGGATCCTGGTTATTAAAAACGTAATTGGTATTAATGGAGGATACAAACTGCGGGTCAAAGGTCACTTTCAGGTTATTGCCTATCCGCTGCAGGGAGTCAAGGGTACGGTAAAACTCCCGTCCGGAGGCGTTGCTGGCATAGCTGGTATTGACCAGGTAGGCGTCCAGGAAATTGAAATACAGGATAGCGTTTTTACTGAGCTGCAGGGAATTACCGGCGGTAAGCTTGAAATTGGTACGTGTGCCCCAGAAGGGCTCCGAATAGTTATAGCCCAGCCCGAAAGTGGTACGCGGGTTCATGAGGTTGATCTTCTCCCCTTTGGGATGAAAGGGCAGCATCACCGGCAGGGTGATGTTCAGGTTACCGCCCAGCTCCAGGCTTCCGCGGATGGCGCTTTCTGAGGTACGGATGGGCGTGGGCTGTCCTTCATACGAGCCGCGAACACCCAGCTCTATCACTTCCAGCCCGCGCAATACGTTCCGCATGGAGAGCGAAACCGGCACTCCAAACCCGAAAAAGCTGTTGCCGTCGGTATAAATGTTGTTAATGCCCGGGCTGATACCGAAGGTAAAACGCTCCTGCACCGGGGCAAAGTATTCCAGGGCCAGGCGGGCCGAGTCGGCTATCTTCAGCTGTGAGCTGGCAAAGGAGAACTGGTTAAAAAGAGAAATCTGCCGCTGGGTTTCATAAATGGCCCCGCTGCTGAAGAGATCGCCGGGTTTGGTGAAGATCCGGTTCCGGATCAGGCCCAGCGGTACCGCATTATCCAGCCGGATAAAGTTGACTCCGCGGATAGTGGTGGTATCGGGGGCGGTCTGCGTGCTCCGGTTATTCGGGTCAAAGGTTTTAAAGCTTACCTCAGAGAGGTAGTACCGGATGTGCTTCCCCGGTTCCGGGTTGAGGATCTCCACGATCAGGTTCCCGCGTTTCCGTTCCCGGAAAAGCGCCTCGCTCTCTTCATAGTTGGTTACCCCGTACGTAATGTACCGGTTATTAAAGGCATAATAGCCGTTATTTTTGAGCAATTGTTCGATCCGGAGCTTTTCGGCCTCCACTTTCTGGTGGTGCAGCGGGTCGCCGGGCTTAAGGGTGCGGTTTCTGCGGTCGGCATTCAGCAGCGAGTCTATAGCCGGGTCTTTCACCACATAACGGATGGTATCGATGGTGTACAGCTCGTTCTCTTTCACGGTGTAACGTACGTTGTGCCGGCCTTTCCTGCCGGCCGCCAGCAGCTCGCCGGTAACGGCGGCATCGCGGTAGCCCCGGTCAAAAAGGTATTTTTGCAGGCGCAGAGCGGTTTCTTCCACCTCTTCTTCGGAAATGTATACCTGCTTTTCGCCCACGTTGGCATAAAACCAGGCAATGCCCTGGCTTAACGAGCTTTTGTAACGGTCTATCTTCCGTTCTATGCGGCTCGCTTTCTTCAGGGAATATCCCGTGCTGTTTTTCAGTTCGGCCAGGCGGTTTTCCTGCCTGATCGCCTTCCGCTCAAATTTCAGGGAGTCAAAGGTATTCTGGCCGAAATTGTACCACCATACCCGAGGGGTAAACGGCAGGTTCAGGGGTTTGGAGTTTTCCCTCTGCGCAAACGGAATAATGAGCTCCAGCTCTTCCTTATATACTTTATCGTTCCCCCTGAACTCGTTTTTCCATAATAATAGCTTATTTTGAGGCGGCGGTATATTATTTTTACAGGAAAACAGAGTCAGCCCTGAAACAAAAAACAATACATATAAAAAGGGCTTCTGCAAAGGCAAACACAGTTTATGATTTCAAAACAACAACAAAAATACATTCAATCTCTGCATAATAAAAAATACCGTACAGAATACGGTGAGTTTTTGGTGGAAGGCGAAAAGGGACTGGACGAGCTGCTGGCTTCCGATTTCGAGGTTGTCCGGCTCTTCTGCTCCGAAGAATTCTCTGCCGGAAGGTCTCTCAGCGGGCATCCGAGGGTACACGAGGCGATCATTGCACCGGTTTCTGCCATAGCAGCGGTTTCCACCTTCAAAAGTAATTCCGCCGGCGTGGCGGTTGTAAAGCAAAAACGTCCTTCCCCGCCCCAAAATTTTGAGAAGGTTACATTAATTTTAGACCAGATTCATGATCCGGGGAACCTGGGCACGGTGATCCGTCTGGCCGACTGGTATGGTATCCGGAACGTGGTTTGCAGCCCGGAAACCGTGGAATTCTACAATCCCAAGGTGATCAGCGCCACCATGGGCTCGTTCACCCGGGTAAATGTATTTTACACGCCCCTGCCCGCTTTTCTCCACCGGTTCGGCCTGCCGGTATACGGCGCCGACCTGGAAGGGGCCAATGTGCATCACCACGATTTTGAGGAAAAGATCGGCCTGGTCATCGGTTCCGAGTCGCACGGGATATCGCCTGAAGTAGCAGCCCTTCTCAAGGCCCGCATCACCATTCCGCGGATCGGTACTGCTGAATCACTGAATGCGGCCATGGCCACCGGCATTATCCTGGACAATATATTCCGGGGAGTATAGGCTCATTTTTTGCTCCTGATCCGCGACAGGTGTTCCGGGGTAATGCCCAGGTAAGAGGCAATGTACCCGAGGTTGACCCGTTTGAAAATATCGGGCATCTGCTCCAGGAGGCGGCTGTATCTTTCTTCTGCCGTACAAAAAGCAAAGAGCTTCATGCGTTCGTCCAACAGCAGGTAATTGTGTGTAACCAGCAGCCTGCCCAGCCTTTCCACCACCGGGTATTGCTCAAATACGGGTTCCAGCTTGTCGTATTGCAGGGCCCAAACGGTGGCATCTTCCAGGATCTCTATGTTGTATTGACTCGGCTGGCCGGTAAACAGGCTGTCAATAGCGCTTACAATGCCGTTTTCTGCTGTAAACCAGGCGGTCACCTCGCGTCCGTCTTTGTGATAGAAAACCCGTGCCAGTCCTTTCTCCAGCAGGTAAAAATACCGGCAGATATCGCCGTTTTGCAAGAGGAACGTGCCTTTCTTCAGCTGGTGAACAGACAGGATGCCGTTAATGGCTTCGGCCGTTTCCGCATCAAAAGGCGCAAGAAGCCGGAGGTGATGGATAAAGTAGTTCATTATTGTTTTTTATTAATGGGTGAATGAATCAGGTGACGGGTTGATATATCGTCATTTGTAAACCGGTGTCAACTTACGTTTTTTCAAGAACAAATCAGCATTGACTGAATTCAATTATTTATTCTGTACGATCCGGTGTTCCGGTATTCCAATGGAATTTCTCTCTTATAGGGCAGCCGGTAGCACTTTGATATTGCATATCTGCGCCAGTTCCAGAACTTCCACAGATCCATTCTGAAATTTCTGTACAGCGGTGTAGTGTCTTCTTTGTGCTTTGCCCGATATTGCTTGTACAGATAGCTTACCTGTTCAAAACCGCGATCATAATCATCCGTGGATTTCAAATAAATCTCACTGATAAAGAAATTCCCGCTGCCATTGCTATACAGGTACTCGTGAGAGGAGGCATAGTCATGGCTTACCAGGTTCAGAAATTTACTCACGGATTTATGGTTAGTCACCGCGACAAATAATGCCCAAAACAAAAGATATCTTTTCATCATCTGAATTTGTCCGGGTTTTTTGTAATTTCCTCAAAATATCCATCCGGTATCCGGGCCTGGTAGGGAAGCCGATAACAATCACAGGTCAGATACTCCCGCCAGCGCCAGAATTTAAAGGGATATATCCGGAAGTTCCGGTATAACTGCCTATCATCACCGGGATTTTCAGCCAGATAGCTTCTGAATTCCTGCCGGGCCAGTTCTGCGCCGTTGTCGTATTGAAAGCCCACCGTCACAAGTCTTTGATTGAAGGCCCTGTTAAACTTACCTGTACTGTTGAAATACAGGTAGGTTTCAGGCGAATCGGCTGTCAGAACCCGGATTATGCTGCTGCCCCAATAGGTATTGGAGCTAAGAATAAGTACTGCGATACTCAGGTATTTTTTCATATGTATAAAATTTAGCTTTCAGCCTTCAGCTATCAGCCGCAGCGGCGGACCGCTTATTCATGGGCCGGTTGGTGATACGTCACCCGGTGTGCCCGACTTCTGATAGCTGACTGCTCATGGCTATTTCATACGCTTAAAATTAGCTACCCGCTTCCCGGTTTCTCCCATCCGCTTCTTTGAACCCTGACCGGTATTCTTCCTCCTCCTGGCGCTTAAGCTTCCTGATCAATTGTTCTGCTTTGCGATCGCTCATGTAAGGCAATTCATAACAGTCACAGGTAATGTATTCCCAATACCGCCAGAATTTCAAAGGGTTGACAGGAAACCTGCGATAAAGTGCTGTAGTATCTTCCGGATTTTCCAGGCGATAGGTTCTATAATCTCTTTTGGCAAATTCATACCCATTGCTATATTTGAAGCTATTCCCCTCTCCTAAACTTCTGTAACTTGATTTAGTAAATTTGCCGGAGCCGTTGATATACTGACAACCAGGAGACTTTATCCCCTCTTCGCCTGATAGTACGGAAAAGAGGGTACTTGGCCAAAAAAAATTGGAGGTGATTATTAAGATCATAATTAATACGATCCTCTTATCTTTATACTTCATACCACAGCTTTTATGTATTACTACCAACGACAAAATGTCTCAAGCTTGTGGTATTCTTTTTCGCAAGAGAAGAGGAAAAGAAAAGAAAGGAAGAACAAAGTGCGTGCGACGCTCACGGATAATGTAGTTTTTTTCATTTTGTTTATTTGGTTTACAGGCTCAAAATTATTTTCCCTCAAACGGAATTCCTTTGATAATTATCAAAATCGGCGGAAGGAGTTCGGAAAATGCCGGCCTCATGGCTACCGGTTATCCTTCTTTATCCCTACTTCATCAAAATGGATGCGATAAAGTGAATATTTTTTCCGAAATTTGCGCCGAATTTTAACCAAATTCCTGAATGGAAAATAAAATAGACAAAAATTATATCATCGGTTTGCTGCTGATGGTAGTGATGTTCACAGCGTATTCATTTTTCTATAAACCGGAAACTCCCGCTGCCCCCAAAAAGGAGCCTGCACAGGCTTCAGAAACGGTCCCCGCTCCGGCACCGGCCAACCCGCTTTTAGATAGTACCCTGCAAAGTATCGCTGAAAAAGAGATCGTCCTGGAAAACCACGACCTGCGGGTAACCTTCTCCAGCAGAGGCGGGGTGATCAAACAGATAGCGCTCAAAAACTACAAGACCTATACCGATTTTATTCAGCATAAAGACGCCGAGATGGTGCTTTTTGAGGGAACAAAGTCTAATCTCGACTTCGAAATTCCTGTACAAAACGGCACCCTGAAACTCAGCGATATCAATTTTGCCACCGATGCCGTAAACGGTACCGTAGCCGAAGGGCAATCGCAAAACGTGGTATTTACCACACAGATACAAGGCGGAACCCTGCAGAAAATTTATACCCTGAGCGACAAAGGGTTTGAGATACAGCACAATATAAAAACCCAGGGACTGGAGAGCGTGATCCGGAATGCGCCGGTAGTACTGAACTGGGAAAACCATATGCGTGTACTGGAAAACGACCTGAATGAAAACCGGAAGGGCTCGCACATCAATTATTTTGATAAGGAAAATACGTTTGAAACGGTAGGCTCCAACAGCCTGTCGGGCAACACCGAGAATGCCGACCACCCCGTGAAATGGTTCACATTCTACCAGAAGTATTTTACCAGCGGTATTGTTTTTGAGAATTCTTATTTTGAGCATGCCCGGTTCAGCCTGGAAACCCCGCTTCAGGACTCCACTACGGTAAAAATTGCGAAAGCCAGTGCCGAAATCCCGTATGCCGACCTGATCGGGAATAAGGCGCAGTTCAAATACTATTTCGGCCCCAATGAGCTGGCCGACCTGAAGGCAGTAGGCAACGACTTCCAGAAGAACCTTTACCTGGGATACGACATTGTGAAACCCATTAACCGGTATGTTTTTGTGCCGCTCTTTACCTGGGTAGAGTCTTTTGTATCCAATTACGGGCTGCTGATCATTGTGGTGGTACTGATCATCAAGCTGGTACTGACGCCGCTGATCTACAAGTCGTACATGAGCTCGGCAAAGATGCGGGTGCTGGCGCCGGAAATCAACGCCATCAAAGAGCGCGTGGGCGATGATGCCGTTAAGGTGCAGCAGGAAACCATGAAGCTCTACCAGCAGGTAGGAGTCAACCCGCTCAGCGGCTGTATACCGCTGCTGCTGCAGATGCCTATCCTGATGTCGGTCTTCTTCCTGTTCCCTAACCTGGTGATGTTCCGCCAGAAGGAGTTCCTGTGGGCCAAAGACCTTTCTACGTACGATAACCTGATCCACTGGGGCTTTAATATACCCGTGCTGGGCAATCACCTGAGCCTGTTTGTGGTTTTAATGACGCTTTCCAGCCTGGCGTTTACCTATTATAACAACCAGAATACGCCAGACCAGCCGGGTCCGGTAGATATGAAGAAGATCTCGTATATCTTCCCGGTGGTTTTCATGTTTGTACTGAACAGCTTCCCCGCCGCGCTGAGCTTTTATTACCTGATCTCTAACCTGATCACCATTGCCCAGCAGCTGATTGTGAAGCGTTTTGTGAACGAGGAGAAGATTCTTTCCATCCTCGAAAACAACAAACGGAATTACCATACGCGGCCCCAGAAGAAGAATAAATTCAGCGATTTCCTGGAAAAGCAAATGCAGGCTTCAGAGGAGATGAAACGAAAAAGCGACGAGCTGAAAAAGGGGCAGCAACAGAAAAGAAAAAAATAATTCGTAAATTGGGCTGCTTTTGCAGCCCATATTTTTTTCAACCAACTCAATTTAGATGAAAAGGTCGCTCTTATTCTTATTACTTTGCTCCGGGAAGCTTTTCGCTCAACTTTCTGATCAACAATTTCTTACTACATACAAAGAAGGAGTAAGCCTGTTTGAAGAGGCCCGCTATGAGGAGGCTTTCAATAAACTATCTGTTCTGACTACCCGTAACCACAACAACGCCGTGGCACCTTATGCCTATCTGTATGCCGCCCAGGCAGCTGAAAAGAAAGGCAATAAGTACCAGGCGAAAATCCTGTACCGGAACCTGATGACGTATTATCCTGACTGGGATAAGATAGACGAAGCAAAAATCCTCTATGCCCGCATCAACCTGGAAGACGGCTACTACGAGGAAGGCCTGAAGGCCCTTCATGAAGTAGAGAACAAGGCGCTTAACCCGCTGAAGATGCGGGTGATGGAAGACTATATCAAAAATGTAAAGACCATATCGGCACTTAAAAGCCTGTATAACAAGTATCCGAATTACAAGCCTATTGCCCGTGCCCTGGTAGATAAGATCCAGGCAAACCGGTACAATACCAAAGCCGACCTGGAGCTCTCCGATATGCTGACCAACCGTTTCGGATTGCTGGAAACGGAAAAGCCGGGCAGTACTTCAGCCGGCAATAAAAAACCTTCGGGCAGTGTGCTGAACTTCGGCCTTCTTCTTCCTTTCGAGCTCAGCAATGCAGATCCGGCCACATCACCGTTCCGGTATATATATGACCTCTATGCCGGCATGACGATCGCCACAGAGAAGCTGAATGCCGAAGGAGTAGCGGTCAGCTTACATACGTACGACATCCGGAGCGATGCCCAGGCCTTCAAAGCCGCAGAGAAGAAAACCGGGTTTTCTGAACTCGACGTGGTAATAGGCCCGCTTTATCCTGCTCCGAATACCCTGACCCAGAAGTTTGTCAACGATCACGATGTGATCCATATTCACCCTACTTCCAATAATCTTGCGCTGCTGACCGCGTCTAAAAACGCCTACCTGATGCAGCCTTCACACGCCCAGCAGGCCAAAAAAGCACTGGATTATGCCGCTTCAGCCGGTTTACCGAAAACCGTCAGCGTATATTACGGGGAGGCCCGGAAGGATTCGCTGTTTGCACAGATTTATGCATCAGAAGCCCGGAAAAGAGGCTATACCGTAACGGAGGTCCGGAAATTTACCGGTCAGAAGCTACCTCCCCAGAAAGGACACGTTTTCCTGGCTGCCGACAATAACCTGGGAGTAAGGTTCCTGCAAAGCGTGGCCATGAACGATTTAAACTGCGAGGTTATACTTACCGCCAGCTCTTTTAACTGGGACCGGCTCAATACCTCGTCTTTTACCGATAAGGTGGCATTGATTTACCCCGAATACGTTAACCGGGACCGGGAGACTGTAAAAGAGTTTGAAAAGAATTACTTCGACAAAACCGCCGCTCTTCCCTCCTACTACAGCTACCTGGGCTATGACATTATTTATTATTTCGGTTCTATGCTGAAAGATGGCTCCGGTGCATTTCAAAAGCATATTGAACAGGGAGAATATGTAGATGAATACCTGCTGAGCGGGTATGATTTCAGCAATAAAATAAAGCAAAACGATATTGTACCGATTGTGAAGTTCAGAGACCACAATTTTGAAGAAGTATACCGATGATCCGTAAACCCAAAAACAGCGAAAAAGCCTTTGAAGAGGCCGTAAAATATATCCCTGGAGGAGTAAATTCTCCTGTAAGAGCTTTCAAATCGGTTGGCGGGACACCGCGCTTTATCAAACGCGCCAAAGGAGCTTACCTGACCGATGAGGATAACAACAGATACATTGACCTGATCGGCTCGTGGGGGCCGATGATCCTGGGCCATGCCTTTGCACCGGTAGAGAATGCCGTACGAAAAGCCATCCGCTCTTCTTTTTCTTTTGGTGCCCCTACCGTGAAAGAGGTAGAAATGGCCCGGCTGATCACCGACCTGATGCCTTCAGTAGAAATGGTACGGATGGTGAATTCAGGCACGGAGGCCACCATGTCGGCCATCCGCCTGGCAAGAGCCTATACCGGCAGGAACAAGATCATCAAGTTTGAAGGATGCTATCACGGCCACGGCGACGCTTTCCTGATCTCGGCCGGCAGCGGCGCCTTAAGCCTGGGTGTGCCTGACAGTCCCGGCATTACGCCTTCTACCCTTCAGGATACCCTTACAGCTCCCTACAACAACCTGGAAGCCGTAAAAGCACTGGTTAACAGCCACAAGGGGCAGATCGCCGCCCTGATCATCGAACCGGTAGTGGGGAACATGGGCTGTGTACTGCCGGCTGATGGCTACCTGCAGGCCCTGCGGGATATTTGTACACAGGAAGGCATCCTCTATATCTTTGATGAGGTGATGACGGGCTTCCGGCTGGCGCCGGGCGGTGCGCAGGAGCGCTTCGGCATACAGCCTGACCTTACCACCCTGGGCAAGATCATTGGCGGCGGCATGCCCGTAGGCGCGTACGGTGGCAAAAAGGAAATCATGCAGATGGTGGCACCGTCGGGCCCCATGTACCAGGCCGGCACGTTATCGGGGAACCCCATTGCCATGTCGGCCGGGCTTGCCATGCTGAAGCACCTGAAGAAACACCCCGAGGTGTATGAGCAGCTGGAAGAAACCGGGCAATATATAGCAGAAGGCCTGCGAAAATCAGTAGCTGAGCTGGGTCTTGGCTATACTGTCAACCAGGTTGGCTCCATGTACAGCCTCTTCTTTACCCCGGAAAAGGTAATTGATTATACAACGGCTAAAACGGCTGATACGGCCAAATTCGGAAAGTATTTTCACGGTATGCTGCAGCGGGGAGTATACCTGGCGCCTTCCCAGTTTGAATCGTTGTTTCTTTCGGCGAAGATCGACCGTAAGCTGGCCAACAAGATCCTGCGGGCCAGTCACGACACGCTGGCGTCACTGGCAGAAGATTGAGAAAAAAATAAACGGGGGAAAGCGCTCTCAGGCTCTTTTCCCCTGACCCGCACCTGCCAGAACGATTTCAGGAAACCGGAGCCGTAGCCCACAAACTGGGTGATAACGGCCCGAAGCGACATTATCCCGATCTTCACACTTTTATTCTGCACGGAACTCACCAGGAAACAAACGGCAAAATAAAATACATAAAGCATAAGCAGCCCGGGCCGGCCCATCAGCAAAGCCGCAAGGGCAAGCACCGCTCCGGCCAGGAAGGCCGACGGGAAGAAATACGTAATCTTGGCGTATTCCGGGTGCCAGTGGTCGAGTATGGGCCGTACCTTCCCGAATTTATTGACCTGGGTATAGAACCTGCCCCAGTCGATCCGCCGCTTGTGATACACCGATACATTTTTAAAAAGGCGGGTTTCAAATCCCAGCTTCCATAAGCGGATAGCCAGGTCAGGGTCCTCGCCGGGATGAATTCTGCCGAATCCGCCGGAGGCCCTGAATGCTTTTTCGGATAACCCCATATTAAAGCTCCGGGGCTGGAATTTCCCCAGCTTCTCAGAGCCGCCCCTTACTCCGCCGGTAGTGAGTACTGAGGTCATGGCAAAGTTAATGGCCTTCTGAACATCGGTAAAGCTATCCAAAGCGGTATCGGTGCCCCCGAAGCAATCTGCGTAATCTGCCTGCAATGCGCTGTCTACCCCGGCCATATACGTTGGCGGGAGGATACAGTCGGAGTCGAGGATCAGGAAATAATTCCCGGTGGCCATCCGCATCCCGTAATTCCGGGAATCGCCGGGCCCGGAGTTGTTTTTATAGTAATAGCGGATATCCAGCCGGCCGGCAAACTGCCGCACCACCTCTTCGCTGCTTAGGGTAGAGCCGTCTTCAACGATCACCACTTCAAAATTACCGGATGTCTGCGCCGCCAGGCTTTCCAATAGCTCCCGGGTCTCATCTGGCCGGTTAAATACCGGAACCACTACAGAATATTTCAATAGAATGCTCATTATACGAGTAGGCTGTCACAAAGATAGACTACGGCTGCTGCATCCGGCCGCGTACGGCTGTTTTTTTTATCTCCGGCCTCTGGTCTCGCCGGGCACATTCTTATCCAACCTATTCATAATTAATTTCTTAAAACAGGTCAGCTCCCTGAGCCCCTAAAAACTCTTATTTTTTTCTTCGGCGCGTTTGGAAGTTTAGCAAAAGGCCTCTACTTTTGCACCACGATTTCGGAAACGGGGTCGTGACATAAGTGAAAAGTTACGCTATTTTTCGATTTATGGGACCAGCCGGCCCTATCGTCTAGCGGTTAGGACACGTCCCTTTCACGGATGAAACCGGGGTTCGATTCCCCGTAGGGTCACAGGCCAAGGAAAGCGCTGATTTTCAGCGCTTTCTGCTTTTTATGAGAAAAAAATATCGAATACCTGTTAATTCAGATTCCTGTACTCATTAGGCGTTACTCCTGTCTTTTGCTTAAAAAGACGGGTAAAATGGGCAGGATATTTAAAGCCCAGGTCATAGGCAATTTCGCTGATGGATTTATTACCATCAAAAATCCGGCTTTTAGCGGCGTTAATTACTTTTGACTGGATATACTCCTGTGGCGAAACCCCGGTCTCTTTCTTAATTAAATCGCCGAAATAGTTGGCCGATAAATTCAGCTCACCGGCACACCAGGCCACCGTAGGCAAACCAATATTAACGGGCTTATCCGACAAAAAATAGTCATTCATCAGGTCTTCAAACTTCTCCAGAACCCCTTTGTTGATCGTATCCCTTGTTATAAACTGGCGGTCATAAAACCGGGTGCAATAATTCAGAAATAGCTCAATAGTATTTACAACCAGTTGCTTGCTGTGTTTGTCTATAGCGTGATGTAATTCGTTTTCAATTTTAGCAATACACTCCAATATAATTTTTCTTTCCTGCTCGGCTAAATGCAGGGCCTCGTTCACGGCATAGGAGAAAAAATGGTAATTGCTCATATTTTTCCCCAGCGAAGTACCCAATAGCAAATCGGGATGAAATACCAGGGCAATACCTTCCGGCCGATAATAATCCTCAGTGTTCTGGCCAATGACCTGTCCCGGAGCAAGAAATATCAATGTCCCCTCCTCATAATCGTAGTTCCCCAACCCATACCGCAAGTCACCGCAATGTATTTTTTTCAGAAAGATCGTATAAAATTCATAACGCAAACGCCGGTTTCTCCGGGGGGCAGCTTTGTCCAGGTAAACCACACCCGCCAGGGGGTGCAGAGTTTCGTTATGATTAAAGGCATTATACTCCTTTATGCTGCTGAAGTTAACCACACCGTCCATTTTTTTATCTTTATAGTACAAATTTACTAAATCAAACGACGGTTTTTGAGGTTTTAACCGGCAATCAGTAATATTGGTAAGTAATACCGTAATAGGTATAAGCAGGTGTCAATAATTACCGGCAAATTTGCATTGCAGAATATAATCCTACCCGTCATCAAATAATATGAAAATAATGAAATCAATTATAGGATTGCTGATAGCCCTGGCGGGCATGACTAATCCTATAAATGCGCAGGGTATAAAAAGAGCATTAAGTCCAAAAGACCAGAGTACGATTTCCATTGCCGCATGGACCGCAAAAGGAGATTTAGACAAGCTGAAAACAGCCCTGAACACAGGACTTGATGCCGGATTAACCGTCAATCAGATCAAAGAAAGCCTTGTCCACCTCTATGCGTATTGTGGGTTTCCCCGCAGTCTCCGGGGATTGCAAACCTTCATGCAGGTGCTGGATGACCGTAAAGCCAAAGGCCTTACCCATGAAGCGGGTAAAGAGGCATCCCCGGTAAACGACCACCGCACCCGGTATGACCGGGGAAAGGCCAGCCTGGAAAAACTCACAGGTGTTAAGGAACCAGGAACCAAAACGGGTTATGCCGCTTTCGCGCCCGAAATAGAAGTGTTCCTGAAAGAGCATCTGTTTGCCGATCTTTTTGATCGTGATGTGCTGACTTATGCCGAAAGGCAGTTGGTAACCGTATCGGTTCTGGCCGCTATCGGCGGGGTGGAGCCCATGCTGCGTTCTCACTTAAACAATTGCCTGAATGTAGGATTAACCGCTGACCAGTTACAGGAGTTTGTAGCCGTTATTAAATCTGCTATTAGTAAAAAAGAAGCCCGATCAGCACAGAAAATCTTAGATGAAGTAATTAAAAACAGGAAGTAAAATTCAAATTCTTTAAAAATGAAAAACATAATATCGATAGCCGCATTCGCCGTGTCCACAGCCGTAACCGATGGAATCCATGCCCAAACTCAAAGAGTGAACCCTTATACATTGGTGTATGAAGGAGCCATTACCGAAAACATAAAAGGAAAAGTAAACATTCATCCGGTTACCTATAAAATCAAAGACATTACCATCGCTGCCAATGTGTATACACCGCCGGGTTACGACGCTTCCCAAAAATACCCTGCCGTGGTGATTGCACACCCTAACGGAGGGGTAAAGGAGCAGGTGGCCGGCTTATATGCCCAGCGCCTGGCTGAGCAGGGTTACATCACCATCACCGCCGATGCGGCCTACCAGGGGGCCAGCGGCGGGCTGCCGCGCAATGTGGACAAGCCGGAAAACCGCATTGAAGATATACATGGCATGGCAGACTACATTTCGGGGTATAAGGGGGTGGATACCGATAAGCTGGGGGTACTGGGCATTTGCGGTGGCGGTGGTTATACGCTGAAAGCCTCCCAGTCCGACAAACGCTTTAAAGCCGTGGCCACATTAAGCATGTTCAATTCAGGAGAAGTAAGACGCAACGGTTTTATGAACTCCCAGGTTTCCACCATACAGGAGCGGTTAAAACAGGCTTCTGAAGCCCGGGCGGAGGAAGCGGCCGGAGGAAAAGTTCGTTATGTGGGCGGAGGGCCTGCACCTACTGATGAGCAGATTGCCGCCATGCCCTTTGAGATGTACAGAGAGGGAGCTATCTACTATGGACGTACCCACGCCCATCCCAATTCAGGGGCGTACCCCAACTCCGGCGGGGCATACACAGTAAGCAGCCTTCCCGACCTGATGACCTGGGATGCCACTGACCACATAGAACTGATCAACCAGCCCCTGCTGATGATAGCCGGCAGCAAAGCCGATTCAAAATACATGACCGATGAAGCATTTGCCAAAGCAGTCCATGCCAAAAACAAGGAGCTGTTTATCATTGACGGCGCTACGCATATTGAAACCTACTGGAAACCGGAATATGTATCGCAGGCCGTCCATAAATTATTAAACTTTTATAAGACCAACCTTTAAAATGATGAAGCCCAAAAGCACCGTAAAACTATTTCTTCTTGCAGCGTTAACGTTTTCCTGTCGGCCACAGGATCAGGCTGCAAAAGAGCAGGCACAGGAACCTGTTTTTGCCAAAGGTGAAAAAATCACTAACGATAACTTTACCGGAACCGCCTGGTTAAATAACCTGGTTAGTGCTGATAGCCTGAACCAGAATGCCGTGGGAAGTGTCACTTTTGAGCCGGGCGCAAGAACCAAATGGCATTCCCATCCTGCCGGGCAGATTATCCTGGCGCTGGAGGGTGTGGGTTACTACCAGGAAGAAGGAAAGGAAAAAGTAATTATCCGGAAGGGGAAAGTAGTAAAATGCCCGGTAAATGTGCCCCATTGGCACGGAGCAAGCCCTGATACAGCCTTTGTTCAGATCGCTATAACCGGGCGGGAGAAAGGCGAAACGGTCTGGTTACAGGAAGTAACGGAAGAAGAATACCACCAGTAGTTAAAAGATTTAACCTTAAAATATGACAAAGTTCCCATTGAAAAAAAGCATTCTGATGATGCTTTTACTCGCCGGTTTAATGGCCGGCTGTAAATCCAATGCCGACTCGGTTAACCTGGATCGAACCTGGTCTTTTTACAAAGGCGATGAAGCCAGCTCCAGCTACTCTCCGTTAGAGGAAATCAACGTTTCTAATGTAAGCGGCTTAAAAAATGCATGGACTTTTCAAATGAGCGACCTGCCGCAGGGCGAGCAGCCCGTATCCAGCCAGAGTAACCCCATCATAGTGGATGGCATCATGTACGCCAACTCCGGTAAGCAAACGGTCTATGCCATTGATGCCGCTACCGGTAAAGAAATCTGGTCTTGTAAGACACTGGACGAAGGTGTGCCCAGTGCCGCCAGCCGGGGAGTTACGTATTGGGAAAGTAAAGGCGACAAACGGATTTTATATTCTTCCGGAAATTACCTGATGGCTATTGATGCAAAGACCGGGAAGATCATCCCTTCGTTCGGCACCAATGGCCGGGTAAACCTGAATGAAGGCATGAGAGATGATCCTGAAAAAATTTCGGTGACTCTCTCCTCTCCCGGCAGGATATACAAAGATTTAATCATCATCGGGGCCAGAACGCCGGACTCTTATGGAGCACCTCCGGGCTATATCCGGGCCTATCATTGCAAAACCGGTAAACTGGAATGGACCTTCCATACCATTCCGCATCCCGGTGAACCCGGCTATGAAACCTGGCCTCCCGATGCCTACAAATATGCCGGCGGCGTTAACTGCTGGGCAGGCCTGAGCATAGATACCAGGAGAGGTATGGTTTTTCTGGCTCTCGGCTCCCCTTCCTATGACTATTATGCCACTGACAGAAAGGGTGAAAATCTTTTTGGCAACTGCGTGCTGGCATTAGATGCAGCCACCGGTCAATACAAATGGCATTTCCAGACTGTACACCATGACCTGTGGGACTACGACCTGCCGGCCCCGCCCAATTTAGTGACTTTCACCAAAGACGGGAAACAGGTGGATGCCGTAGCCCAGGTCACCAAACAGGGTTTCGTCTTTATCCTTAACCGGGATACCGGAAAGCCCGTCTATCCCGTGGAAGAACGCAAAGTACCCGCTTCCCATATACCGGGCGAAGAAGTCTGGCCCACCCAGCCGTTCCCGGTAAAGCCCAAAGCCTTCGTGAAACAGTTTATGACCGAGGAGGATTTAAATTATTACTCGGATGAAGATCACAAAGCCATTCTGCAGCAATTCCGGTCCGTACGATACGAAGGATTGTTTACACCACCCGATTTAAAAGGAACACTGTCGCTCCCGGCTACCCGTGGAGGGGCCAATTGGGGCGGAGCCGCCTACGACCCGGGTACCGCTCATCTCTACATCAGGGGAAATAACTTACCGGAAATCATAACCATTGTAGACCTCGACAAGCACTTTGCAGCCCGTGACAACTCGGTTTTTGAAACCGGCAGGGTAGCCTATATGCGGCATTGCTCCGCCTGTCATGGGGCAGAGAAAAAGGGGATCCCGCCTACTTTTCCTTCCCTGATAAGCCTGAAAAATAAAATGAGTGAAAAGGAAGCACTCGAAAAAATAAGAATGGGCGGCGGGTCCATGCCTGGCTATAAAGGGGTACTGACCCCGGCCGAAGAGCAGGCGATAACCGCTTTTTTATTTGACAAAAAAGGGGACCAGGCCGGGCCGGTTGCAGAAGTAAAAACAGGAGAAACGAATGCGATCCGATACGGTAACATCACCGGTTACAAAACGTGGGCAGGCCCTTCCGGGAATCCGGCCATGAAAGGCCCCTGGGGTACCTTGAATGCCCTGAATCTTTCCACCGGCGAATACGAATGGCAGATTCCTTTAGGGAACGATGAAAAATTGCAGGAAAAGGGCGGCCCGATCACCGGCTTACTGGGAAGATCAGGCCCGATGGTAACAGCGGGCGGCTTGGTTTTTATTAGCGGTGCCGAAGACAAAAAATTGTGGGCATTTGATAAAACTACCGGCAAAATGGTTTGGGAAACGGAATTGCCTGCAGCTAACAACGCGAATGTTTGTTCTTACTATTTAAATGGCAAACAGTATATTGCTTTATCTGTGGGAGGGACAAAAGAAAACCCCTCAGGTTCAATAATGGCTTTTTCTCTATGATTCCGGGCAAAATTTCAGGGACGTAAATCACAAAAACAATAAAAATTTAATCAAGAGGCACATAGTGATTTACAAATCAAAATTGAATTGAATAATTGATAAATGGTAAAATAGGAAACAAGGAATATTGTTTGATTGCAATTGTACCCTTACCGGGTAATGGAGAACCGCTCACCACCAGATCAACATACAGAGGATTCGACCGGTTGTAAACGTTATAAATGCCCAAACCCAATTGGGTAGGGTGCTTACTTTTAAACGTTCCTGACCGGATCAGCCCCAGGTCAAGCCTATGAAATGCCGGCATTCTTCCGTTATTTCGCTGCCGGTAGATAAACCTTGGACCGCTTCCGTCCTCCGAAAGAATAGCTCCGTAGGGAACGGTGATCGCATGACCTGTCTGGTAAATAAAAGTTGCATTACAGCTAAGTTTCTTAGTCAAATTGTATCTGGCAGATATATTCAGATTGTGTCGGCGATCATATTTCATCGGATACCATTGCCCTTCATTAACTTCGTCAAACCGGAGTTCACTCCGGGACACAGTATAGGACAACCTTCCTTTCAACTTACCCGAGTTTCTTTCAGCCATTATTTCCAGTCCTGATCCTCTTCCCACTCCGTCTTTTGAAACTATATCATCCCAGGGCTTTGCAAGCAGGCCAGTAAAATTTGTTCCATCCGGGTAATCGATCATATGGCTCAATGTCTTTCTATAATATTCCAGTGAGAATTCAAGGTTGGGTCCGACCAAACTCCGACTGAGGCCTACAGACCATTGCTCTGCCCTTGATGGAGGTACCCGTTGAATTGATGGCAACCATGCGTCATAACCAAACCCATAACCGTTATTGACCAACAGGTGCAGATATTGATTCATTACTGTTGCACTTGCAGTAAGTTTCCAATTGTCATCTGGAACCCAACCAATCCCTGCACGTGGCTCCGGGTTTCTAAATGTTACACCGTTAACTTCATAGCTTGTAAATCGCCCTCCCACATTAAGGTTTATCTTTTTAGTAAGCTTAATATCTGTATCAACAAAAGCATCTGCCTGCATAGCCATAATTTTTTCATTCTCAGCCTTCGTCTGATCCTGCTCATAATTGGTCAAGGTACTGAAAGGTTGAAAGAAATGCCGCGTCATTTCAACTCCCAGCTTCATTTCTACTGCCCTGTGTGGGAAGTAGTCCAATTGAAGCTTTCCTCCAAAATCGGTAACCCGTGTCTGAGTGTGGCGAAACAATTTTACTGGATTCCCATCTTGATCGATATCACTTAAATCATTTGTAAATTCACTTGTATACCTTGAAAATATCAGCGCTGCACGCAAAAAAAATCTGGTATTCATCATTTTGCTATACCGCAAAGTACTGGTTGCATTGCCCCAGTTATTGCCGGTAGAAGTCGACGTCTCTTTATTGATATTTACCCGCCAGTCATCATATTTAAACCTGTCATAACCACTGTAAAAACTAAGAAAAAGCTGATCGGTTTTACTTAGCTGGTAGTTAATTTTTGCATTTAGATCATAAAAAAAGTAGGTATAATCCGAACCAAACCCGTTAGTTTGCCTTTTCCGTTTAAGCAAATGACTTAATCCCAGGTTCGAAATACGGCCAGAGACGATAAAAGAAGCTCTATTTTTAATAATAGGCCCTTCAAGAGTCAGACTTTGGTTTAGTAATCCCAAACCTACCTCTCCCCCAAATTTTTGATTGTTGCCCTCCTTCATCGACAGGCCAATAACAGAAGAAAGACGGCCGCCGTAACGAGCAGGAAACGAACCCTTATATAATTCGGCGCTTTTCAAAGAAGCGGTATTGAACACCGAGAAAAAGCCACCCAAATGCATCACATTATACACGGGCACTTCATCAAGTAAAATCAGATTCTGGTCCGGAGTACCTCCACGGACATACAACCCTGCACTCCCCTCAGTTCCGGTAGAAACGCCAGGTGTAAAAGAGAAGGCCTTTAATACATCTGATTCTCCCAGTAAAGTTGGCATACTACGTACTTCACCAATCGGCAATCTAACCGGATTGCCAGAAATATACCGGGGTCGATTTGCCTGAATAATTATTTCTTCTAATTCACAAGACCGCTCCAGACGAATATCCAACGCCTTATTAATATGCTGCTCATCTATTGTAATATAAACAGGGGAGTAACCCACGTAACTAAACTTTAGCAATCCCGGCCCTGGCAAGGTAAGGCTGAAAAAACCATAAATATTAGTAAAAGCCCCCCGCTGTGAAAGACTGTCCCACACAATCACTCCACTCATCAGTTCTCCGCTTGCAGCATCCCTGACCTGTCCACTGGTACTGACCTGTTGTGCATAACTCCTGTAAAAGGTGCTCGCAGCCAATGTAAAATATAATATACAAGCAACCCTTTTCATTTACTTTAATTCAATCTGTTGCAAGTTCATGCCATATACCATTCCATATCCATTCTCAATATTGCTGTATGCCATCTGTAAAGGAACAACGAGGTGATCCAGGCCTCCCGGTTGGTTCCCCTCAATTTGGTTATAAACAAACCATCCTTCTGTAATTGACGCGACAAGCATAGTTAATTGATAAGCTCTTTCGTACTCGCCCTTGCTATTGGGTAATTTTGAAAAATTGCCACTCGCTACTGAAAAGTTAAGCGGCCGATTTTTTACCACGCAAGAGCCATTTATCAGAAAGAGATTCCCAAACTTTTTTTCAGGATCTGTAGCCCATGCGTGACAATCCTCTTCATTTGCTATAATATTATCAGCAGTAGGCCAGTTAGTCGGAAGGGCAACTTCCTGAAATGATGCCAAAAAGCCAACAGCTACATAGGAATTTACAATCTGATCATTAGGTTCAAAATATAAACTTATCAAATCCTGTGGCACTAATGGCAGCTTTGTACCGGGTACGTCTTTCGTAAGAATATATGTAAGTTTGGGAATACTTTCCGGGATTTTAACCGGGGCAGATATTGCTGTTGGAAAACCGGTAGCTTCTGCTTTGATCATGTAAATCTCACCCGCCCGAATAAGACTGTCTGAAACATATACTCCTTCTTCATGGGACGAATGCGATAAGTGTACGTAAAATGATCCGTTTTTATACAAGCTAACATTGGCCATTGTAACCGCTATTTGACCAGGGATAGCTCCCACGGCAGGAAAAGTTCTCCCTATCTTTATCTTTATCGGTTTTCCGGCTTGTAGCCGTCCCCATATAACCAGCTTATCTCCCTCATAAGCAAGCGGAATGGTCACTTCACGTCCCCTGCAAGCGTATAGAAATAAAAGGGAAACAATCTGAATATAAATTACTTTTCTGCCTGCCATTATCATTAAGCCACTATAATATTCAATCCTACAAATTAATAGTATGTCAAGCGAATAAACGGCAGGGGGATCTCCCCCTGCTGTCTACTACAATTTTTAAAATTCTCAGATTTTCATCACCTCTAAAAATAAAAAGATGTGATGCTTGGATCACCTGATCCACCTTGAAATTGCCCACTACCGTAAGTATAACGCCAGGTCAGATCAAGGTTATACAGCTCGTCGACAAACATAGAGATTTCTTCCTCGTTATATCCGCTACGAGAGCCATAAAAAGGTATCACGTCACCTCGCTTCTGGTAAAGTCCCTCTGCATAAAAATACATGTAATAACAACTTGTATTACTCCATCCTATCCAGTTTTTCTTTTGATATCGCATTTTTACCTGTAAAGAGATATAGACAACCGAATAATGCCTTACGAATTCTCCGACTATTCTGCGCTTATCGTTGTAAGGATCATCTAGTACGCCAAGCTGAATAGCTCCTATACGACCATTTTTAATGAATTCAGCCTCCGTTTTTTCATAAGATGCACCTTCCATAAAAGGATTCTGTAGAAATTTTCCCAGGATATCTTTCCGATTTAAGACGGAAATATAAGCCACGCCTTTCTGCCCGATTTGATAAACTACATTGTCCCCGTTTTAGCTGCTATGGGCTCCTTAACAACGACCTCCTCGGTACGGCAAGAAATAATTAGAAGGCCCAGAAAAACAAAAAGAAATAATTTGTTCATAATTTTACACAAGTTTAGATTGTTTGACAATTTATACGACGCCCTGTCACCTGTCCTTCCAAAAACTGTGACGGGGCTTTTCTTAATTTCTTAACTGAGATGAAATGCCAGTTATATACCGGAAAACTTCATTTTCAGTTATCCCCTTCTGCTTTATTTCATGGTGCCCGGATTGATCTTAAAAAGATAATCTCGTGAAAGATCTCTTTTATCAGGGCAAATGTGCGTCCATACTGATACAGGTATATATCAAACGATACAGGAAGTTCATGGAGCCTTTCTTTACGGCCTTTATACCTGCATTTTCTATTTCATAGGTGTTTAAAGTTCCAGAGCACTCCGGTGAGGATCCTATATCGGAGTGAAATTGCAGTCGTACCAAGGCACGGTTTTTTATCTCAGACATATTTAATGCCTTTATCTGTTGAATGAATGTATATTCTAAATTTCTTTTCATGTGTTCTCATTAGCATGGCTAAATATATTTAACAGGAAAGGGGAATCCAAACGTTTGCAGTGATCAGCAGGGCTTTTGCAGTGAAAGTATAAAAAAAGATGTGAATGGTCGTTTACTGCATAGTACCCGGTATTCAAAAAGTGTGTTTAGGCCTGATTTCAATTTCCCAGTCTCCGCATCATTTTCTCAAAGTTGGGTGTACCTATGTTTTTTGCACATTTCTATCAAATTATTAAAGTTAGTATTGCTCTCTGTTTTAATGGGCGAGTTCTCCAGAGCATTAAAACATGTTGGATACTTTACCATAATCAATGGCGTTGAGCCCATTGTAAAAAGGACATTTCACCTTGCCGCTTTTATTAATTCTTCGTGTAAAAGTGAAGAATTCGGATGTGGGGCAGAATCATTACTGATCTTTCCGGTTCTGTCAACGATCATATATCTTGGAATCGCCCTGATATGATATTTTTGCGAAATTAAGGTGACATCTGCGTCTAATAACAAATAACTATCCTCATCAGGTAATTGTTCTTTTCGGGATATTTTAGCCCAGGCTTTTACGTTTTTATCTTTCGATATATATATCACCCTTCCGCCGCCGGAACTCATTTCATTGGCTAACTTTCTCGTGTACGGAAGGTTTAATCTGCAACCTCCGCACCACGTAGCCCAAAAATCAATATACCCGATTCCTCCTGATTTCAAAAGTGTATCCCAGCTCACAAACTCTTTCGTTTTTAAATTATACAACAACGATTCTTTTGAAAAGTTGTACGTTGGCTTTGTGAACTCCAGGCCACTCCCTCCATAATCTCCGTACTCATCGGCTACGTATTTTTTCAAGACTTCTGACTCTGCGGTCGACAGGTAATCGTCTACCAGTTCACCCAGTTCTAAAGAGGAATAAGCTCTGCTGATTGTCTTATAAAGTAGAAAATCACGGGTACTTCCTGTGTAAGCAGATTTAATTTTTGAATAAACAGAGGTATAAGTCCCTTCTTCTAATTTTAATGCAAATGCGAGTGCTTCCTGAAGATAAATGTTTTCGTCGTCTTTGAGGCTTAGTAAAGAATCTATAAAACTCTTAGCGCCAGGATTTAACAACAGTTCCATATTTAATATTCCATCTATTTGGCAATGGTCTAAAAAATCATAATACTGCCTGTATTTCAATATCTTTCTAAGTTGACTTTCGTATTCTTCAGAAACAGGATGCGTAATTTTATATTCTTCCAGAAAATAAAGACGTTTGCTATAAAGGTCCAGAACCGTATTGAGTAACGAATCTGCATTTTTCCTTTTATGAGGAATATAGGTCAGAGTACCCTCGAAATTGCCTAAAGACTTTTGCATTTCCGGGAAAAAATCCAGTTCATTTTTCCTTATTTTATCTGTAGTTACTGCAGCCAAACCATTATTTCCCCATTCTAAAACAACTTTTTCGCCATGATTTATAAGGAATGTATTATAGGTATACTTGTTTTCCTGATTTAACCAGCCCATTACGATTCCTGAAGACGTAGTACTTTCGATATGAATAGTATCATATTTCTTTCGTGTGGAATAAAAGCCAAGAGAAAATTCAGGTGTTATTCTGAATTGAATATTTAAAGTTTTCTCTTTCGGGTTTATGATAATAATAGTAGATTCCTTACTTTCTTTTACCTCAGAAGCGTATAAATTACTGAAAACCGTTAAAAGGATGAATACTATTTTCATGTTCATTATATTCCGGTTATGGTTACTTTTCTGTATTGATCCAGCTCTTCCTTTTGTATCAAAGTTTGCTCGCCTGATTTTTGCCACTCCACTTTGATCCTATCCGGAGAGAGACCTTTGTTAATTAAATATCGGGTAACTCCCTGCGCTCTGTATTTTGCTAAGGTTTCATTTAATTTCCCTTCTCCAACGCCATCCGTAAAGCCCTTAATTTTTATCTTTTGTTCCGGATTCCTGTTTAAATAGTTTACGATTTCTTCCAGCGACTCTTGAGCCATAGCGGTTAATTCGTATTTACTCTGTTCAAAAAAAATTTCAGAACTTCCGGATTTCTGAAATTCCGGAGCTTCAGTTGCTTCGTTATTTCCAGGCTCCTGAAATTCGGGAGTCTCGCTTAAAGACGCTGGATAAACGGCAGATATTGTATCGGTTACCGGTGTTTTTTCGGTAATATCATTCGTATTATTTTCCTGCACATACGGAGTAAGATCCACTATATTTATACCAGAAAGCGGACGGTATTCTACTTCTGACAAAAGCTCGTTATCCTGAGATAAAATCTGTATAACATACCGGCTCTGTGAATCCTGATCTAAGGAGTTGTTGCTCTTTAAAAAAGTTCTATTTATTGTACAATGCCACTCGTTCCCGATATAGTGAATCACATTGTAATTATTATTGCTTTTTTCAGGGGCACAAAATACGATATATCTTCGGTTAACCTCTGGTCTATCCAGTTTCAGGGTTTCAATAGTAAGGTGATTTTGAAGCCCCTGTTTGAATTTCCCGTAAAAATAAAGCGGGAAGCTTTTTGTATAATAACCGGCACTTTCAAATATCAGAGAATCTGTTCCTACCGGTACCTGCGCATTATATTCGTAGAAAATCCCGTTCTTACGCGGCTCGGCAAGTAGTTTTTTTGTACCGTTTTTAACACTATAAACTTTAGACGGCAAGTCGTAACCACTACGTTCATCATAAACCGAGCCTTTAAGGTGGATAACAGGTGCGTTCTGAGCATAAACACCATTTGAGATTATACACAGAAAAAAGATGTATTTATTCAGAAACCCTCCTTTCATCATGGTGAAAGTTATTTATTTAAGCTTACTATCTCCCTCTCTTGTAGCACAGGGAGATATATTAATTACGAATTATTGACATTCAAAAGGATACCCGTAGGAATCATTTTGCGCTATTGCATTGTATGAAAGTACATTTGAAATTGTTTTTCATGAGTCTCCTTACACTGTTAAAGATACTTAAGTGGAACGGGCCTTACAAATGTCTGCAGCGGGTTTTACCGAATCTTTGCCGTGAATTGATAAAAAAAGATGTGAATGGTCGTTTACTGCATAGTACCCTGTATTCAAAAAGTGTACTTAAGCCTGATTTCAATTTCCCAGTCTCCGCATCATTTTCTCAAAGTTGGGTGTACCTATGCTTTCTGCACTGATAAAGGTTACCTCTCCCGACCTGTTGATCAGGAGAAACCTGGGGATGGAAGGTTCAGAAATGGCTTTGCTGAGTTCAGTATCAGGGTCTATGCGGTAATGCTCTGCGTTATCAGGGAAATCCCACTCAGAAAGGCTCTTCTCCCATTTTTTAATATCGTGGTCTTTCGATAGAAAAACTACTTTCAGATCAGGGTTTTCTTTTGCATATTTATTGAGTTTGGGGAGAGCAATTTTACATCCGCTGCACCAGGAAGCCCAGATATCGACATACACCATTTTTCCCGGATGCTTCCCGGTAAGAGAATCCCAGGAAATTACATCTCCCCGTGGCGACTCCAGCAAAGTGGATGCTATTGTTTCAGAAGTTGTTATCTCCTTCACTTTAAGCTTTCTGGCCTCAAGCAGGGCTCTATAAGCTTCGTTTTTGCAAATTTTACTGAATATAGGATAGTATTCATCATAAAAGGAGCTGTTGGTTCCTTCCTCCAGAAAGAGCTTTGTAATAAAAATAGTGCGGGTATTTCCTTCAGGCATCCTGCTGATCAAATCGATTTTCGTTTTTGTTTTTTCTTCAGCCGGGGTATCCTTCACCATGTAATTAAGGTAGTTGGTAGCAATTTTACTGAGCCAAAATGAGAACAATGAAATATCGTCCTCATTTTCAAATGCTAATGAAAATAGTCTCCCGATTTCCGCAAAATACTCGCCCGAGCCTGTTTCAGGCGTAAAATCAGGACGGCTGCTGCAAGGGTTATACGGTTGCAGCAAATAATCTAACCGTACAATCCTGTTCAGTTTTTTAAGTTTATTATAGTTTTCTCCCAGCTCGCCGGAATAGTGGTCTATCAGGCTGTCTCTGTGTAAGAAAGTTCTTTTTGAAACCTTGTACGCATCGGTAAACGAGTTTACCAGCGATAGTTTTCTTGATTCATTTGCCAGGAAAATACTTACGGAGTCTTTTTCAAAAGACTCAATCAGGTAATTAACGGCCGGATAATTTTTTGACCGGATGCTGAAGGCTGAATTCGCCCGGTGAATAAGGATGGAGTCACCCGGAAACGCAAAAAAATAATAAAAAGTAAATTGAGGAGACTTCGTATCGAGGAAATATAAAAACCGGGGCTCATTAAGCTCAGCCTTCATCATTGCGTTTTGCCCCGGAAGTTCACCAGGATCATCTGTTCCTTTTGTTTCTCCGAATATGTCAATATAATTTAGTGCTACCGGTTCGCTTTGAATGATCACACTTCTATCCCGTTGTGCATAGATACCTGATGAACAAAAGAAAATACATGCAAATAAAAAAGCTACCCTATTCATTGGTTACGTTATTAAGTGGCCCTGGAATGTTAATTTTAAAGTTACCATAATAAAACATTATGAACTGCACCTGGTAAACAAATATCTCTTTATCAGCTTTTTCTTCTTTTGAAAAACGAATCCATACTTTTCACTAAGCGTTTCAAGCGCTGATTCAATAGAATATATCCGTGAATAAGCCCGGTTCCCGGATGAATTATACGTACTATACCCCATAGAATTTAATCTACCGGCTCCCATAGCTGAACCTTGTTCCCTTCGGCATCCAGGATATGCACAAATTTCCCGTAATCGTAGGTTTCAATGGTATCCAGCACGGTTACCCCTTCTTTTTTTAGTTCCTCTACCAGCGCTTCCAGGTTTTCCACCCGGTAATTTATCATATAGTCTTTTGCAAAATATGCCGAGGTTTCGGCAAACGGTGTCCATTGTGTATGGGCTTTGGTGCCGCCGGGTCCTTCGTACCATTCAAAAGTGGCTCCGTAAGGATTGGTGGTCAAACCGAGGTGCTTGCGGTACCATTCCGTCATTTTTTTGGGGTCTTTGCATTTGAAAAAAATGCCGCCGATGCCTTTACTTTTTTCATTCCTTTGTTGGGTTTCAGAGTATGCTCCGGTTTATAATTCTTTGTTTTGAGCTGCTTTCCGTTTCAAAATTAATGCACTGATAAGGGTTACGATCAATCCCAACGGATCTCCAGCCATTTCAGCAACAGCAACAGTCCTGCCAGGCCTGCACCGTAGATTATATTCGCTTTATTCAGAAGAAATATTCTTTTTGCGATAGCCATAACTTTTCGCTGGTTATTCAGCTCCCTATGCCGGGGATATCTTATTGTAAATTTAGCATAAAACCTTTTCTGCTGTTATAACCCGGTGAAAAAGTAACCCGGAAACACGCCTTTTAAGGCCGGAAAGTACCCCTCTTTCGCCGGAAAAGCAGCTCTTTTGTTTCTGTTTATTTATTATAAAATATAAAATCTATAGATTTAGTATATTTATACAAAATACACTTATATTTGCCCATAATTAGTGCGGTCAACCCGGTTATCTACCGGTCAAACGCAGTACCGGTAACCGTCTCTCCGGCATGAAACATTTTATAAAAACAACACGTATGGCCATAGCACAGGATATTTATACCTCTTCAGAGAATATTTCCACGGAAGATTTGTTCCCGATAGTGGAAGTAGAATTAAACGGAACCATTTCGTTCGACCGCCTGATCGATACCCTTTATTCCGGGCTCAATATACCCTATCGGCTGGTAAAAGCCGATATTGAGTTCTTAGGAAAGGGAAATTTCGGGAAATTGGTTCTCGAGCTCAGAACCGACAAAGAGAATACCGACAAAGCCATCCGGTATTTTAACCGGAAAAATATTAAAAATACAGTCATGCGATATGCGTAATTTTGCCCCGTTGTCTTTATTCGGGCAAACCGTTTTCGTACCCTGTAGTATTTCACTTATGAGAACTTTTCTTTGGCTTATCCCCCATCTGCTGACGGCGCAAAAGTCCGCCGGGCGCTTCAAAGTATTTAATATAAAATCTATAGATTTAATAGGATATTAATATTCCCTGCTTAACTTTGCCCCATATTTTTGAAAACAATTATGGCCAATTATCCCGAATGCCCCGTAGATCTTCTGAAAGCAGATGAGAACCAGGCACGAATTACAGCATTTTTTGTGGTTTTACTTACCGGCTTATTCCTGGCCACCGGCTCCTGGTGGATACCGGGTTTCCTGTCGGTTGATTTTGCCTTACGTGCCTTTCAATACGGTAAGGCCAGTCCCCTGGCGGTGACCAGCAGATCGGTCGTTTCTTTGTTCCGGCTCACCCCCAAACCTACTGACCGCGGTCCGAAAGTTTTTGCCGCCCGCATAGGGCTCGCTTTCAGCGTGGCCGTACTCGTTACATCGGTTTACGGGCTCACAGATGTACCCCGTTTCCTGGGAGCTGTGCTGCTGCTCTTTGCTTTCCTCGAATCGGTTTTCGGCTTTTGTGCAGCCTGCTTTCTCTATCCTTACTGGAAAAGCGCTGTCCGGTCATTTAAATAACCCGTATCAACCGCTTACTACAGGTGTGTATTAAAATCAAAAAATCATGAAAAAATATAGCCTTATCCTGGCCCTCACCGGGGCCTTCACCTTTAACCTGGCTGCCCAGGAAACCGTATCCATAAACGGCGAGCTGAAAAACTCCCCGGCCGGTAAAGTATATCTCCAGGCTTTCCGGAATAAGATATTCTATACGCTGGACTCGGCCGTGGTTACTTCCGGGAAATTCAGCTTTCGTACGGCCCTCTCCGTGCCCGAAGTATACGGCATCACAGCCGATGAACAGACGGCCCCGGCTTTTCTTTTCCTGGACAAGGGAGATAAGAACATACAGATAGAGCTCGACAGCTCGTCTTACTACCGCAATACCCGCATCACGGGTTCAGAAGCGCAGAAAGTTTTTGAAAGCTCCCGGGGCGCCGAAAGAAACCTGAAGATCGAAGATTTCCTGCGTAATCATCCGAATTCTGTTGCGTCGGCCTATATTCTCTACAGGAACTACGCTTACCGCATGGAGCCCGAAGAGATCCGGAACGCAATTGGCCTGCTGAGCCCGGAGATTCAGCATTCAGCCTATGTAAAAAACCTGTATGTATACCTGGAGACGCTTGAGAAAATAAAAATCGGCCAGCCCGCCCCTGATTTCGTATTAAACGATACCGGTGACCAGCCGGTCAGGTTCTCCAGCCATTTCGGGAAGTACATCCTGCTTGATTTCTGGGCGGCCTGGTGCGGCCCCTGCCGCAAAGAAAACCCCAACGTGGTAAGCGCCTATAACCAATACAAAGAACAGGGGTTTGAAGTTTTCGGTGTATCGCTCGATAAAACCAAAGACGCCTGGATAAAAGCCATTGAAAAAGACGGGCTGACCTGGACACAGGTTTCCGATCTGAAATACTGGCAAAGCGGTCCTGCCGCACTATACGGCGTAAGGGCTATACCGGCTAATTTCCTGATCAGCCCGGAAGGTGTTATTGTGGCTAAAAATCTGCGGGGCCAGGAGCTGCACGATAAGCTGGCGGAAGTTCTGAGCCTTAGCGGTAAGTAAACGGAGAGGGATTGCTCTCAGGCAAAAGGAGGATTTCAAAAGGAGATCCTCCTTTTGTCATTCATCTTAAAAACGTACGGAGGCCGTAAATAGTTCATGCATTTTACCGGGTTCAGATGGGCCTGCAGGTGTATATTTGCTTTATCTTTACCTGTATTTTAACCCTGGAATCATGCGAAACCGCTTTTTCTTCCTCTTTTTCCTGCTTTCGGGCCTGGCTTGTGCCCAGACCCGTACGCCCAAGGCAGTTATGGTGATTGCCGACGGAATCCCGGCCGACCTGCTGGAAAGCACGCCCACCCCTAACCTCGACATGATCAGCCGGGAAGGCGGGTACACCCGGGCCTATGTAGGCGGCGAAAAAGGGGCGTATTCCCAGACCCCGACCATCTCGGCGGTATCGTACAACAGCATGCTGACCGGCACCTGGGTCAACAAGCACAATGTATGGGATAACCGGATCGAAAATCCCAATTACCACTACCCTACTCTCTTCAGCCTCCTCCGCGAAAGCCGGCCCGAAAAGAAGCTGGCGGTGTATTCTACCTGGACAGACAACCGCACAAAGCTGCTGGGCGAGAACCTGGCCCAGACCGGCTACCTGAAGCTGGATTATGCCTTTGACGGGTACGAGCTCGACAAAGAGCGGTTTCCGCACGACTCCGAATCGGCGTATATCAACCGTATTGACGAGGAAGTGATCAGCCAGGCCTGCCGGAGCATCCGTACAGATGCCCCCGACCTGAGCTGGGTATATCTCCAGTATACCGACGACGTGGGGCATGCCACAGGCGACAGCGAAAGAATGGCCGGGGCCATCCGGAAAACCGACCGCCAGCTGGGCGAGCTTTACCAGGCTATAAAATACAGGGAGCAATACTATGCGGAAGACTGGCTGATCGTGATCGTGACCGACCACGGAAGAGACGCTGCTACCGGACTCTCGCACGGCAAACAGAGCGCCCGGGAACGCATGTCATGGATATGCACCAACAGCAAAAACCTGAACCGGTATTTCAGGATCTATACGCCGGCCATTGTAGATGTTTTGCCTTCGGTGGCCCGGCATCTGGGCCTCTCCATCCCCACTGAAAAGCGGTATGAGCTGGACGGCATACCGTTTACCGGCGACGTATCGCTGGCCGAGCCGGCGGCACGCACAGTGAACGGGGAGCTGCGCCTGGAATGGACCCCGCTGGAAACCGAAGGAAAAGTAAACGTGCTGATCTCTACTACCAACCGTTTCGATACCGAAGGGAAAGGCGATATATATCGTCCTGCCGGCAGCTTTGAGCTCAAAAGCGGTAAGGCGGTCATCCCGCTCACCCCGGAATGGAAGGAAAGCAAATTCCTGAAAATTGTGATGGAAGGAGAGAAAAATGCCGTCAACCGCTGGATAATCCAGCCGTAAAGCCGGCATTTTTCACACATCCGGTAATTATTTCAGGGTAACATCGAGGTAAACCGAATGCCGCCCGTAGGTTTCATAAAAAGGTTTAAGGACCACGCCGTCAACGGTAAACTCCAGCTTCTGCGGGTCTCCCTGGATCGATTTCCCCGGGTCTTTCGCATCCAGTGTTACTTTACGCCAGTCTTTTCTTGCTTCGGGCTCCTGGGCGGCCAGCAGAACCGGCCCGTAGAACAGGCTGGCAATATTCGGCTGGTCCATCACGGGATCCAGGTGAAAACCAAACGGCATTCTCAATTCCAGGACGTCCCCGTTTTTCCATTTGCGGCTGATTTTCAGGTAAGACCCCGGCACAGCTTTGAGCTTCTGCGCCTTGCCGTTTATTTTCACGAAGAATCCCTTTGTGGCCCAGGAAGGTACCCGCACATGAACGTCAAATTCCCCGTTCCCGCGGATGGTCAGGCGGGTCTGATCTTCTTTCGGGAAGCTGGTAGTCTGCTCCACGGTTATGCCGCGCTCGGTCCAGTGCAGGGTAGAAGGAATGTACAGGTTAACATACAGCGACCGGTTGTCCCTGCTTTTAAAGTAAATAGCGCTCTGCAGCTTGGTGTTGCTTTCTATGGCCGTGCCGTTGCAGCAGGTAAAGCCCGTCATATTGGGGTTGCCGAATTGCTTTACCGACCCCGGCCTGAGCGGCACGTGGTAGGTATTGGCCGGTGTATGTTCTGCCACAGAGGCCAGGATATGGTTGTACAGCCCGCGTTCGTAATAATCCATCAGCTCGGCCCGCTGGTCAAACAGGAACAGGTTCTGGGTGAGCTTCAGCATATTGTAGGTGGCACAGGTCTCGTTTTGTCCGCCGGCCGAGAACCCGTTTTCGTACAGGCTGGCAGGCTGGATCGGGAAGCACTCTGCGTTAGCGGGGTTACGTGCTCCGGCTACTCCGCCAATGCTGTACATATAGTCGTTCACGGCCTTGTACCAGAAATTATCGGCTACTTTGTAATATTCCGGATCATGCGCCACCCGGTACATTTCTATGCTGCCCACCACCTGGGGGATATGTTGGTTGGCGTGCAGGCCGCGGAACGTATCCACGTTTTTGGCCAGTCCGTGCGAATGCTGTGCATCGCCAAAAAACATTTTAATATTGTCAAACAGTTGAGCCGTTTTCAGGTATTTTTCCTGGCCGGTAATGTGATACAGGCGGGCCATGGCCTCGTTCATACCGCCAAACTCGCCGGCAATATAGGTATTCCACATTTTGATAAGGGTATCGCGGGGCACCTGGTTCAGGCGCGCATATACCCAGTCGCTCATGCCTGAAGCCACATCCAGGGCTTTCTTATTGCCGCTTACGTCGTACACATCCATCAGCCCGGCCAGTATTTTATGCAGGGTATAATAGGGTGCCCACACCTGGGTTTTCTGTCCGCCGTACCGGGCACCGTGCTCCAGCATAATGAACTGATCGGGCGGGTAAGCGCTGATAAATCCTTTGCCCCAGTTCCAGTAATCGTTACGAATGCCTTCCTGGCTCAGGTCGGAGTCGTACGCGGTTTTTCCGGGCCCTACCGGTACCGCAACAGGGTCGGCTACGTATTCTCCGCCGGCTGTTTTCGGTTTCCCGGATAATTGAGCCAGGTCATACAATGTGTTGACCATATACTCCATTTTTTGAGCAAAACCGGCCTGCAGGGCCTTGTCGTAACCGGTGCCGGCGTAGGCCTGGGCTATGGCGGTCAGGTAATGCCCGGTGGCATGTCCGCGCAGCTTCGTATCCTGGCTGTCCCATACGCCCAGCGGGCGCGCTCCTTCAGGCTGGGGCTGTCCGAAAGCGTGCCGAAACATATAGAGAAATGCGTCGGGATTGGTTTTGGACAGGGTATTGATAAATTTATCCCGGTTTTCAATAAACTTGGTATCGTGATGGTGGGCGTCGGTTTCCAGCGAAACCCGGCTCAGGTCAAAGGTTTCCAGCTGCGCATCGGGCGTAGTCGCAGAGCCTGTATTTTTAACCGTAACCAGGGCTTTGGGATGAAAATTGGTGCCGGCCACACGCCCGGTCAGCGTATAACGCCCGGCTTCCAGCACATCGCTGTTATCGGTGGGTGCCGGCCAGATCACCCGTACCGGCGGGCCTTCCACCCCGTTGCGGTAGGTGCCGGGCACATGACTGGGCAGGCGGGGCAGGTTTCCTGCTTCTGTTTCCACTTCTATATCCGACACCGCGGTTAAATACGCGTTGTACAGCTGCGATTCAGCCGGGGAAAACTGCGGGAGGTTCTCCTCCGGCTTGCCTACGTTCACGGTGCTTCCCTGGCTGCCGCGGGTAGCATTGTAGTAGATTCCGGCTACCTCGCGCCGGGTCAGCGGAACCCGGTAAATACGAAAATCATGGATCAGGGCGTTGAGATCAGGGTCACCGGCCAGCAACGACTTCCCGATATACAGCCGGTTGGCCGAATGGCCAAATACAGCGGCCAGCTCGCGCGGAATAGCGGTAGTTTCACCGGCCGGCTTATTATCTACATAGGTGATCATGGATTGCGACGGTATATCTACCACAATGGCCAGGTGCACCCATTTATTCAATTCTATAGCCGGTGAAACGGCCCCGGTAAGGTTTTCTTCCCCGGTGGTCAGCAGCGCCTGGTAGCCCTCACCGCTTTTAGTACCCGACGGAGCGGCAGAAAAATGCCGGCCGGCGCTTGTACCGAAGTCAAAGAAACGCTGTCCGGCGCGGTTAGAACGCAGGTAAATCCATCCCGATATGCTGATCGACTCGAGGTCGGTGAGGGTTTCTCCCGGCAGGGTGACAAACGCATTGCCTTCTCCCGAAAGCGATAAAACTTTTCCGAACCGGCTGTCGTTCACAAACTGAACGCCGGTGCCCGGCGTACCGTGCAGGTTATTGCGCGACCAGTCGCGGGTATCCCCGTTAAACACATAGCGTGCAATCATCCCTGTTTCACCGATCCCGTCCAATATCTGGTCCTGGGCCCGGGCGGTGTAAGCACCGGCGGGTAAAAGGGCTGAAAGCAGGATAATCCGCAGAAATACTTTGTACATCTTCATAGTTTAATCATTTACACCTTGCAAAACTAGGAAGAATACCGCTGGGTATATAAATCTATTTTAGCGAATGGTTACACGATATTAACAGCCGCACCCTGCTTCTTCAGTTTTTTCATTACTTCCTGCAAAGGCAGCGCATTCAGCGTCATATCGGCGGGGAGTCCCGCCTTCCGGGCAATCATCACCCCGTAGCGTATGTCGAGCAGGCCGTCTGTGCTGTGGGCGTCGGGGTTAATGCTGATCATCACCCCCTTTTCGAGGCAGTAACCTATCCAGGCCCAGTCCAGGTCCAGGCGGTACGGGCTGGCATTCAGCTCCATGATCACCCCATTGGCGGCACAGGCGTCTATCACTTTCCGGTGATCAACGGGGTAGCCGGTTCTGCGAAGCAGCAGACGCCCGGTGGGGTGCCCCAGTATGCTGGTATACGGGTTTTCAATGGCACGGATCAGCCGGGCCGTTGCTTTTTCGATGTCCATGCTGAGCACCGAATGCACAGAGGCCACAATATAATCAAAGGTTTTCAGCACCTCCGTATCGTAATCCAGGCTTCCGTCAGGAAGAATATCCGACTCTATCCCCTTCAGTATCCGGAACTGCCCGGCATACCCGGCATTCAGCTCGTCAATCTCCCGCTGCTGCCGGTAAACTGTTTCCGGCCACAGCCCTCTTGCATAGGCGGCAGTCTGGCTGTGATCGGCTATGCCGAAGTACTCCCAGCCCAGGCTGCGGCAGGCTTCCGCCATTTCTGTCAGGGTATGCTTGCCGTCGGAATAAGTAGAATGGTTGTGTACGGTTCCTTTTATTTTTTCCCAGGAAATAAGGGTTTCGGGATCCACGGCCCGTTCAAATTCCCCGCAGCCGTTCCGCATTTCCGGGATAATGTACGCAAAGCCGAATTGCCTGTAGGCCTCTTCTTCCGACTCAAACCCGCTTTTGCCCAGGAAGCTGAGAAACGTTTCGTCGTTGCCGTTCCGGTACATCAGGTGGTCTTCTGCCGCACTTTTAATGATGCTTTTGGCCACGCGATCGCGGGCAGATACTTTTTCCATCACCACAGGGATCTCAAAGTTGCGGTAATGCCCGCGCCAGGTTCCCGGTGATGATTGCTTAATATCCTGGTGGAAAGTATCTTCGGGCAGCCTGATCCCGCCAAACCCGTCTTTCACCACTATAAACGCCAGCTCGGCCACCGTATTTTCGTACCGCAGGGCCTCCCCGCTCAGGTAGGTATCCGGGTAAATTTTCCTGACTTCTTCCAGAATCTCCCCGCCCAACAGCAGCGCTTCATCCAGACGAAGCTTCCCTTTCAGGCTTTCCAGGAAGGCGATTGACTCGAGGATAGACTCCTGGGTTTTTACGCCAAAGCCTTTCAGCTGTGCTATTACCCCCTTTTCACAGGCCTCCCTGAGGCTTTCGAGACCGGTGATCTGCAGGTCTTTCCACAGGGCTTTTACCTTTTTGATGCCCAGGCCCTTGACCTGCATCACCTCGAAAATACCTGCCGGTGTTTTTTCCGCCAGCTCCGCCAGCTCGGCCAGCGTACCGGTTTCCAGGATTTCCAGGATAGCCGGCTGCAGTATCTTTCCGTATACCCGGATCTGCCCGATCTGCGCAGGCGTCATCCCGGCAATCTGCTTATCCAGTCTTTCAAGGGTAAATACCGAATCTACGTAGGCTTTGGCCCTTACCGGGTCTGTATCGTGCAGGTCCAGGAGCTTGCCGTCAAGCTGGAGAATGTCAGCAATATCCGAGTTGGTCAGTTGGTTTTCCATAGCCTGCAAAGTTAAAAAACAAAAAAAGATATCCTAACGGATATCTTTTTTAAAAAATGTCTTGGGTTACAGCTTATTTGGTGCTGTCAGCTGTGGCTGTAGAGGTCGGAGCCGGTAAAGCAGGAACCGCAGTGGTGGTAGTCGCTTTTTCCACGTTTACATCACTTTGCGTGGCCTGCTGAGTGCCGCTTGATTTGATAAAGATCAGCGTTCCCAGTGAACCTACCAGGATAAAGGTGAAAAACCCCCAGGTCAGCCGCTCTACAATATCGCCTGTCTTCTGAACACCGAACATCTGCGCACCGCCGCTTCCGCCGAATTCAGACGAAAGTCCGCCGCCTTTCGGATTCTGTATCAAAACCACAATGGTCAGAAGAATAGCCGCTATAATTAACAATACAATAATAGTAGTTACCATACAATTTCAAAATTTCGAGCCGCAAAGATAGTGATTTATAACTATCCTGTATATAATGTTGTACTTTTTTTTAATGCAGATCCTGTCCCGGCTCACCTTTTACCGGGTAATGCTTCAGGTATTTCCGGATTGCCTTCTTCTGAAGCGCCAGCCGCGTGGCCCGTGAAAGCTTTTCTCCGGGAAACTCCGGCACCGGCTCTTCCCTCACCGGCCGCAGCAGCTCGTCCAGCAAGTCCGTATTTCTCCGGATGATCTCCCGCCCTTTCTCCCAGTATTCGGCATACGTTTCAAAAACAGGGTAATGAGTCAGGAGGGCAAAGGGCAGTTCAAAATCGCGGTGGTTGGCACAGATAAAGACCAGCTTGCGGGTGTCTTCCCCGCTGGTGAAATCTTTACTCCCGATGATCCGGTTCAGCTCTTTCACCATTTTGCTACGGTATCTCCGAAAATATTAAGCACCAGCTGATCCAGGATTTTCGGTACCAGCGTGGGTTCTGCTTCGGTTAAGGTCTGGTTCTGCGGGTAATCCATATAAAAAGAGAAATCTTTTTCAAAATTATCCGCCTCGTTGTACTTGTTGGAAAACACTACCTCTACCACAATGGTCAGCCGGTTCATGGCGGCCTTATCGCCGCTGGCAGAAGACGCCACCCCGTCAGTACGGTAATCCACCACCGAGCCTTCGATCTGGATATCGCCCCCCTGGGCCACCTGCTTCAGCTTGGTGTTCCGCTGGTAATATTCTTTCAGCTTTTCGGTCAGGTCCTGCGACAGCGTAGCGTAGCCCGACGGCGCCGACATGGTGATGTTCTGAATGGAAAACGTTTTCACATCTGACGAGAGCGTACTCCGGCCGGTAAATGAATATACTCCGCAAGACGTCAGCAGGAAAGACAATAAAACACTAAGGCTTCTCATCGGTAATATCGTATTGTTTGATCTTTCTGTATAACGTGCGTTCTGAAATTCCGAGGCTCTGGGCCGCATATTTACGTTTAAAATTGCTTTTCCGGAGGGCCTTGATGATCATTTCCTTTTCGTTTTTTTCGAGTGAAAGAGAATCTTCGTCCGTTTCATGGGTAATGTCTTCAATGTCTTCGTTGTTTCGCTGAACATCGTCAATTTTCAGGGTACTGGTGCTGAACGGCGAATACAGGCTGCTGTCGGGATGCGCATATAGCATCGGCGTTTCTGTGGCCACTTCGTGAAAAAATTCAGGGCTGACCGAGTCTTTGTCAACCGCATTGCCCGACATCATCGAATACACCAGCCTTTTCAGATCGGTCACGTCTTTCTTCATATCAAAAAGCACCTTATAGAGGAGCTCCCGCTCTGAAAAGTCCTGTCCCTCTTTCATGTTCAGCAGGGCGGGCAGGCCCGAAGCCTGCTCTTTGGGCAGGTACTTGGACAGCACCGTTCCGCTTATCAGGCGGTCAGGCTCCAGCAGGGTGATCTGCTCGGCTATATTCTTCAGCTGGCGTATATTTCCCGGGAAACGGAAAGAACGGAGCATGATCCGGGCGTCTTCGGCCAGCTCTACAGGCTGTATACGGTTTTTCTCGGCAAAATCAGTGGTAAATTTGAGGAAAAGCAGCTCTATATCAAACCCCCTGTCCCGCAGCGGCGGTACTTTGATGGGCACCGTATTCAGCCGGTAATAGAGGTCTTCTCTGAACTTCCCGTTCTCTACCGCTGACATCAGATCCACATTGGTGGCTGCTACTACCCGCACATCGGTTTTCCTGACGGCAGATGAGCCCACGGGGATATACTCGCCGTTTTCCAGCACCCGCAGCAGGCGCGCCTGGGTGCCCAGGGGCATCTCGCCTATCTCGTCCAGGAAGATGGTTCCCTGGTTGGTGGTCTCAAAATACCCTTTACGGTCGTCTACAGCGCCGGTAAACGAGCCCTTCACGTGTCCGAAAAGCTCTGAATCAATAGTACCTTCCGGGATGGCCCCGCAGTTAATGGCAATAAAAGGTCCCCGGCGCCGGTTGCTCAGGCCATGAATGATCTTTGAAAAAGATTCTTTCCCGCTGCCGCTTTCGCCGTTGATGAGCACGGTCAGGTCGGTGGGTGCCACCTGTATGGCCACACTGAGCGCATAATTCAGGGCCGGGGCATTCCCAATGATCCCGAAACGGTTTTTTACATCCTGTATTTCACGGGTGTTCTCCATGCTCAGTCTACAATTTCCCCTTTAAGTGTGGCTGTGCTGCAGGAAGTGACCAATACGTTAACGTATTCTCCTTTGCGGTAGTGCTTACGGGGAAAAACCACCATTTTGTTCTGGTCGTTGCGCCCGCAGAGGTCTTCCGGTGAACGCTTCGATTCTCCTTCTATCAGGATCCGGTATACTTTTCCTACCGCCAGCTGGTTGCGCAGAAGCGAGTGCTCCTGCTGTTTGGCAATGATCTCGTTCAGGCGGCGTTTCTTATCTTCTTCCGGCACATCGTCTTCCAGCTTCTTGGCGGCCGGTGTGCCCGGTCTTTCCGAGTAAAAGAACATATAACCGTAATCAAACTTCACATAATCCATTAAGGTCAGGGTATCCCGGTGATCTTCTTCGGTTTCGGTGCAGAAACCGGCGATCAGGTCGTGCGAAATCCCGCAGTCTTCGCCAATGATCTCCCTGATCCGGTCTATTTTACCCAGGTACCATTCGCGGTCGTACGTACGGTTCATGAGCTCCAGGATACGCGAGCTTCCGCTCTGGGCCGGTAAGTGAATATAATTGCAGATATTGTCGTATTTCTTCATGGTGTACAACACCTCATCCGTGATATCTTTCGGGTGGGAGGTAGAAAACCGTATGCGCAGGTCGGGGCTGATGAGTGCCACGGCTTCCAGCAGCTGGGCAAAGTTAAACGACTCCTCCCCGTTCTTCCAGTTGTACGAGTCCACATTCTGTCCCAGCAGGGTCACTTCGCGGTAGCCCTGCTCAAAAAGCTCGCGCGCTTCTTTCACCACCGAGTGCGCATCGCGGCTGCGCTCACGGCCCCGGGTAAAGGGTACCACGCAGAAGCTGCACATGTTGTTACACCCCCGCATAATGGATATGAAAGCCGATACGCCGTTGGAATCCAGCCGTATCGGGGTGATGTCGGCATAGGTTTCTTCCCGCGAGAGAAAAACATTGACCGCCTTATGGCCTTCGTCTACTTCCTGGAGGAGATTGGGGAGATCACGATAGGCATCGGGCCCTACCACCAGGTCTACCATTTTCTCTTCTTCCAGGAACTGGGTTTTCAGCCTTTCGGCCATGCAGCCCAGCACCCCTATTTTCAGCGAAGGGTTGCGCCGCTTATTCGAATTCAGGATGCTGAGCCGGTTGCGTACCCGCTGTTCGGCGTTGTCGCGGATGGCGCAGGTATTCAGCAAAATGAGGTCTGCCTCCACCACATCCGAGGTGGTAGAGTACCCGTTGTTGCGCAGAATGGAGGCCACCACTTCGCTGTCGGCAAAGTTCATCTGGCAGCCGTAACTTTCTATGTATAATTTCTTGGTCCCGTTTACAAACTCGTTGACCGTAATTTTTGCTTCTTCCACTTCTTCTGTCAAATGGCTCATCTTCTTTTGAATTAAACGCACAAAGGTACGCATTTCTGACAATATGGCAGATATTTTCGCCGAGATTGTTTGCAGTGGTGTATTTTCCGGACAAACGGCCGGTTTCCTCCTAAAAAAACGGGCCGGTTAGGGTTTGGAAATCTTTTTTTTGTAATTTGAAGCCGTTATTCAACCTACCGTTAAATTGATGATTAAAAAAATCCTGTTTGTACTGGTTTGCGCCACGTACACCCTACAGGGTCAGCAGGCCCCTATGCTGGGTCCCGGCACTCCGCAGAGTGCGGGAATTTCCGAAGACCGGCTCCAACGGATCGATGCCCTGTTCACTGAAGCCATAGCCAAAGAAGAGATCCCGGGTGCCGTAGCGCTCGTGGCCCGGAAAGGCAGGATTGTTTACCTGAAGGCATTCGGCAATGCCTCACCCGGCAGAAGCCAGAAAACAGACGACATCTTCCGGATCGCCTCCCAGACCAAGGCCATTACGGCTACCGGCCTGATGATGCTGTGGGAAGAAGGGAAATTCCGCCTCGACGATCCCGTATCCCAATATATTCCTGAATTTAAAGACGCAGGCGTGCTGGATACCTTCCATGAAAAAGACTCCAGCTTTACCACTGTACCGGCGGCCCGCCCTATCACTATCCGGCACCTGCTGACGCATACTTCGGGCATTGGTTACGGCATTATTGACGACAGCACCTTCCGGAAAATTTTCCAGAAGGCAGGCATTAAAGACATCTTTTCCGGTGATCCGGTAAGCACAAAGGAAAATATCCTGCGGCTGGCAAAAATGCCCCTTCATTTTCATCCGGGCGAAAAATACAAATACAGCGAAGGACTGGATGTGGCCGGTTACCTGATCGAGCTTTTCTCGGGGCAGCCCCTTGATGTTTTCTTCCGGGAGCGGATTTTTGCTCCCCTCGAAATGCGCGATACCTACTTTTACCTGCCTGACAGCAAGGCGGCCCGGCTGACCGATGTGCAAACCAAAAAGAACGGTGTCTGGGCGGTTTTTAACGATAACCCCTATTACGATGCCCTTTACCCGGTACGCGGGGCAAAAACCTTCTTCTCGGGCGGCGCGGGGCTTTCATCTACCGCTACCGATTATGCCCGGTTTCTCCAGATGTACCTCAACAAAGGCATTTATAACGGCAAACGCCTGCTGAGCAGGCTGACCATAGACATGATGATGGCCAACCAGATCGGTGATCTCTGGGCCGGTGGCAACGAGGACCTGGGACTGGCATTTTCTGTGGTTAACCCCAAAGGAGCGGCTACCGGCGGGCTGGGCAGCGAGGGCACCTTCAGCTGGGGCGGTTATTTCAATACGCAATATTTTGCCGACCCGGAAGAGCAGGTCATCGGCGTGCTGATGAAACAAACCCAGGGGATTTCGGGCGACAATACCTCCTGGAAATTCCGGCAGGTTGTTTTCCAGGCCATTAACGATTAAATTTTCAACCTTTCAATACTCATGAGAAATACACTTGTACTCCTGATCCTTGCGATCATGACCTTTTCCTCGTGTTCGGAGAACCGGAAGATCAGGCTCCTGGTCTTCAGTAAAACGGCCAGTTTCCGGCACGATTCTATTGAACCGGGCATAGAAGCCATTAAAAAAATGGCGGCGGAAAAAGGATTTGAAGCCGACTTCACCGAAGATGCAACGGCCTTTACCGAAAAAAACCTGGCCGGCTACAGCGCCGTGGTGTTCCTGAATACCACCGGTGAAATCCTCAATGCCCGCCAGCAGGAAGCTTTTGAACGCTACATCCAGGCCGGCGGCGGCTATGTGGGGATCCACTCGGCCACCGATACCGAATACGACTGGCCCTGGTATGGCGAGCTGGCCGGAGCCGTCTTTGTTGACCACCCCGGCGTACCCAGCAATGTGCAGAAAGGCAGGTTCACCGTAGTGGAAAAAGATAACCTGGCCACCAAAGGCATGCCCGAGCATTTTGAGTACACCGACGAGTTTTACAACTTCAGGAATATTTCCAAAAATATCCACCCGCTGCTGACCATTGATGAAACCTCTTATAGCGGCGGTAAAAACCCGGATTTCCACCCCATGAGCTGGTACCAGGAGTTTGACGGCGGGCGTTCTTTCTACACGGCCCTGGGCCATACCAAAGAGTCTTTTTCTGACCCGCTTTTCCTGAATCATCTCTGGGGCGGTATTGTGTACGCTTCCGGTGGCGAAAAACCCAAACCTGTAGATTTTTCCCGGTCAAGACCCGAAGAGAACCGCTTTACGAAAGTAGTGCTGGCCGAGAAGCTTGACGAGCCCATGGAGCTTTCAGTACTGGATAACGACCGGATTCTCTTCATTCAGCGCAAGGGCGAGATCCGGCTGTTCAACAATAAAACCGGTGAGCTGAAAGACATTGCCAAACTACCTGTCAGCACCAAGTATACCAATAAGGCCGGAGAGGTACGCGAGGCCGAAGACGGGCTGCTGGGCTTGAGCAAAGACCCTGATTTTGCCAAAAACAACTGGATCTACATGTACTATTCCGATCCCGTAAAATCATCGAACGTGCTGGCCCGTTTTGAGCTGAAGGGCGACAATCTCCTGATGGATTCCCGGAAAGAGCTTCTTGAAGTGCCAACCCAACGCGAAGAATGCTGCCATACGGGCGGTTCTATTGCCTGGGACAAAGACGGGAACCTCTACCTTTCTACCGGCGATAACACCAACCCGCACGGATCAGACGGATACAGTCCCAGCGACGAACGCCCCGGACGCGAGTCGTGGGATGCACAGCGGTCATCGGCCAACACCAACGACCTGAGAGGGAAAGTGATCCGGATCAAACCCCAGCCTGACGGCACCTACACCATTCCGGAAGGTAACCTGTTCCCCAAAGGCACGCCCAATACCCGTCCCGAGATTTATACCATGGGCCACCGCAATCCTTTCCGAATCTCGGTAGACCAGCATAACGGTTATCTCTACTGGGGGGATGTGGGCCCGGATGCCCGTGATCCCAAAGAAGACCGCGGCCCGGCCGGGCACGATGAAGTAGGCCAGGCCAAAAAAGCGGGGAACTTCGGCTGGCCGCATTTTGTGGGCGACAACAAGGCCTATAACAAATATGATTTTGCGAAAGGGGTGTCGGGTCCGAAATGGGATGCCGCCGCGCCGCTCAATACCTCTAAAAACAATACCGGTCTTCAAAAGCTTCCACCGGCCCAGAATGCATTTATCTGGTATCCTTACGGCTCATCGCCTGAATTCCCGCTGATGGGTAACGGCGGCCGGAACGCCATGGCCGGGCCGGTGTATTACCAGGATGATTTCAAAGGTGCCGAAAGGAAATTCCCGTCGTACTACGACAAAAAGCTGATCACCTACGAATGGATGCGCGGCTTTATCATGGCCGTTACCCTCGACGAAAACGGCGATTACGTACGGATGGAGCGGTTCTTACCCAACCAGACCTTCAACAACCCCATGGATATGGAGTTTGCCCCGAACGGCGACCTCTACATGCTGGAATACGGCACCGGCTGGTTTGTTCAGAACGACAACGCCCGGCTGATCCGTATTGAATACAACGGCGGAAACCGGAAACCCCAGGTGGAGGCCCGTTCAAGCCAGCCGGGAGGTGCCGTGCCGCTGCAGGTAGAGCTGTCGGGTGAAGGCAGCACCGACCTGGATGATGACGCCCTGAGTTATCATTGGCTGGTTACCTCTGATAACGGCTTCAAAAAAGAATTTAAAACAGAAAAAGCAGCGCTCACGCTCGATAAGCCCGGGCTGTACAAGGCCGTACTGACCGTAAACGACGGCAAAGGCGGGGAGTCAGCGGCTACAGTGGAAATTGCCGCCGGAAACGACCTGCCTGTGGTTGACCTCTCGTTTGGCGGGCATAACACCAGCTTCTTCCGGGCCGGTGGCGCTATTCCTTACAGTGTGAGTGTGCAGGATAAGGAAGACGGCACGCTGGGCAACGGCATTGAGGCCAGCCACGTGGTATTTACGGCCGACTACCTGGCCGAAGGCTTTGACAAGGTGGAGATTTCGCAGGGACACAAAACGGCAGACGAAAACGCCATTATGATGAGCCGCGGCAGAAAGCTCATTGATGCGGCCGACTGTAAATCCTGTCACGATACCGATAAAAAATCAATCGGGCCAACCTACCGTACCGTATCGCAGAAATACGAAAAAACAGCGGATGCCGTAGGCTACCTGAGCAAAAAGATTATCAGCGGCGGAAGCGGCGTATGGGGAGAAGTAGCCATGGCGGCACACCCTGACCTGCCCCAGAAAGATGCCGAAGAAATGGCGAAGTATATCCTGAGCCTGGCCAAGGAAAAAGCCTCTGCCAGGTTACCGCTGACCGGTACCTACGTCACTGCTGTGCCGAAGGCCGATGCCGGTAAAGGATCTTTCATTTTCAGGGCGGCCTACACCGACCAGGGAGCAAACGGCTTGCCACCGGTACGTTCAGAGCATACCGTGGTATTGCGGAATTCCGTTCTTGACGTACATGCGTTTGACAAAGAGGCAGACGTCATGAAAATGTCTTTCAACGACATGAAGCTGCTTATGCCGCAAAAATCAGGTGCCTATGTGGCCCTGGAAAACATTGACCTGAAAGGAATTACCGCGCTCGTGGTGGCTGCAATGGCACCGGAGGCGCAGGTCAATGCCGTAGGCGGTAAAATAGAGCTCCGGCTGGGCAGCCCTGCGGGTACGCTGGTGGGCGAGTCGGCCCTTCTGAAGCCGGCGGCAGCGATCACCCAGAAGCCGGATATCTTAACCATACCGCTGAAAGTACCGGCAGCCGACCTGCAGAAAAACCAGGATCTTTACCTGGTGTTTGTGCATCCGGAAATTAAAGACAAAACGATCATGATAGTGGTCAGAGCAGAAGTAATAGTAGGGAAATAATCAAAAAAGTGCGCGTATCCGGGATACGCGCACTTTTTAATTCTGCCTATTTTTTCAGGCCCGAAAGAAATTCAATTACATCACGCATTTCATGCCGGCTCATGATGCCTCCCATGGCGGGCATGGCCGACGGGTAATTTTCGCGCCGGGTGATGCGTGACACAGGCACCCGCAGCGGCTCAGCTTCCGAAGTACGCAGTACCAGCTCTGAGGCGCTTTCCTTTTCCAGTATGCCCGTTACCTCCTGGCCGCCTTTCAGGGTCAGCTTAACGGTCCCGAACCCGGGGGCAAGGCGCGCTCCCGGCTCCAGCAGGGCCTGCAACAGCTGCTTCCGTTCCAGCACCCGGCCGATATTGCTCAGATCCGGGCCTACGGTTGCGCCTGCGTCGCCCAGGGAGTGGCACCTCACGCACTGTCCCGTTTCATTCTGCTTAAAATATTGTTCGCCTCTCCAGCGGTTTCCGCCGTACAGCACATCGGCATATTCTTCGTAAATATCTCCTTTCGGCAAAACGGCTTTCAGCCCGGCGGCCAGGGGTGCTGAACCCGAAGCTTCGACGGCATCAGCCAGGTCCAGCCTCAGCCCGTCAGGAAAACGCTTGTCTCTGAGCCGGCCGATCAGCTCACGGAAGAGCCCTTCGGTCCTGGTCAAAGGCATTTCGCCCAGGCTTTTCAACAGGCGCTGCTGTTCGGCCTGCTCGCCGGTTTGCAGCACCTGGCTGACCATATTGCTTAATAAGGCAGGCGAAATGTCCAGCTTGTTCAGCATGCCCAGGGCCGTGCCGCGCAGGTCTTTGTCGGGGCTTTTCAGCGCATCGTGGATCAGGTCTCCCACTTTTCCGTAATTCAGCTCAGCCAGCGCGGTAAGAATGCCCGACCGGATCTCCGGGTTGCCGGTTTTCCGGTAAATTACATCCAGCTTCCCGTTAAAATCGGTCACCTTCAGCTCTTTAAGAACATTCAGGGAGGCATTCACGATGGCCGGGTCCTTACTGGCCAGGAAACTCTCCATTTCGGGCACCAGCAGGGCTTTCACCCGGGCTGCATCACGCGTTACCCTGCCCCGGTAACGGCCGTCTACACGGTCCAGCACAGAAGGCTCTGCCCATACGGCCAGGGTAGCCAGCGCTTCGGCCCGCAGCACAGCAGGTGCCTGGTTATCGCGTGCGTACGCTACCAGGTCATTCAGCTGCTGATCTCCGCCTGTCCGCAAAGCCGCATTGATAGCCCTGCGCATAATCACCTCTGACCGGATCTCATGGCGTGTAACCAGGGCGGCCAGGGCCGGCAGGGCCTCTTTTACCGAAAGGTCGTCGTTAATGGCCCGTGCGGCTTCTGCCACAATGTACGGATCAGGATCGTTCAGTGAGCGGGCCAGCTCCGGGTCCTGTACTTTCCGCATCACCAGCACAGCCGCCAGCCGCAGCGACCTCTCCGGGCTGCTGATCAGCCCGTGCACGGCCGCGCGGTCATCTATGCGTGACAGCGCCAGCGTAGCAGCGTGCCGGATGTAAAGGTCGCTGTCGTTATTTCTTTTCAACAGGCCGATCAGCTGCGGAACAGCCGGCTTATAGGCTATGCGGCCCAGGGCCTGTGCCGCATAAAATTGTACACGCGGACTGGCATGTGCCAGCAGCGGCACCAGGGCACTGCCGGCCGGCTTATGGCGTACGTCGCCCAGCACCTTAGCTGCCTGCGCCGCAATCTCAGGGTCATTGTCTTTCAATAAACGGATCAGCAGGGCGGCATCGCCTTTCTTCGCGGCCAGAAGCTGGCCCGTTCCCCAGATGGCATGTACCCGTGCCAGCTGATTTCCCGTTTGCTGAGCAGCCTTCTCAAAGAGACCGGCACCTTCCGACCGTCCTGCCAGCTCAAACTGGGCCTTCTGACGGATCCGCTGGTCTTCAAAAAACAACAGGTCGTACAGCTCGCTCCCGTTTTTCTTGCCGTAATCGGCCGCCATCAGGGCCTGGGTCTTCTTCCTTATCCCGTTGAGCTCGGAGGTGGTCACGTCAATCTTCCACACACGTCCGTAATTCTTGGTTCCCCAGCCGTTGATCCAGTCGGCGGCGTACAGCGCGCCGTCTGTTCCAAACCGGATGCCCGTAGCGAGGATTCCGTTGACCATATCGGTTTCCGAATTAAAATCAAAGCTGGCTCCTTTGGGCTTCAGGTCAAACGACCAGATGTGCGCTCCGGAGGGCGTTCCGGTAAACTCTACCAGGAAAAATTTATTCAGCCAGCTCTTTCCCAGGGCCGTACCCGGGTTAAACTGCATACCGGTGGGGCCGTTGTGGTAATTGCGGATAGGCGGCAGGAAATAGGCGGCCTGCTGCTCGTGGCGGGGCAGGTACATGCCTTCGTCCATCCACACCTTGTACCGGTTATTCTTCGGATCGGTATACTTGCCGAACTGCCAATTGATGCGCCAGCCCGAGTCAGAACCTTCTACCAGGTGCACCAGGCGCTCCGACTCACCCGGATGGTCGCCGTCGTTATCCGAGCTGATGACATTGCCGTATTGATCAAAAACAAATTCATGGGTATTGCGGTGGCCGTGTGAAAACACTTCGAAATCCGAGCCATCGGCATTACACCGTACAATTACGCCCTCGTTCGGAAAGAAATGCCGGTTCCCGGCTTTGTCCACCACATTCATCCCCGGATCCCCGATGCCCCAGTAGATTTTGCCGTCGGGTCCTTCCACCAGGCCCGACATCCCGTGTCCGCCGAACCCTACGTGCACGTGCCAGCCGTGGGATATCGACGTCTTCTTGTCGTAATACCCGTCACCGTCGGTATCCTCCAGCCGCCACAGATCGGGTCCTAGACCTACAAAAGCGTCCTTTCTGCGCACCAGTATGGCGCCGGCCACATCGGTGATCTCTTCCCTGAAATCATTCAATACCCGCGTAGAACGATCCGCCCGGCCGTCGCCGTTGGTATCTTCCAGCTTCCAGATCTCCTCCTGCTCCACGGTCAGGTCACGCCAGTCGTGGGAGCCGTCGCCGTTCAGGTCCGGAAGCCAGTCGTTTTTCTGCGAATCTTTAGCATCAAAGAACCGTTTCAGAAAGGCCCTGCGGTCTTCCACACTCTGCCAGCTAATAGACTCGGTCATCCAGTCGCGGTGGCCCCGGATATCAAACTCCGAATTTTTCTGCCGGTTGGTGCGGGTCAGGTAAATGGTATTGTAGTCATCGATGCTCATAGATACAGGATCCGGTGCCAGCGAATCGGTAGCCCACAGGCTGATCTTCAGTCCGTCGGCCAGCTTAACCGGGGTTTCCGATTCGATCTGTGCAGCATACGCCCGGTCATCTTCAGCCGCAGATTTGACCAGGATCTCCGGCTTGCCCCCCGAATCCGACGAACGGCAGGCATAGAGGCACAAGGCCCCGCAGGTAATTAACAGGAAGGTTCTTTTCATAGGTAGAGGTTAAAGATACTGCAAAATAATGCCTGAGCAGATCCCAAACAAAAGTCTCCGGCGCGATAGTGACCTACCGGACAATTCCGTAGATATTAATAGGCCGCTTTCAGAGCCTGCAATCTTACCACTTTCGGATAGCTGGCTGCTTTATCTTCACTTCTTTCCCTCGTGCGCAGGAAGGTATTGATCTCCCGGCTATTCATATCAATCCAGGTATTATTTACCCAGGGTAGGCTATACCCACCCTTTTCATGCAAATCCAGGAAGCTGATAGTCTGTTTCCGGGTATCGATAATGTACGCTACAGGGGCGCAGGCCAAACTGGCGCTTTCGAGCTGTTCCCGGCTTATTTCTTCCGGCTCTCCGGAAAAGAGCTTCCATGAGCTACCCTTTTCTTCTTTACCCCGGTAGGCCGCCAATTGTATTTCCTCCCCTTTTTGAAGTAGGTTGAGTGTTTTGGAAAACTCCAGGTCTATCCAGCTGTATTTCTTGAAAGATTCCGGTGAGTTGCCCCGAGGCTCATCGGCCAGGAGCAGTACCCTGCCGTCCTGAACGTAAATGGCTGCAAAGGTATACGCCTTACCCATAATCTGAGCCGGGATGCGGCAATCGGTATTGTAGAATGCCTTTGTTTTACCGTCAGCTCCCAGGTGGGTAAAACCATAACCCGCCTGAACACCCCCCGGCGCACCTATACCGTAATCGGCCCCATAAACCATATTTTCCCCATTTTCGAGCGTAATTAAATAGGTATCCTGGTGTGAGCCCCCGGTAGAGACTTTCCCGGACGATTTGATCAGCTTTGCTTCTTTATCCGTTTCTTTCGACCACGGGGTTTTATACTTCACTCCCGAGGCATCAACCTTCACATAAATGCTTTTGTAGCGTAAGCCTTTTCTCAGGATGATTTTGGACAGCGATTCCTGCTCATTGGCAATAACCGATGCCTGGTCAAACTGATAATCTTCATCTTCTACGGTAAAATCATGGTGATATAGCAACTCTCCTTCTGAATTAAACCGGACAAGACTGAAAGATTTCCCGTTTTTCCGGTCGTTATAGCCGTTTCCGGTCAGCAGGACAAACCCGTCCATCTTGTTTCTTAACTCGGAAAGGCTGAACACGGGCTTTTGAGGAACTCCCTTAACCATACCATAGGCTACCACCCCGAAATCGGCTGGGAGCTGAACTTTCGCCACTTCCCGCTCTTTTAAAACAGAATCTACCTGCATAATAGTAAATAGCCCCTTGTCTATCGGCTTCAGGTAATTTAATGCGCCGGGCCGGGACTGGAACGTGGCTTTGAGTTTGGGTTCTGTTTTTAAAGCAACCTGCTTTCGCTGCGTGCCGTTATTGCCGTCAATCCAGTATTTCCCGGAATAATAATTAAAGCTGCTTTTTACGGTCAGTATTTCTGCCGAAGCTGCATACGGGCTGGAGAGCACGGTAAAGTTGTTTTTAGGCCCCGAGTACTCCAAAGCCTGCGGCTGACTTTCCAGGAGAAGGCTGTAATTGCCGCCGGTCTCATTCGAGCTTAACGGTTTTAAACCGTATTTTTCGCCGCCGTGCTTGCTTCCCAGTACCGGGTAGAACTGGTATTCAAAGGGAGCCTCCTCGTTCCCGGTGCTTAGCCGGAACACTTTTTCCTTTTGGGTTTTCAGTGCTGCATGGTCAAAGGTATACTGAGCCAGCCCGGGTAAATACGCCAGCCTGGAGGCCAGGTTTTTCGGTGCTGATGCCTGGGTTTTGAATTCAAGATAGCCGGTATACTGCTTAAACACATTGATTTCAAAAGAATTGGCGCGGGGCAGAATAGAAGCCACGTACCCGCGAATGGAAACCAGCTCTGTTTTAGGATTGCTTTGATCCTGGATGGTCCTGTACAACACCACTGAATCAGTAAGAATTACCTTCTGTGCCTGGAGGAAAGAAGGAAGGAACAGTGCACCAAAAAGCACCGCCCGGGGTAGACGTTTGCGCATAAATAAGATTGATTTAAAATATTATTTTGGAAAATAAGGAATTCAGGAAGGACAGCAGGACAGCTTTCATGAGTAATTCTAGGGTTCATTAAATAATTATAGTTGCTGCAAAGATAAAAAAAATGCAACAAAAAAGGCACCCTTCCGGATGCCCTTTTCAACCTGTCCCGGAGACAGCTTACTTTACTTTCTCAACGATGGCTTTAAAAGCATCAGGATGATTCAAAGCCAGGTCGGCCAATACTTTTCTGTTAAGCTCAATACCTGCTTTCTGCAGCTTGTTGATAAATACCGAATACGATAAGCCGTAAGGTCTTACCCCGGCGTTGATCCGTACGATCCACAAGCTACGGAAGTTTCTTTTCTTTTGTTTACGACCGATATAGGCGTAAACCAAACCTTTTTCGACAGCATTTTTAGCAACTGTCCAAACATTTTTTCTTCTTCCGAAGTAGCCCTTGGCCAGCTTCAGAACTTTTTTGCGGCGTGCTCTTGACGCTACATGATTGACACTACGTGGCATAAATTTTTACGTTTTTTGACCAGAGGCGTTCCGCAGCGGGAAACTTAATGGGCCTGTAGCCGGGTTAAACAATAGAACCAGATGCTGTAAGATTACAGCAGGCTTTTAATTCTTGCTTCATCAGCAGGACTAACGAGCGTGGTCTGAACAAGGTTTCTCTTTCTCTTGTTCGACTTTTTGGTTAAAATGTGGCTGTGGAAAGCATGCTTACGCTTGATTTTCCCGGTACCAGTCAATTTAAACCTTTTTTTCGCTCCTGAATTTGTTTTTTGCTTTGGCATTTTACAAAACAGATTAAGTATTAAAAAGTAAATTGGGGTGCAAAGTTAGGAAATTTATCCATAATATGCACATCTTCCACAAAATATATCTTTGAAATGTGCACATACCAGCAGACCGTATATCATGAAATTCACAATCAAAATTATGCTATTCAAAATACGGCTCTGTTTCATGAATATGCAAAAAATTCACTGTATTATTACCCCGCACCGCCCCGTAACAAAACAAAATCTGCCTTTAACTCAATATTCTGCCTTTAACTCAATTGTCCGGCTTTCTTCTCTTTCCTTTTCTCCTATTTTTGTACTTAGTAAATTAAAGCAAGACAACATGAACATACGGTTCTGCCTTCTCACCCTCATTACCCTGCTGGGCCTGGCCGGCTCTGCCTGCGCCCAGTCGGGAAAAAGCATAGGCCTGTATTATTCTTTTCCGGCACACAGCTCCGTCGTTACCTTCGAACAGCTCGTGGGCGGGGGCAGCTATGAAAGCAACGGCATACAAAATTTCGGTATCAGCTATATCCACGGCCTGAATAAGGTGCTCGACTTTGAAACCGGCATTGATTACTCGGAACATCACGTCATCCGCCATCCGGCTTTCCTGGGAGACGCCACGCCACCGCCCACGAAAGTCTCGGCCAGGCTGGTCACCGTACCCGCACTGCTCCGGGCAAACCTGGGAAATTACGTTTACCTGAACGGCGGCCCGATGATCGATATCGACATTTCACAATCCAGGGAGATCAGTAACCAGACCGGCTTGGGCGTAGCACTGGGCGCAGGCGGCCGGTATGCCTTCAAATCAGGTATTTCTGTTTTCGTTAACCCGAATGCCCGGCTTCACGCGCTCTCGTCTTTCACTAGGCAACGCTCCCGTTACCGGATCATGGAAACCGGCATCCGGTTCGGACTGGCCTACGCCATCGCAAAATAATCGGGGGCGGTCTTCGGCACACAGCGGAAAATCCTGTAACTTTGTTCATTCAGAATTTACAGGAACTCCATGAAATTTTCGCACCTCCATAACCATACCCAGTACTCCCTGCTTGACGGAGCCTCGGGTATAAAACGACTTTTCGCCAAGGCCCAGAAAGACGAAATGCCCGCCGTAGCCATCACAGACCACGGAAACATGTTCGGCGTATTTGATTTTGTAGCTACTGCCGGGAAATACGGGGTAAAGCCTATTGTTGGCTGCGAGTTTTACGTAGTGGAAGACCATACCCGCAAAACCTTCACCAAAGAGCAGAAAGACCTGCGTTACCACCAGCTTCTGCTGGCCAAGAACCCGGAAGGCTATAAAAACCTGACCAAGCTCTGCTCACTGGGCTATATGGAAGGCTTGTACAGCAAATACCCGCGGGTGACCAAAGCGCTGATTGAAAAATACAAAGAGGGCCTCATTGCCACTACCTGCTGCATAGGTGCCATGGTGCCCAAGGCCATTCTGAAGCAGGGCGAAGAAGCCGCCGAAGAAGAGTTCAGGTGGTGGCTTGACCGCTTCGGTGAAGATTATTATGTAGAAATTCAGCGGCACGATATGGCCGAGCAGATCCGTGTCAACGAGGTCCTGCTTAAATTTGCCAAAAAATACAATGTCAAGGTCATCGCTTCTAACGACAGCCACTATGTGGATCAGTCGGACTGGGTGGCCCACGATATCCTGCTTTGCATCAACACCGGCGAAAAGCTGGCTACCCCCAGCAACAAGGAGTTTTCAGACGACGACGAAGGCAGCAAGAAAGGTACCCGCTTTGCCTTCTACAACGACCAGTTTTATTTCAAGACCACGGCTGAAATGACGCAGCTGTTCTCCGATATCCCGGCCGCCATTGACAACACCAACGAGGTAGTAGGCAAAATTGAAACCCTCAACCTCAAAAAAGATATCCTGCTTCCCAACTTCCCCATTCCGCAGGAGTTTAAGGTTCATGCCGATGACACCCTCAACCAGTGGGAATACCTGCGGCACATTACGTTTGAAGGAGCCCGCCAGCGCTACGGCACCATCAGCGCCGAAGCCGAAGAAAGGCTAAATTTTGAGCTGCATACCATCAAAACCATGGGCTTTGCCGGGTACTTCCTCATTGTAATGGACTTCATCCGGGCCGGCCGTGAGCTGGACGTGATGATCGGCCCGGGCCGGGGTTCTGCAGCAGGCTCTGCCGTAGCTTATTGTATCGGCATCACCAACATTGACCCCATCAAGTACAACCTCCTGTTTGAGCGTTTCCTGAACCCCGACCGGAAGTCGATGCCCGATATCGATACCGACTTTGACGATGAAGGCCGCCAGAAGGTGATCGACTACGTGGTAGATAAGTACGGGAAAAACCAGGTGGCCCAGATCATCACCTACGGTACCATGGCCACCAAATCATCGGTGAAAGATGTGGCCCGGGTAATGGACCTCCCCCTGTCGGAAGCCAACCAGATCGCCAAGCTTATTCCCGATAAACCGGGATACGGCATGAACTTCCAAAAGCTCATCCATGCCCCCATAACCGGGCCCAAGTCGCTGACCGAGCTGGGCCTCAACCCGGATGAAATTGAAAACGTGAAGCAGGTGCGCGAAATGTACCAGGGCCGCGATCTTACTTCAAAAGTGCTGAAACAGGCCGAAAAGCTGGAAGGAACCGTGAGAAACACGGGTATCCACGCGGCCGGTATCATCATTGCGCCTTACGACCTGTCGGAAATTGTGCCCGTTTCCACGTCTAAAGACTCTGACCTGCTGGTCACCCAGTTTGAAGGCAAAGTGATTGAAGATGCCGGGGTAATCAAAATGGACTTCCTCGGGCTGCGCAACCTGACCATCATCAAGGAAGCCCTGCGCATGATCCGCGAAAACTACGGGGTAGATATTGACATCGACAACATTCCGTTAGACGACGAAGAGACCTACAAGCTCTTCCAGCGGGGCGAAACCAACGCCATTTTCCAGTTTGAATCTGACGGGATGAAGAAATACATGAAAGATCTTCAGCCCGACCGTTTCGGTGACCTGATCGCCATGAACGCGCTGTACCGGCCGGGCCCGATTGCCTATATTCCAAACTACGTAAACCGTAAGCACGGTCGTGAGCCCATCACCTATGACCTGCCTGAAATGGAAGAGCACCTGGCCGAAACCTACGGGATCACCGTGTACCAGGAGCAGGTGATGCTGCTGTCGCAAAAGCTGGCCGGCTTTACCAAAGGCGATGCCGATACCCTGCGAAAAGCCATGGGTAAAAAGCAGAAGGAAGTGCTGGATAAAATGAAGACCAAATTCATTGAAGGCGGGCTCAGCAATGGCCATCCCGAGAAAACGCTCGATAAGATCTGGACCGACTGGGAGGCCTTTGCGCAATATGCCTTCAACAAGTCGCACTCCACCTGCTACGCTTTTGTGGCCTACCAGACTGCCTGGCTGAAAACACACTATACGGCCGAATATATGGCCGGCGTACTCACCTCCCAGCTGGGCAACATTGATAAGATCACCTTCTTTATGGAAGAATGCAAGGCCCTGGGGCTGCAGGTACTGGGGCCCGATATCAACGAATCGCAGAAGCGCTTCAGTGTGAATAAAAAACACGAGATCCGTTTCGGCCTGGGCGGTATCAAGGGCACCGGCGATGCCGCCGTAGACGCCATCATCGAAGAACGGGATAAAAACGGGCAGTTTAAAGACATTTTTGATTTCATCACCCGGGTTAACCTTCGTACGGTCAACAAGAAAACGCTTGAATCACTCGCTTATGCCGGCGCATTTGACTGCTTTGAAGACATTCACCGGGCGATATATTTTCACGTGTCAGACGAGGGCGGCACCTTCATTGAGCGGCTGATCCGGTATGCCAATAAGGTGATGGAAGATAAAATGAGCTCGCAGAACACGCTGTTCGGGTCTTTAGGAGGCGACAACGGCTTTAACATCCAGACACCCAAAATAGACCGGGTGGAAGAATGGGGAAACATTGAGAAGCTCCGGTATGAAAAAGAAGTGGTAGGCTTTTACATTTCAGGCCACCCGCTTGACCAGTTTGCCATGGAAATGAGCCTCTGCCGGCCGCTTGACACGTCCCTGCTTGAAAAAGAGAACAAAGACAAAGAATTTACCATTGGCGGGGTGGTTACTTCCGTTAATATACGCCAGTCTAAAAACGGTAACCAGTTCGGTATCTACCGCATTGAAGACTATACCGGCTCACTGGAAATTGCCCTGTTTGGCCGCGACTTCATCGAATATTCCCGCTATTTTATCCCGGAATCGTTCATTTATATCAAGGGAAAAGTGATGGGCCGATGGGGAAAAGAAGACGAGCTGGAATTCAAGCCCCAGTCTATTGACCTGCTCAGTGAAATGAAGGAAAAACGGCTGAAGGAAATGAAGATCAAGCTCGATATCCATTCTCTCGACAAGTCGCTGGTGCACGAAATACAGGAAGTGGTGCTGAAAAACCCCGGGAAATTCGGGCTGAAAATTGACGTGTACGATACCCAGAACCAATACGACATCGCACTGTTTTCACGTACCGTACGCATTGAGATCAGCAAAGAGATCCACAGCCGGCTTTGCGGGCTGGTAGGTGCCGAGAACGTTTCGGTCAACTGACCCGCTTACGACAGGATATTGCGGGTGAAACCGTAGGTAAAGCCGGCCGGCTTCTGGTGTTTCCAGCGCTTGTGCGACCACAGCCAGTACTCGGGCGCCTGGTAAATATTTTGCTCCAGCAGGCGGGCGTGCTCGGCCAGGATAGCGCCCAGCGGCTCCTTAGACGGGTCATCGGTAACGGGTTGAAAGGAGATCGCATACCGTCCGCGGCCGCTTACCCCGATATGGGCAAACAAAACGGGAAAGTTCAGCTGGCGGGCCATCTTTTCCGTACCTTCAAAAAACGAAGTATCCCGGTTAAGAAATTTTACCCAATACGATTTTTCAGCCGGTGCCGACTGGTCATTGGCCAGCACCAGGATATACCGGCTTTTCTCGTTCTTAATAAAATCCAGGGTTTCTTTGGTATGAAACAAGATGGCTCCGCCCCTCTCACGCGAAGCCCGGAAGGCCTTGTCAAAATAAGGGTTGGTCAGCTTCCGGTACGGAACCCCCATACGCACATTGGCAATCCGGGGAAAACACTGGGCAAGCCATTCGTAATTTCCCACATGGCCCAGGGTAATCACTATCCCTTCATTTTCGCGGTATACTTTCTCAAAAAAATCCTGGTTGGTGAATGTCACCCGTTGAATCAGCTCTTCGTACGAAATGCTGAAACCCTTTATGGTTTCCATAAACAGGTCGGCCAGGTAATGGTAAAACTTCCTTTCAATGGCCTGCCTCTCCGCCTCTGTCTTTTCCGGGAAAACCTGCCGCATGTTGTCGCGCACCACCTTTTTCCGGTAGCCCAGCATACTGTAAAGTACAGGATAGACCACAAAATCCGAAATAAAATAAAGCGCCCGCAAAGGCAACAGGGAAAACAACCAGATAAAGGGATATAACAAATAAAAACTGATGGCTTGCATTATTCTTCTTTCATGAATGCGGCAAAATTACGAGTCCCTTGCCCTTTTTATTAAAAAAGATTAGTAAAAAGCAAAAGTAAGCAAAACGGTTAGAACCGTTGCTATACAATGCTTTATAAAATAGTAGTCTTAGTTTGGAACTCGGTGTCTGATAGGTTTTGGGCTTAAAACGACAAGGTTAGGTTACTAATTCGTTACCGATTGATAAAGGCAACTATATAACTTAACTGATTATATTTCAGCGTTTTGCACCCATTTTTATATTTCCTTGTAACTCAATGTAATTTAATTTTAAACATTAAACATTTGAGTTATGGAGCAGACAAAAAAATCGACGTTCAAACTGCTTTTCTATTTGAAAAAGAACGAACTGAAAAAGAATGGTAACGCCCCGATTATGGCACGTATTACCATTGATGGAACAGCTAAAACTTTGGGAACAAAGTTAGAAATTGACCCTAACAATTGGGATTTAAAATACGGAAGAGTTGAAGGCAAGAGTGCCACAGCTTTGGGCATTAACAAAAAGCTGGACAACATACGTGGGCGTATCGACAAAATATACGAAGATATGCTGAAGCACGAGGGCTTTGCAACCGCACAGAAAGTAAAACTTTCGTTTTTGGGTGTTGGTGTAATGGATGATGCCATATTGAAAGTGTTCAACGACCAAAATGAAGATTTTAAAAAATTGGTCGAAAAAGAAGAACGGTCTGAAAGCACCTATAATAAGTACATCACAGTTTACAACCATCTTAGCACGTTTATAAAAGAACGCTATCATCGTGATGATATGGCTTTTCGGGAATTGACTGCCGATTTTATCCGTGAGTTTGATTTTTACCTCCGGTACGATTTACAGTGTGCACATAATACGGTTTGGGTTTACACAATGCCTGTATTAAGTCTGGTGGAGTTAGCTATTAAGAAGGGCTTGATACGTAATAATCCGTTTCAGGATTACGAAATTAGTATGGAAGAAACCGACAGGGGTTATATTCTAAAAGAAGACGTAGAAAAATTGATGATGTGTATGCCGTCACACCCACGGTACGAACTTGTAAAAGACCTGTTTATTTTCAGTTGTTTCACCGGGCTTGCTTATGCGGATATTAAAAAATTGACAAGGAACAATATTCAATCTTTCTTTGACGGTCATCAGTGGATTATCAGCAGGAGAAAGAAATCAGATGTTGCTTCCAATGTTCGGTTAATGGAAATCCCGAAACGCATCATTGAAAAGTATCAGGGTGCAACCCGTAATGAATTTATCTTTCCGGTTCCGACCAATGCGACCTGCAATACTCACGTTGGTAAATTGATTGAGAAAGCAGAAATTATTACGGAACAAAAAGTAACTTTCCACACGGCAAGGCATACTTTCGGAACAATGTTCTTAACAGAGGGTGTACCGCTTGAAAGCCTTAGCAAAATGATGGGGCATAAAAATATTTCTACTACACAGATTTATGCAAAGATTACCAGCCAAAAAATCAGCAGGGATATGGATTTGGTTTCGCCTAAGTTTAAGGCTATGGAAGATGCGTTTTTAACGGTAGCTATTTAATTAAATCCAACACAACTTATAGAACAGAGCTTGACGGCTCTGTTTTTTTTTGCCCAAACTTTTTGATAGCCAAAGCACATTTACCGCTTTCCTATTCCCTCACTGTAAAAGAGTTTTTTCGGCTACTTCTGAAACAGCCATTTGAAAAATGCTCCATCTCCGCTAAAGCCATTTACAACATTTTTAAAATCCCTGGTAATGTGGCTGTCAAAGCCACACAGAAAAAAAACATTTATCAATCCAGCTAATTGGAAGTGTTATTTCAAATCACTACGAACCATTTTCCAATGCCATCTTCTTAGGCTTCCACAATAGTTTTTATCCAAAGTGCCGTATGCTTTTTTGTCCCATTTCAAGAGCAAAGGTATTTCCGTGTTCTTAACGCCGACAAAAGGTCACGCAAGTTTGGAAAAAAATCTCCACCCCTTGGGTAGTATTTGTTTTCCAAAACCTTGTGTCGGCTAAACCCGAACCTTTTATGCTCGTGAAACGAAACATAGCATACTCCGGCTCTTTAAACGAATAAAAAAAATGTCAGATACGAAGATTAAAAGCATTGAAAATGGTAATGAAACGAAACAGCACCTCCTCCCATTGCCGAATAAATCAAAAAAAATCAAATCGAAATCAATAACTAAAAATCAAAGAAGATGAACATTACAGGAAGACTGACAAGAAATGCGGAAGTACGCACATTGTCGAACGAAAAACAGGTAGTAAACTTTTCAGTAGCGGTAAACGACAGCTATCGGAACAAACAGGGCGAACGAGTAGAGCAAACCACCTACTTCGATTGTGCCTATTGGATAACCGCAAACGTGGCAAGGCTACTGACAAAAGGCACTTTGGTAGAACTCACAGGACGAGTAAGTCCGAGAGCGTGGGTAAACAAAGAGGGCGAAGCAAAAGCAGGTCTGAATTTCCATACCTCACAAATCAAACTGCACGGAGGTGGAAACAGAGCCGAAACCGTACAGGCTACTGCACAATCTGAAAGCAACGGATTTACAACAGAGGGAACAGAGGACGACCTACCATTCTAACAACTAAACGAGTATTCAATCATTTTTTAACATCAAAATTTTATCAAAATGGCACATAATATTTATTTCAATGAGAGAACAGGAAAGCACAGTTTCTTTTCAGTACAGCAAAAAGCGTGGCATGGTTTGGGGCAAATCGTGGAGCAATACCCAACGAGCGAGGAAGCAATCAAACACGCTGGGTTAGATTACGAAGTCGTAAAATCCCCACTATTTACCAAAGGTTCGGACATTATCGAAACAGCCAACGGCATAGAAATAGGCAGTAGCGAATTGGAAGTGCCCAACTATTTTGCCAACATTCGCACCGATAACAATACTGTATTGGGCGTAGTGGGTAAAGATTACCATATCGTACAAAACCGTGAAGCCTTTAATTTCTTTGATGCTATTGTAGGCGGTGGTGAGGGTATTCTATACGAAACCGCAGGAGCATTAGGCAAAGGAGAACGCATTTTTATCACAGCCAAATTGCCCGACTATATCCGTGTAGGCAATGGCGATGATGTAACCGAAAAATACATTTTCCTTACCACTTCGCACGATGGTAGCGGAAGTATTACGGCAGCGTTTACACCTATCCGTATCGTTTGCCAAAACACCCTTAATGCTTCTTTACGTACTATGACCAATGTTGTCCGTATCAAACATACTTCGGGAGCAAAACAGCGTATTGAGAACGCCCACAAGATTATGGGATTGGCAAACACATTGAGCGACCAATTAGAGGGCATTTTTAATGATTGGACAAAGGTAAGAGCCACAGATAAAGAAGTAAGAAAACTAATCCAATTGGCACTTTGTCCAAACAAGGAAACGCTTGACCTTATCCAAAAAGGTGCGGAGGATGAAATGTCCACCGTGTTCAAAAACACCGTTGATAATGCTTTTCTCTATGCAATGACAAGCGATACCCAACAAATGGACACCACCAAAGGCACTTTGTTCGGAGCGTACAACGCTGTTACAGGCTACTTCCAAAATGTACGCAGTTACAAAGACAACGAAGCCAAACTACAATCCATTGTTTTAGGTGGAACGGCTCAACTCAAATCACAGAAAGCATTTGAATTGTGTACCGCCTTTGCTTCGGAAGGTGCGGAAATCCTAAACCTTAATTAAATAACAACAGGCTACCGCCTTAATCGGTGGTAGCCTACTATAAACTAAAACAATGACAATAGGAATATATAAAGCAACGCTGAAACACGACACAGGCACAACAACGCTCAGAGTAGTATCACTAAGCGGAAAGCAGGGAGCTATACAGCAGATAACAACCGCAGAGGGTTGTCCCGAATGTGCCATTGTGGGTATAGTAGAAATTTTTAACGATACAAGACAGCAGGATATGAAAGCAACAACAATTGGGGAAGCAAAAAGTCGGGCGAGAGCCAAGAGCCTTGAAAAGAAGCACAAAGACGAAAGCATATTTATTATTTACTGCAATCGTACAGAGCATTTCTACATAGATACGGACGGTTTAATACGCCTTTGGGAAAAGTCGCACGGCTACTATGTAAATGGGGTTTATACCGCAGAAGATTAACTAACAATAAAACATTTGATTATGGCAAATTGGTGTAACAATGCGGTTGTTTTCGAGGGAAGACCCGAAGCAATCGAACAGATACAACAGCTATTCAAGGCAATGGCTGAAAAACAGAAAAAAGAAGAATGCGGACAATTGCCCGATTTCGTAGAGGACAACAATGGCGGTTATTTCTTCAACATCTATTGGAACGAGGGAGATAAAGGGATTTTTCAATACGAAACAAAATGGTCGCCCAATACCGAAGTTTTGAAAAAGATAGCAGAACAGTACGAAGTTGATTTTGTACAGGACTATGAGGAATTGGGAAATGGTGTATATGGTAAGTCAACATTCTATGACAAGCTACTCACAGATATTTATTTGGAAGATGAGGATTTTGAAGCCTATCAGTTTGAAGAAGAAACCGACATCTATCATTTCGAGGGTGAGGAATACGGTAGCGACTGTGAAATATTGGAAACCTTGTTGGAGCGGAAAATTAAAAATCATCAACTTTTAAACCAAGCACAATGAAAACTGAAACAATAGCCACAAAGTTTGTCCGTCACGATGTACCCGAATTACAATCCCTGCAATACGCTAAAGTGTACGTGTTAAGGGAAAAACTGAACAAGGGCGAAAAGATGAACAGAGCCGAGAAAAATTGGCTTGCAGAAGCCGTAAACCGAAATGCCTTTTTCAAAAAAGCAGTTCCCTTGCAGGGTTATCGGTTTGGGTTTGAGGATGTGCTGAAAACCTATTTGGTTAAGCAGTACGACAGTTGGCACGAATACAATGCCCCCGACAAAACAAGTCTTAAAAGCATTGTTTACGGCAGAATTGACCAAATAGCAGAAATCAAAAATTAACAGGATAGCAATGTAAATAACAGATTTAAACGGTTGCCTAATTGAAGTAACAGACCTTGACGAAGCCATAAGAATAACGGCAGACTACAAGGAATACAGGCACAAAGACAAAAGTTTTTCGGAGTTTGACAAAAGGCAAAAAGCCTATTGGACGGATATGTACGAGAAACTAACAGCAATCAAAGAACAAGTAACAACACATTAAAATTTAAGAGCAATGAACACAAATTTTTTCAATCAGATACAGCAGTTGGATTTTACAGGAGTATTGCAACTGAACATTTCCAAAGGAGCAGAAAATAACCTAATCGTATCGGTATTGCTCAATAACGAGCAATGCGGAGATAGTGCCAAAAACCTCATTCCCCCATTGACGTTCAACGCCACACCCCAAGAGTTTGACGAGGGATTTTTTGAGCAGATAAAAGCACCTGTCAAAACCGTTTCGGGTGTAATGGTGGATATGGAAAAGTTCCTAAAACAAATGGAAGAAGTCAAAAAGCAATCGGCAATGGAGAAAGAAAAAACCGAGAAAGCCAAAAAGGAAAAAGAAGCCAAAGACAAAAAATACAAAGACGGTATGGCAAAAGTGGACGAACTCGAAAAAGAGGGCAAGTTCCGTGAAGCGTGGATTAAAGTACCCGACATTACCGAGTTTCCCGAAAAAGCGGACGAAATACGCAAACGCAAAACATCATTGTCCGACAAATTCGCTACACCGAGCCTATTCGGAGCAATGGACGAACCAACACCCGAACCGCAAGAGCCAAAACAAGCGGAAGAAGTTACGGCAGATTATCCCATTGATGAAGTAGAGGAAGAAGAAACAGAATATTAACGATTAAAAACGAATAGTATGTTATTAGCAACGCGATTAGAACGAGTTTTTATACTCAAAGATAAAGGACAGGACATCAGACTGACCGACCCCGAACCACGTTGGAGTGTGGAAGCAGTAATGAATTTTTACGCCAATATGTACCCGATACTTACAACCGCAAAAGTATCCGCACCACAAATCAAAGATGATGCGGTAGAATACAAATTTGAAAGCGTAATGGGAACGAAAGGTTAAACCAAAAATCAAAAACGATGAATTATGCAACGCAACATCATATCGGGAACTATCAGCATACCCGAACAGAAACGCCAACGGCAATTGCACCGACAGTTGAGCGAGTTTGCCCATTGGATGCAAAGACCAAAAGATGCAAACGAAGTGCGGAAAGACAAGCAGAAATCCGTACCGATTGCAATGCTACCAATGGTTTTTTAAAATCGGTATTCCTGCCTAAACTGAAAGAAACGAAAACCGTACAGGCTTTTAAGGAAACCGCAAAAACGGAGAGGGATTTTTACAAGTCCCTTTCCAATCTTGCCGAGCATTACAGCATTGAAACAATGAATACCAAAGATTTTAAATTTCCGTACAATATTGCTTTGGGTATGTGGGATATTGAAGCCAAACTAAAACGTACCAATGCAAATTGGGATAATTTCAAATTGATACAGGACAGTAAGAAAACCTATTTTGTGAGTGAGGAAAGATATGATACAGGCACAACCCTTTATTATATTCCAATCCTGCCACTTTTTAAAATGTTGCACAATACGAAGCATAAAAAGAACGCCCAATTGTTGATTTCAGTTTGCAGTTACCTCTATCACATTGCCGACATTCCTTATTACAGACAGGAAAACAGCTATTTGTATTGGCTCTACGAAATGCACAAAGATTGGATAGAGGATGATTACGAAACAGAAGAAACAGATACCTACAAAAATGAGTTGAACAAGGCGGAGCAAATTGGCGACAATATAGAACAGAAACTATATAACCGCATCAATTTAACGGTATTTGAACAGCGTTTAAGCCGTTTCAAAAGCCGTAATACATTTGACAACGAATGTTGGCAGATAGCTTCTAATGCCTTTGCCCTTTATACGGAATATCCGACAGCAAGTATTTTCAGAAATGCACCCATACCCGAACAAGACCCTTATAACGATGATTACGAAAATGAAGCTATCGGAATGGAAAAGTACATTTCTTTTACAGCAGACACTAAAGGTTGGTTATATGAAAACCTTACCGATAGTATCAACAATGAATTTAACGAGTGCGGAACAATGGAAGAACCTACCATTCACAAAACCTTTGACGGTAGCGAAATAACCGCAACCAACCTTGATTTTGAAAACCGTCTTTTTGCCTTGTTAGACGAATTGTGTTCGCTATTGTATAACTATTAAAACCACAACGTAATGAACAGCGTAAACGACATAACAGGGAATTTTGGAACATTGTACCTGCCAAAATCTGCTTTGGTTTTTTATGAAGCCAAAGGAACGGAAAAGACAATGTATGTTGAGCATTTTGATATGGATAAAAATGGCAATCCTGTTAATGCACACCCATTGAGCGTAAAGGAAGCCGAAGTATTGGCAAAGTCTTTACAGACTGATGAAGAAAAGAGTAAGGCATTTTTAAAACCGAAGGGAATTTTGCCGACTAACATTCTGCACATCAATCCGAGCAATGATAAAGGTAAGGTGCTATGGTACACCAAATCACAGCAAAAACAACTGTATTTTGTCGATAGTCTGGGCATACCCAACGGAAAGGCACAAGTACCCGCAATGCTTTGGTTAGCGAGTAAAACCAGTCTGACTGTTTTTGCTTTGGCAAACGACAGAAGACCCACCGAAAAAACACCTTTGCACTATGTACCTTTCTTCAATATCTACGAAAAGGGCAATGTATGTATGGGAACGGTAAGCATTGATATTAAAAATTCGGCTTCGGTTGAGGAATTTATACAGGCTTGGGAGCATTATTTTTTCAATTCCTATTTCAGTCATTCATTATGCGAAAACTTAACCAAAACGAATATTGTAAACCTTTGGAAAGACCTTATCAATACGGATAAACCCTTTCCGAAAGAAACATTGAAAAAGACCAACAAAACCCTTAAAAATCTATTGTGATGAATACCGAGAAAACAAAAATACATTTTACGGATAATTATCTGATCAATCCGACCAATCCCATTACGGTAAACCTTATCGGAGCAGGTGGCACAGGGTCAAAGGTATTGACAGCTTTAATGGAAATGAACCACAGCTTAATTGAATTGGGACACGCAGGGTTACAAGTCCGACTTTGGGATGATGACATCATCACAAGTGCCAATTTAGGCAGACAGCGTTTTGCAGAATGCGAAACAGGATTGTACAAATCCGTATCACTAGTAAACCGAGCCAACCGCTTTTCGGGTACAAGTTGGAAAGCAGAAACCCAAAAGTTTGAAAAGGATAAATTCGGGCGATTACCCGAAAATGCAAAATCCACTATTTATATTACGTGTGTGGATAATGTACAGACAAGGTTTGGTGTAGCCGAAATTCTAAAGGAAATCAGCTACCGTAGAAACTACAGCCGAGATGAACCAAAGTATTGGTTAGATTTTGGGAACAGCAGGCACACAGGGCAAGTGTTACTATCTACAATAGGAACTATTAAACAACCCAATTCTGAAAAATACGAAACGGTGGCAAGCCTGCCATTTGTTACCGAAGAATTTGGCGACTTGCTGAAGCAGTCCGAACATCAGGACGACACCCCAAGTTGTTCACTTGCCGAAGCATTGGAAAAACAGGAATTGTTTATCAATTCATCATTGACCCAAATGGGTTGCTCTTTACTATGGAACCTATTCCGCAACGGAATGACCGAATACAGAGGATTTTTTCACAATCTGAAAGACTACCGCACCCACCCGATAAAGGTCGGTTAAAGCCCGAAAATCGGGCGGCGAAAAGACACTTCCTTCCGTTGGTCGGAACCGCCTTTTCGCATTTTTAAAGGTGCAACCCCATTGCCAAAATGCACCACACACAATTCCTTCTTCTTCATTTTAGCAAACAGGTTGCAGCATTATTGCGTGGGATATTCTTTATCCCATTTTTTGCATCATAACAACTTCTTTTCTTTCTACATAAGCGACCAAAGAAAAGAAGCAAAAGAACGTCGCTATATTGGTTTTGATTTCGATTATGGGAGTAGAAGCACTTTTTTAAATTCACTAAATTTGTATTCTAACAAATCAGATATATGGGAGGTGTAAAACAGAGATGGCTTGAATTGGAAAGTAGAAATTTAAGTAGTATTCCAGATAAGAACATTTGTATCAAGCATTTTGAAGACAAAAGTATTAACCGTTTCATTAAACAAAACTATCAAGATGGCTTTTGCGATTATTGTGGCAAGGAATTAAAAGTCGTTCCCCTTGAAGATTTAATGGAATTTATTATGGATGGCATTTCAAATTTCTACGAAGATGCTGCCAATTTTATGAGTTATAATTCAAGAGAGGGCGGTTATCTTGGAGAAATTTATACTCCTGACGAACTTATTCAAGAACACATCGAATTAAACGCTGAACCGTTTGAAGTTATAGAAGACATCGTTAACTCAATTGAAGATATTGCTTGGGCTCAACCGGACTTGTATTATGACAATATTAAGGATGATTTAGAATTTCAGTGGAAATACTTTAAAGATATTATTAAACATAAGTCCCGTTATCTTTTTTCATCTGGAGATAGTGACCAACCTAAAGCATTACACATATTACAAGAGGTTGGCAAGCTAATATCAAAATTAAATATAATAAGGGTAATCCCGGCAGGAACAAAACTTTATCGTTGCAGACAACACGACTTCAAAACACATATTACTGAATTTGACGAAATTTCGGCTCCACCAAATAAAAAAGCAATTTATCCGAATAGGTTTAGTGCTTCAGGAATATCAATGTTTTATTCTGCGTTTGATATTGATACAGCAATTTTGGAAACAATAAGCAGGACAGATAAATACAAAAAGTATGTTACGATTGCAGAATTTGAAACATTAGAAAATCAGATTGTTGTTGATTTTAATAAGTTGCCTAAAATCCCAAGCATTTTCGGAATTAGAGATAAGAAACGATACTATCTTGTCTTATTCCTTTACTCATTTGTAAGAGATATAACTCAACAAATTACTAAAGATGGAAAAGAGCATACCGAATATGTTCCAACGCAAGTTGTGACTGAATTTTTAAGGTATCCATTTAATAAAAATAGAAAGAATAAAATATCGGGAATTATTTACCCCTCTTCACAAAATAGAAATCAGAAATCGGCAGTGTTTTTTTGGGATGACGAATTAAGTAAAGAAAAGGTAAAATTGAATAAATTAGAACGGAGGAAAATCATTTAAATGAAAATTGACACAAAAGACATCGTACAGCAATCTGAAAAATTTGCACTAAATGTAGCTGACCAAATTTCTAAAATCACGGTTCAACCATTTTGTGAAATATCTTTTCATTCCTTGCAGTTTAGAGATAAAGCAACACTAAAAAAGCACATAGATAAAATTCCCAAAAGTGATAATCCACTTATCTCTATATTACGAGTTCAGTCACCCCAAAAGGTAAAAAGATTAATTGAATATTTTGAAAACTATCATTCTGCAAACAAGCTAAAAACAAAGAATAAAGATAGAGTTAATCTTTCTCGATACAACAAAACTTCATCGGATATATTATATGTTGGAAGCTCAACAACAGATTTCAAGACAAGAATTAAAAACCATCTTGGTACAGAGGGAACTCGGGTTTATAGCTTGCATTTATGCAAATGGGATAATTGTTTAGAATACGATTTGGAAATTTTTGCATACGAGGTCATTTCGGAAAGCGATGAAACTATTGAGCGTTTCATTGTCGAAATCCTTGAACAGCAATTTTGGGATAAACTATGTCCAATATTTGGTAAACGCAGTGGTTTGTAAACCTATTAAGAATAAATTGAACAACTCAATTATGAAAACATTATACATTATCGGTAATGGATTTGACATCCATCATAGATTAGACACAAGATATCAAAGTTTTGCAAACTACTTGGCTGAAAATAACAGCGAAGTCTATGACCTTTTATTAAATTATTATGGACTTCCTGATATTACAAATCCCGAATTGACAGATGAAGAATATGCCTTATGGTCAAGATTTGAGCAAGCGTTAGCTGATTTGGATTATACAGCAGTATTGGAAGATAACTCTGATTATATTGCTAACCCTGGTGCTGAAGATTTTAGAGATAGAGATTGGCATAGCTATCAGATAGAGATGGAGTTAATAATCAAAGATTTAACCACAACTCTGATAAGCGATTTTAATAATTTCATCCTTGAAGTTCAATACGGAAGTATTCCCGATGACACGCTGATTGTATTGGAAGATGATAGTCATTTTTTAAATTTCAATTACACAGAAACATTACAGGAAAGCTATAACATTCCTGAAAATCGAATAACTTATATTCACAACAGAGCAGATGCGAATAACTGTACATTAATTTTAGGACACGGAACAGACCCTGCAAATTTTGAGGAGATAGAAGAAGAACCACCGCAAGGATTGAGCGAAGAGGAATTTTACGAATGGCGTGAACAAAAGGCTGATGAGTATGACTATTCTTACGAAAGTGCTAAACAGGAAATACTTTCCTATTACACAAAAGCATTTAAAAACACATTGTCAATTGTAGAAAGCAATATTGAGTTTTTCTCAAACCTTACGGAAGTTGAAAAGGTTATTGTTTTGGGGCATTCAATTTCAGAAGTAGATTTAAAATATTTTGAGGTATTAAAGGATAAACTAAATGAAAACGTGATTTGGTATGTTTCGTATTACAGCGAACTTGAAAAGCAAGCTCACATAGAAACACTACTAAAACTTGGAATAAATAACAATAATATTATCCAAATAAAAATTACAGATTTAAAAAAGCAACCTTAGTTATAGGTATAGTATTCCTGTGCAATTTTTGCTATTCCCACACTAAAATATCTTTTGTCATTGATAACTCCCTCAATTGCTGTTTTAAAGTCGTCCGCATCGCTACCGATAAGCAGATAACTTTCAAAACCAATTCCCAAAAGACTTTTTACCGTTTCATCTGTATCAATATCACTATGGGCAATCAGTTTGATATTTGGATATTTCGACTTTAATTCCCGAAGCTGTGCCAGCACATTCTTGTCGTGAAAATCAAGGTCAATAATACAGGCTTTAGGAAGTGTTTTTAAAGCGGATAATTGCGATCGTCCGTCCTCAATGCTTTCTGAACGGAACAATACATTAATTCCTGAAGCAACGAGGTCGTTGCTGGTCAAATCCAAAATCGGGCTTTTATCATTGATAAAGGCAATGTTGGTTTGTTCGGGGTTGTTTACAGTGTTCATAATACCAATTTTTAATGTTTAGTAAGTGGAACCCTGCACAAAAAAAGAGGCGTAGGCAACCACACTTACCGATACTAAGGCACTGGTACGCCCAAACCCCGAATAAGCGAGCGCCCACGCCATAACGTGAGCGTTCTTACTTATTGCCTCGGGGTTACAAAAATTACCAGTTTTTAGTACCAAGACCTAAAGCAAAAACACTTTAAGTATTTTCTATATTTTCAAATACAAAGATACTAAACTCATTTCGATAGGAAGATAGTAACACAAAATTTATTACAGACAATGTTTGATGTTGGATATATAATTCTCTTCCAAGATGGTCAGAATGTCGCTTTCCTTATAGATTATTTTGCCTCCTATCTGTATGTAAGGCAGAATATTATCATCACGGTATTGCTGTAAAGTCCGTTTGCTGATATGTAGCAATCCGCATACATCTTCGCCTGACAAGTAGATTTCTCCGTTCATTACAGGACGGTAGTTCTTCAGTATTTCTTCAATACGGTATCTTAACCTTGTTATCATTTCCTGATAGGCAATGATTTCTTCGGCTTCATTCGTCAATAAATCCATTGTCATTTGTATTGTACGGCTGTCCGGCTTCGAGCAAAGCCTTTACATCCGAGAGTTTGTAATAATTCTTGCGGTTCAGTTTGGAGTAAGGCAGTAAGCCTTTATCCTTGTAGGTTTGTAAAGTCCGTTTGGTAATGTTCATCATCAGGCACACTTCCTGGTTATCGAGCCATTGCTCTTCCTTGAAAATGGGCGTGTATTTCCGAGTGGCTTTTTCGGTCAGTTCCAAAAGCTCCTTTATATCATTCTTCATTCCGTCTAATGCGGATTTCTGTACTGCGATAACTTCCATAGTCTGCTCAATTTTTCTGTGGAAGTCGAATTTATAAAGGCTTTTTGCAGGGTTAGGAAAGGTTGCACCCGTTGGCTTTGAAAGGCAGTATTTGGCAGTTTATTATTGTCATTAAATGAAAAATCGGATAACCTTTTGGGCTACCCGATTTTGTTTTAAATCTTGTCAGAAGAATATGTATCAGCGTTGGGCAGGTTGTTCTGCATTCACTTCCTGCTGTTGTTTTTCCTTTTTCTCACGGGAATACACCCACAATGACAACAATCCGAATATAATCAGTGCATAAGCTATCCATTTGCCAACCCTTTCGACAAATTTAATAAAGACAGAACTTTCATAAGAGGAAAATCCCTCTGCTCCCATAGGGCTGCGCCTGTAAAACTTTCTACGGTTAATCCAGTAACGAAGCCCCAAGCCTGCAACCAAAAATATTATACCTATAACCAATGAAGCGACCATAACCTATGCTTTTAGTATTCCAGTTGATAAATTTAAAAAATATTGACGAACCTTTAAAATTATCCCTGTTCAATATGCTGTAAATCAGAACGATTTACCTTTCGATAAGCCGTTTTTTCTGAAACATACAAACCAATTTAATCACTACTGTTAAACTGAAAACTTATCTGTTTTTCGTTCCCGAAACTGTCGGAAATCCAAACCTCAAAGGATTGCGATACGGCAGAAGCGGAAGTATAATACAACCTGAACTGCTCTGTGGGCAATTGGTAAAGGTCATTGGGCAGGTACGGCGGTTCATCATAATACTGCAATATGCCTTGTCCGTCAAACTGGAAGTAACGGATGAAATACTGCGTGTTGCTGTAATTTCCTGTTCGCTGTATGGTAATGCGTATCTCAACGGTCTGCCCATTGGCAACATCTTTAGGTACAGGCATCACTTTTACCTCAAAAGGAAAATCATTCTGTATTTCGAGTTCATCGTCTTTGCTACAAGATACCAGCGAAATTGAGCCTGTCAGGATTGCCAATAATAGGTATATTGGCAGTAATCCCGTTCTGAATTTATTGAATATTGCTATCATCGTTTTTACGTTTTAAAAGTTAAACCTTAATCCCAAACCTGCCGATGGTCGGAACTGCTGTAAGTCTGTACCCCAAAGGACTTTTGTACGCCCTTGTAAGACGAGTACAAAACGGTCGGACAGATACGTTTCAAAAGTCAGGCGACCACCTGTGCCATAAATGAAATTATCCTCGCTCAGTATCTGAGCTCCGTCATACAACATTGCTTCGCCCCGGTTGATGGTTTCGTAACCGACCACACCAGTTATCCCAAAATTCAGCGTGATATTTTTTCGGGCATCGCCCAACAAAAAGAAGCTGTAACCGCCCTCTGCGGAATAGGTTTCCTGTGGGATGCGGAGGTCTTTGTAATCGTGGTACTGGTGCGTGTATTCCAACGCCCAAATCTGATAATTGCCATTTTTACCGTTCACGGTCATACCGATATTGATATAATAGTCATTGCCGATTTTGTCATCGGACAAAATACCTGTACTCACTTCCAATCCTTTTTGCTTTGGCAACATTCTTTGTGCCTGTGTAACCGTGATGGCCATAAAGATGAGCATCACGGTATAGATATACTTTTTCATATTATCTGCTTTAAAAGGTTATTAAAATTTTAGGTGCATATCGTTAATCAAACGAGCTTTGATTAAGTCGGAATTTTCTACCTGAAGCGTTTGATGTCTGCCGCCATTCTTCTCAAAAATCTCAATCAGCAATACCTTGTCATCGGCAATGGTAAATTGGTCAAGCAGAAACACATTTTGTTCAGTCGATTTTCCGTTTATTCCGTCCTCCAATGGCTTATAAGTTCTTAATGGTATCAATGGTCGTTCCTGCACTACGGTACGTTTGGCTACTTTCTTATCTACTACCTTGAAATTCACAAAATCAATCTGAAATGGTACATTGGACTTGTTTTTGACTTCCGTATGAAAATAGTATTTCCCGTTGTGGATGTAGATGCCTTTCAGAATGAAGTGTATTCCAAAACTCTTAGCCCCGATATGCTTTACAATCCTTTTGTCTTTCTTGTAAATGGTTTCCAATAACAAGCCTGCCAATGACGGCGAATTGTTGCCCAATTCCTCGAAAAGCACATCGTTTCCATTGGCTTTATCTACTGCCTTTTGCATAGTCAGCAGGTCATAGCTCAATGCTTCCGGGTAAGAACTGTAATACACATTGAAGCTGTAAAAACGTCCGTCATTGGTAATCACAGAAAAGTTCGTTTCCGGCTCAAAATCCCTTACGGTTGCCTTTACACGCAATACGTTTTCCGCATCTTCTGCCTTACCTGCAATCAGGTATTCGCTTCCTAAATCCACATAACGAATGGCGGTCGGGAAAATAAGGTGCGAAGTTTTATCGTAAGTAACTTCCATACGATACGGTTCTATCTTGCCCAGGGCAAGCGGTGTTTTTGCATTTACACTATCCTGTGCAAAAGAGCTTACGGCAAAGCCGATAGTAAGGGCGAATGCCCAAAAGGTTTTAAAAAGATTTTTCATCGTCTATAATATTTAATTTTAATGGTGATGAAGCTTGTCCTGTTGCACAGGACAGGTTTCATTGTTTTATTTATTTGAGTTCAACATTATTTTTTAGAAACGAGGAAGACCTGATGACCTGCCTTTAGGGTAACTTTGGGTGTTCTTACCTTTTTGGCGAAATAGCCCGAAATACCCTGCACCACGCCACGGCTTAAATCAGCAGCGACCTGTTGTCCGGCATTTTGCGTGAGCATTACACTGGTTCCTCCTGTCTGGCTCATATTGCCTGCCATTTCGGTAAGAGCATTCATTTCGGGAGAATACGGCACGTATAGTCCCGGTTGTCCGTCCAAATCGTAAATGGTAATATCCACGGGGATAATATTACCCTCCAATTCGATATTGGTAATTTTGAGTTGCAAACGTCCGCCCTGAAATTTGGCATTGGCGGTTACAATCGTTCCTTGCGGAATGGTGCGGATTGGCGTTTTTGCAGGTTCCAATAATCGCAATCTTACACCCGTTTCGCCGACAACCGTTTGTGCATCGTGTACACAGGCTTTGATACTGTTTTTCGGTTGCACCATTTGCTCGGCAGCACCTGCGGTATAAAAACCTCTGTTTCGGGTTTCACTCCAATCGGCTAAAAATGCACTATCACTTGGCTCACGGTACAAGGCTGATACGGTGTTTTTCCTTGTAGGCGTGAACGCCACAAAATGCTCTTTTTGATTAGTTCCCGAAGTTGCTGAAGCTGTACCACTATTAGCAGGAGTGGCTTCTGCTGTGTTCGTAGTACCTTGTGGAAGATACTTTGCCGCCATCTGGTAAGATTTTTCCATTAGGGCAAGCTGGTCATCAACGGTTGTAGGCTTAGGTATATCCCGTTCAGCTAATTGCTCTTTGAGTTCGTCCAACTGTCTGCGGAGTTCAATTGTTTCCGAATTGTCGTCCTGGTAGAAATTACCCAAGGTGCTTTGCATATTGCGGTAACTGCTCAATGCAGGATTGCCGTTTCTTCCCGAACCTCTGCTACCAACATAGCTATTGCTTTCGTCTTCTTCGGGAAGCTCATCTATGGGTTCATCTTTGTCTTCGGTATTCCAATAGTCCGAAAGTGTTGCAAGTGCATTGCGTTTTTCCTGCTCTTTGCGTTCGAGCATTTCCAACTCGTAAGCCTTGCCTTTGTCGGCAGGCATTCCTGCTCCTGTAGCTTGTGGTACGGCATCGTTCAACCCGATGTTCTCGATTTCGTTTTTGTCTGCGGAGGGTTTAAATATCAAGTACATACAGCCTACAAAGACAATTCCCATCAAGCCAAATATGAGCGGCTTTTTGAGTTTTTCGGCTTTGTTCTGTGTGCCATCTTGCAGCACATCGGCGGTTTCGTTCGGGCTACCTTCTGTTATCCGAACAACCGACTTTTTGTTCTCATTTTCTTTCATAAATCTGATTTTTTAAAATTGTTGATACTGTGTCCCGCAAGGCTGCCGGACTTTCACGTTTTTTGAGGACAGGGTTTTCGATATGTTCAATGACTATATCATTGGACTTTCCGGCATCATACCATACTTTGAGAACAACCCCTGTGGTAAGCAGCAGATAGCCCACAAAAAAGTACAGCGTATATTGGTGCTGTTTCCTTATGGGCAATGCCCGCCAACGGTCATCCAGCTTGTCAAAATACCTGTCCATATTTTCCCTTAATTTTTTCATACTATTACTGTTTGAGGTTATTACATTCTGAACCCTCTTTTGCGGGGAGCAAGCTGTTCTTTAGGCTTTTCGCTTACCTGGGCAATGGCTTCTTTCCTTGTCGGAAGCGAACTTGTTGAGAGGTCTGTCAATTTCGATTGCTTCAGTAATTGCCCGTACCGGTCTGTTCTTTCAATATTCATTTTCTGTACATCGAAAAGACCGTCTTCATACTTTACCCACATATTGCATTCAACCTTTGGCTTATCGTCACCATTCCATTGCAGGTAAGTTTTCAGCATCAGGATGTTGGGCAGCATCGGTTTATCCATTCCGTTTTTACAAGCCTCCAAAAACCTGCTGATGCTGTCTTTGATTTTGTCGGCATAGGCTGCCTCCGTTTGGAAATAACCATCGTACCCTTTATCGGTCAGGGTTTTTGCGAATGTGTCTAAATCAAGTGACTGTTTCATATCACTTATTTTTTTAGCGTTCGATGACTTCTATATCCCGGTTTTCTACCACCGAAAATTTTTCGATGTTAAAGCCCTGGGGATTGTTGTCGGAGCGAACGGAGTTTACGAGATAGCAGGAAGTAATCAGGTTGCGTCTGGTTACGTTGCTCGACCGGATAATGAACTGTTTGGCATAGGTTCGTACCGCATACGGATAGGTGTCGAAGTTGCAGACAACACTATCTACTTCTATGCGCTGCTGCACGTTACCCGAAATTATCCGGCTGTAATAGCCCTTTTCCGACAAGTCTTTGTAATAATCGAAAGCCGATTTATCGGCAAGGTTGAATGCCCTGCGCATATTGCTTTCGATAGCATTTTTGTCGGGAGCAAGCGTAAAGAAAAGCTCGTGAAAACGTCTGACGTGTTCCCTTGCTTCCACAGGTCGGTTGATACTTGCATCCTGCGATAAGGCAAGCATCAGTGATTTACCATTATCCAGTACATAGATTTTCTGGCGTTGTTCGTCTGCAAAGCGGTAGGATTGCCATACGGCATATCCTACCACGCCAATGCAGAGAACGGCAAACACAATGGCATACAAACGTATCTGCCTAAAGCTGTTTTCTATATTTCTTAGCGTTTTAAATTCCATTTTTAAATGATTTGATTGTTTTTATTTTCCCATTAATTTCCCACCGATATTACCTGCCGCCGAGCCTGCACCAGCTCCGGCAATATTTCCGGTTTTCATTGCAGCTTGGTTTACGTTGCGGGTAAAGTTCCCTGCACCTCCGGCTTGGATTACCCACCCTGTTACGGTCGGTATAGTGAAGTACCCAATGATGCCGATAATCATAAAAATGATGTACACCGTATTACTCGTATCAGGTATATAGGTAGGGTCAGCCAGCATTGCTATATCCCTTTCCAATATGAGGGATTGTATTCTTGCCAGCATAGAACTGAACAAATCCGAAACGGGAAGCCACAAGTAAACACTTACATACCGGGTCAGCCATTGCGTGAGCGTGGACTGAAACCCGTCCCATACGGAAATAGCAAAAGCTATTGGTCCGAGTATGGAGAGGACTATCAGGAAAAATGTTCGTATTGTATCAATAACCAAAGCCGCCGCCTGAAAAAGTATCTCCAGCAGATTGCGGAACCAATCTTTTATGGCTTTTTCTATCTTGTAGGCTTGCCTGTCCATATACATTCCTGCCATTGTGCCAATGTCGGAGGGCGACCAACCGAGTTCGTCCAGTTTCTTATCAAACTCTTCGTCTGATACCATATAGGCGGTTTCGGGATTTCTGACCATTGCCTCGTATTCCAATTGGTCTTTCTGTTGCTGCAATTGGTTCAGGTCGAGCACCTGGTCTTCGAGTATCTGGTGAGTCCCTATAACCACCGGGCTTAGAACCGCATTGATGGTTCCCAAGACGATAGTCGGAAAGAACATAATGCAAAGCCCCAAAGCGAACGGACGTAACAAAGGGAACATATCAATAGGTTCGGCACGGCTTAATGCCTGCCAAACCTTTAATGCCACATAGAACAATGCTCCCAATCCCGCCAGCCCCTTAGCCACTGCCGCCATATCAGCGGACAGTGGCATCATCTCATCATACAATGAACGCAGGACTTCGTGAAGATTTTGAAATTCCATAACTACCAGTATTTTTGGTTAGCAGTTCCATAGAGTTCAAGCACTCTTTGGGCATCGTTTTTCTTTTTCGCTCTCAGGTAGCTTACAGAAATATTCTTATTGGTGTAGTAGCGAACAAGGCTGTGGTAGTCCTTAACTTCTTTGTACACACGGTCAATAATATCCATACGCTCTTTGTCGTTCAGTGAAAGGCTTGATGCTGTTATTATCTGTTTGAGTTCTTTCAGCAGTTCGGTACTTTCATTCAGCAATGCCGAATAACCGTTACCAATGGCTACCAATTCCTGTGGCGAAAAATTGGGGTCGTTCATCATCTTGCCGAAATTCTGCACATACATTTCGGACACATCACCTACCAGCAAAACAGTCTGTTGAACCTTACGGGCATCTTTCACAAGGTTATTGATTGCTTTGAGCTTATCGTAATACTCTTTGCCTTGCTCATATACTTTCTTCACTTCGTTGAAGTTCTTGACCACATTGCTCACGGTGGAAGAAGTCTGTACGATTTCGTTCGCAGAGTTGAGAATACCTGAAGCCAGATTTGCAGGGTCGGTTACAACCCATTGGGCATTTGCGGACGGTGCTACGGCAAGCATAAGTGCCGTACACACCAGTAACATTACTTTTTTCATTGTCTTGAAATTTTTGATTGTTAATAATTATTGATTTACCTGTTCACGCCGTTGCATAGCGATATGCTTGATGGCGAGTTCGACGTTACCGTCGAGTTCCGATGCGAGCTGCATCACTTCCATTTTTTCGGTTTCTTCGGTGGTGTATGCAAGATATTCCTCCAAACTAACTTCGGTGGCATATACTGCCGAGTGTGTACCACCTAAGCCAATCCAAACCTCTTTGTACAGTCGGCTCGCATCGTTGTTCATATTGATGGAAAGTACCTGACCTTTCTCTTTGTCCGTCAATCCGAGCATCGCTTGTATGTCATCGAATTTGTTCATATACTTACGTTGGTCTAAGAGGATTTTGCAGTCGGAGTTATTGATGATACTTTCCTTTACAATGGGCGACTGGATAATGTCGTCCACCTCCTGCGTGACCACAATGGCTTCTCCGAAAAATTTCCTCACAGTCTTAAAGAGGTACTTAATGTATTCTGCCATTCCTTCTTTGGCAATCGCTTTCCAGGCCTCTTCAATCAAAATGAGTTTGCGAATACCTTTCAGCCTCCGCATCTTGTTGATAAAGACTTCCATAATGATGATGGTTACTATGGGAAAGAGGATTTTGTGGTCTTTTATCGCATCAATTTCAAACACGATAAAGCGTTTGGAAAGCAGGTCTAATTGCTTATTTGAATTGAGCAGATAATCATACTCGCCACCTTTGTAATAGGGTTCGAGTACGTTCAGGAAATTGGCAATATCAAAGTCTTTTTCCCTTACCTGTTTTTCTTCGAGTACCTTACGATAATCGCCTTTTACATACTCATAGAAACCGTTAAATGACGGGTAAATATCTTCCTGTTTGATACGCTCGATATAACCGGAAACCGCATTGGAAAGAGCAACTTCTTCCGAACGGGTTGGCGGTTCATCATCACGCTTCCACAGTGTCAGTATCAAGGTCTTGATACTTTCACGTTTTTCGATATCAAACACGCCATCATCGGTATAAAAGGGATTAAATGCAATCGGGTTGTCTTCGGTGTACGTGAAGTAAACCCCGTCTTCGCCTTTGGTTTTTCCTTTAATCAGCTCGCATAAGCCCTGATAGGAATTACCGGTATCTACCAAAAGTACATGTGCACCCTGTTCGTAATATTGCCTAACCATGTGATTTGTAAAAAAAGACTTACCCGAACCTGACGGACCAAGAATGAACTTGTTCCGGTTCGTGATAATCCCACGTTTCATCGGTAAGTCTGATATATCCAAATGGATAGGCTTTCCCGTAAGCCTGTCCGCCATTTTGATACCGAACGGAGAGGGCGAATTGTGGTAGTTGGTTTCTTCCGTGAAGAAGCACAGTGCCGGTTCAATGAACGTGTAAAAACTTTCTTCGGAAGGAAAATCTCCGGCATTGCCCGGCATTCCAGCCCAATACAAAGTGGCTACGTCCGTAGTGTTATGTCTGGGCTTACACTCCATCAACGCCAACGCACTACCGCAATCATTCTTTAGCTGTTTCAGTTCCGCAGGATCTTCCGACCACGCCATAATGTTGAAGTGTGCTCTTATGGAAGACAGCCCGAACGAATGTGCTTCGTTCAGGTATTTTTCTATCCATTCTTTGTTGATTTGGTTCGCACGACTGTACCGAGCCAATGAGTGCATATTGCGGGCAGACTTCTCAAACTTTTGCAGGTTGTCGTCGCTGTTATCTAAAAACAAATACTGATTGTAGATGTGGTTGCAGCTTAACAACAAGCCCACAGGTGCGGCGAATGATAGACGGCAATCGCTCCGGTCGGTAGATAGCTTTTCAAAACGGGTATCTGCCGATACCGTTCCAGGCAAATCGTCCGTATCGGACAAGGTATGCAGCGATAACCTTTTATTTCCGATACGGACTTCTTCAGCCCCCAATGCGATGTCCTGCATTGGGGTTCCGGCTTCTCTTGACAGCGTAAGGTATTGCTCTAACAATCCCTGCTTTTCATCAGTGCCGATAATGTCATCTTCGGTCAATCGTCTAAGCGTTACAAAACCACTATCGTTTACGATACGCTCAAATTGAGCAACCGCCTCCATAAAGCGGTGTATCGTTTCCTTGTTCCTGATTTCTTTTGGTATCAGCATTCCTTTGCAAAGCGAACTGAAGTTGCTTTGCATACGCATTCTTTCCTTAGTGGTCTTGGTCAGGAACAGGTAGCAATAGTGGTTCAGAAATGGTCGCTCGTTGAAATGACTTTGATAGCTTTTAGACAGGAAACTTTGGTCTTCCTGTGCTAAATCGGGAGCGTAGTTTTCTTTGATGTACCAATCCTGCTTATGGATTACCGTAAAATCGGGCAAGGTTTTGATTGCCTTGTGCCAAGCGGAATGAACGGCTTCATATTCCGCAGATGCTACCGTAAACAGCTCCGGCAAACGCACTTCAAAGCAGGCGGTAATGTCCGCATCTTTGGAAAGGATGCAGTTGTTCTCTACTGCCAGCAATGGAAATTTGTTTTCCAGCGTTGTTGTCTTTGCAACGTTTCTCATAGGGCATTCGATTTAGGAGTGAATTTTAAATAGCGGTGTACAGGTTTGCGACAGATGATGTAGCGGGGATGCCTTTTATTCGCACCAATTTTCATTAGTCCGTGTTCGCCATACTTTTTGTTTAGTGAAAAGGTCTGCCACACAATGAGCGAAGCACCGCCTGCTCCGAGGAACAGGCAGATGTAAGAGTTTACGCCAGCCATATACAGTATCATCACGAAAATGAGTGTGCCGAGTAGCCCACCTGCAAAGATGAAGAGGTACTGTGCTTTCAGTCCTTTAAATTCCACTGTCCTGCCAATGCCTTTGTTTATGTTGTAACTGTTCATAAAGCAAAGGATTAAAGGAAGAATGAACGCAGGATGGTAGCCGCTACGATTAAGAAGATACACGCACCGAACCAGCTTGCCGCAGTCTTCGATGTATCAGGGTCGCCCGAACTGAATTTGTTGTACACTTTAACGCCTCCGATGAGCCCAACCACCGCACCGATGGCGTAGATTAATTGGGTTGCGGGGTCGAAATAAGACGTTACCATTTGGGTAGCCTCGTTGATACCAGCCGAACCGTTTCCCTGTGCGAACGCACCAATTCCTGACAGCATTGCCACGGCTGCCAGCAAAACTTTTTTTCTCTGTTTTTCCATAATTGAAACACATTAATTTGTTACAGTTTGCCCACACCTTGCGGGCTTTCGGAACAAAGGTGTTTCGGAAATCAAAGCAATCTAACAAAGTGGCTGTCAAAGGAATGATTTGGCGTTGAGTGGCGTTGTAGAACTGACTTATATAAAAAAAGCATCAAGCTATTAGGCTTGATGCTTTCAAATACCAAAGTTACTACTATAACTATTTACTTTCTACAGCCAAAACATTGGTAACAAATCTTCGTCCTCTATTTTGTGCTCCTACAACTACAACTATATATTGAACCAGTAAGAAAGAAAAATAATATATGTTAATCGGCCAAGTTGCAATAACAAGAGCAGGAATTCCAATAAAGACTATAAATAGAAAGGACAATGAAGCAGAATCTCTAGCTAACAAGAACGTTCTGTGACTTTCGGAAATTACAATATCTAAAGTGTTTTTCTGGTAAATTTTATACCACAGCCTGTTTTGATCTTTGGGATTTTTAGGTAAATTCCCATGAATCTCTTTCAGTTTTTTTCTGTCTATTCGAGGATCTTCTTTACTTAGTTTTGAAAACGCTATTGAGCCTGGCAAGGGGTTTTTGAGTTTCCAAAAAACCAGTATAGCTTTTTGATTGCTTGATAATAAACCATTCAATAAAAACAGCAGTAATGGAGCTATAGATGCACCAAGACCTTTTATTATTAAAACGATATCGAATTCATTTGCTATTTCTTTAAAATACTGTGGGAAGATTATACCACATATAATTAAAATATTTGCTGACAGTAGGATCCACAATTGTGGAGTATTCTTTGCCTTTAAATTCACAGGTTTTTCCATATTCACTTCAATTTAAAATACGTAAGGAAATATACCGGTTGGAGTAATAATGGATAAAAACACAGGCAATGGCGGTTGAAGATTACTACATTCTTCTTTGTGCTTCTTCACGCTTTCCATATCCTGTTTACTAAGACAATTAGGTCCATCAGGATGAGTGTGCCATTCCCCGACATAACCAATTTGACCTCCTGAACTCTTTTCTATTGCTGAAATTTCATTCGCTAAACCATTTTGTCCTCTGACAAACTGTGTTGTACTACCTTTGCTATCCAAAGGAGCTTTGATCGAACCAGTAATATGAATTGTTTTCGTTTTATAATTACAAACACCAACAAATACACCTCCCGTCTCATTTTTTCCAGCAATCGTAAACTCTTTAGTCAATTGCTCTACAATACCTTGCTTAAATCGAATTTCCCAATTAGTATTGTTAACTGCCTGAAACATATCAAATGGTTTTACATTTAACACCTGTGTTTCAATTCTATAGTCTTTTGAATCTATAATGCGATTCAAATATATTTTACCTTCCGCTGACATCATACTCATTTCTTTCTGTAGAACACCAGAAAAATAAGATGCATGAGAGGAAATTTTATGGTCTGATAAAACTGTCGTTTCCGAATTACAGCCTACACCAACATGCACTGTTAAATTAGAGTGAGCGGATGCCTGTTCATTCTTAAGCCAGTTTCTAATATTCAAATCGTTTTCAGCAAGACTAAACAAATACACTTGCAAATCATCCAATCTGGGGTTTCTATTATTACCTTCTTTGTACATTATCCCCAAATTTCCAAAATCACTTATTGAGGCACTTACTACATGATTATTATCTATATTTCTTAATGTAGACAATCGATTAAAAAATGCTTCGGAAGCAGTAAAATCTAATACCCAATCATATTTCTCAAATGTTTCTTTTTGGCCTATAAGCCCATCCTTAAAAGAAGTACCACTTATTATTTTTGTATTTTCATAAGGGTAAATTTTCTCTATTTTTTCTGCTAATGCTTCGGCTTTATTGTGACCTACATCCTCTCCAAATAATGTGTGTCTAACTAAGTTATGCGGAGAAATATAATCTGGGTCGATCAAAGTTAAGTTTGTCTGTCCAGATCTCGCTAAATGCATTATCATCTTAGATCCGATTGCACCACACCCAAAGATAACATTTCTTTTGCTGTCTGAAATTTTGTCCAATCCTGATATATGACCGGCTAATTTTTTAGTTAGAGGTTGGTTGTGCGATAACATATCTATCGGTACGTTATTGACAATTTTTTCCTGTTCGATGTCACTGGAAGTTACCTTAAAGCGTAGGTTTATGAATTCTACATTCGATGAATAGCCAATCAGTTGACTAGGTCTACGTATTCCAATTATTACAGGAAAATAGATATACTCGTTTATTTTACTATAGGTAGTAATGAATTTTTCAAACTCTTTATATTTAATATGATAATACTCACAAAACAATTTAAACTCGTCCCATGACCTTGGAATATTTACTTCATATTCTCGTCTTATCACATCTTCTTCACTCCATAGCACATATCCGTAATAATATTTCTTTCTTGTAACATCTTCTTTGTCTTTTTTACGTTCCTCGTCAACTTCCTTAATAGTAGTAAGTGCATTTTTATCAGTAATCGGCCTAACAAATTTATACGTATACCTACCCAAATTACTCGGACGTTCGAACAAGACAATTGAAAACTTATCTCCAAATTCAAAAGCTGCTTTATTAGCAACAACAGTCAGAAGGGTATCATAGTCATAAATTATACTTCCCGAGTATCCCTCTAATCTCAATGGTTCATATTGTTCACCATTTTCAGTTAACTCACCTGTAGCACCATCTCTAAGCCAGTTGCTTATTCGTATTACGAGGTCTTCAATCCTTTTATTTGCATACCATTCGTCTGCATTTCCTCTTACATAACAGAAGGCCGGCGGGCGATTATTAACTGCTACATAAAGATGAGCAAGATTGTTTTTAGGAAAATCTAACCTGTCAGTATAAACTCGAGGAGCTGAAACTGGATAATTAATTAAATCAAACACAAAAATAACAGGCTCTTTTTCTCTAATGTCTAAATCGTCAAAATTCCCCAGACTAGGTAAGTCAATATTGATCTCAATTGGAATAGCGATTCTACTATTTCCCCAATCCAAAATCTTTACTTGATCACCTTGAAGTTGACATAATGATTTTAGAGAATCCTGAATTTCAGGATTCTCTATATCATTAGTAAATAACGGTAGGCTATCACTAAACTTCTCCATTTCCGTATTTTGAAGTGGTGTTTACAATACCTAAACCAGCTCCTCCGGCAACCTTAGCTGAACCCTCAACCTGCTTAGGTTTTACTATTCCTTGAGAAGTAACCTCAAACACGATTGGTTGCGGAATCTTGTTAACTATGTTATACGTAGTAGTATTCAGAAAATTTCCATCCGTTACTTTTTTAACATACTCGCGTTTAGCCTCATAATGAGGTGGATTATCCTCGTCATTTAAGATTTTTTTACTTGATGCAATAACCTTTGCATTATTCCTCCTGTAGTTTAAAACTTCCAATGAAGTATCTTTCGGATCAGGATTTTCTTCTTGTGGCCTATCGTTAAAGAATGACCAAGAGCAGTGATGAGGAGAAAGAAATAAATCCCATTTCAAAGCATGTTCATTTTTGTACTTTTTAGTTTTTTCTAAAATAATACACCATGAAGTGTGATCAGAATCCCCCCCAAACATTGCAAGAGTTGAGAAATCTTGCTGATAAGATGTCTTTTTAAATCTCGCTTGAAACACAATGCTCGTTGAATTTTTTTTATCGTCACCTAATGCTTCAAGATGTTCCTTGAAGGGGGCATGTATGAATATTGAAAACAATACTTGATTTCGGTCATTAAAGCGGTCTACTATGTCTCCTGGTTTAGCTCTTAAATGATCTAAGTCTTTATAATCTGTACTTCCGTCATACCCGATAATCTTAATTCTATTTCCTGCATTATCCTTTTTAGGGTCTTTGCTTCGATGTAGTGAAAGCCGGCGTTCTGCTTCCTTTTGGTAAGCATCTTCATCATCATTTGTATGTTCCTCAGCAATCATTGGAGAAAACCACATTGTGTCTACTCTGATAAGCCCTTCCTTCTTATCACTTTCTGAATATTTTTCGGGAGCTCCTTGATAGAAGTGCTTTTTAAAGCCTCTACAATGATCTTGATCACCATGAGTTAAGATAAATACGTCAACATAGGGTATACCATTACTATACTGCAAGCTTTGCAATAAATCTTTTTTAACATCATATGTTTCGTCGTTGTCACAATTCCTGATGTTACAATCAACCACAATGGTTGTTTTGTCTTCCAAAGTAATTAGAGAGGTATCTCCATTACCAACTGGGTAATACTTAATAGTAGCGTTTGCCATTTAATTTTCTTTTTTATTTAATTAATACTTTTATCATTATCGTCTACCTAATTTTATAAAAATGGTAGTCCTAGCATAAACATTAGCAAAGCCAGACGATCATTGACCACTATAAGAAAAGAAAATGACAATTATATTTGCACAAATAACAAGTTTGTTTACTTTTGTGCTATTCCAATCACAATATCATTTATCCATTCTCATAAGTGGACACTTGAAAGAAACAGTAGGCATAGTTTAAGTTGTCGCATTTCTTAAACTATGCTTAAATTTCTCTAATATTTTTTTTTACGTTTTTATTCTATTTTTTTCTCAAATTTTCCACCTCCTTTTTTAAATCATTAATAGTTTCTGTTAGCTCTTTACCAGCCTTAAGGTATTCCATTGGATAATCTTCCTTGAGCTCATTCATCATTAGGTAATATATAGGCTTCAGCATAGTTCTAAGATCCAAATCATTATTATCACTAAACATATCTAAAGCAATATCATATTCTCTTTTAGCAATCAGTAACAGGAAAAATTCTACAAGTTCTGAAATATTTCTGTGAGCATAGCTATCATCATCAGTGCTGTTATGTAAAATGGCAGCTTGCTTTTTTACAATGCCTATTGCTTCCGTCAAATTGTCGTTCCACAATAGTATTTTAGCATAAAGTAACTCAAAGCGACTATTTATATCGTCTGGTTTGTATTTTTCAAGCAACTCTTTTGTGAATTTTTTCCTATTATTTCTCTTAGATCTATAGATGCTCTGTACCCAACATCCTATCACAGAAGTATCGCCTAATTCTATTGCTTTCTCAAACATTTTATCCGACTTCTCAAACAGCCCTTCTCTGTGAAAGAGATGAGCCAACTGATGTGCTGATTCAGCATCATTATGTGATACTCCATTTTCAAGAACAGCAATTGCCATGTCGTTTTGTTTCTGTCTAAGATATAATCTTGCTAATTGAGTATACCCATCAATTTCTCCCTTGTCAATGGCTAATTTAAATTGCTCCTCCGCTTTTTTGAAACTTGGTTTGCTTTTAAACATGTAGAGTCTTCCAAGATTAATATTACTATCCTCTTCGTTCTCCTTAACCGCATTCAAAAGAGCTATCTCAGCATCTTTTTTCTTTTTCATTTTAGAAAACAATTTTGCCAAAGCAGTATTAGATTTATCTAATTTAGCCTCTACAGCATCTCTAAAATATTTCTCTGCCATTTCAAAATCATTAAGATCTAAATAAATATTTCCTAAGGAAATCAATGACTGTTTAAAATTCTTTGTCACAGCTTGTTTATGATATTTTATCGCTGACTCGTAATCCTTTCTCTTTTTATAAATACTACCTAACCTATTAGCAGCATATGGATGAGGATGTGGTAATGTCAATGACTTCTCATAATATTCTATAGCTTTATCAGGATCATTTAGGTGCATGTCATAAATAACTCCTAATGTGGTGGATGTAAATGTATTTTGATCATCTAAATTCCAAGCTGATTTTGCTGCGTCTAATGCTTTTTCATGATCTCCTTGCATTAAATAAACAGATGTAGCTAACATGAAATAATCAATATCTTTATTTTCTACATCGTTGAGTCGACTAACAGCTTCATCAAAACGCTCATCTTTTAAGAGCTTTTTAATGTCATCTAATACATCCTTTTCAGCAGTTTTTGCCCCTTTTAATATTCTGTCTGGTAAGATAGAATTAGTAGTACTAATCAATTCTTCCTTTAAATTCTCCGGGATGTTCTCGCAAGATAAAAATGTATTACCCATATCTATTGCAGCAACAGCGTCATACTTACCATCTTTAAGGTTGCTAATATGATTTTTAAGTCTTTTAGTTAGCTCACTTTCGTCACACCAAGCATCAAAAAATCGAACTAGCCATATCACATTTTCCTTATCATGTTTTCTTCCAAACCTCATTAAGTACCAAATATTCATAAAGCGTTCCTTTATTCTATATAAATGATTCTTTGTAGAAGTAGGCACCTTCTCAATCAATTGATTTTTTTCTAGATATGATAGTATCGATGATATATTTTTGCTTTCCAATCTAGTCCGCTTTGCGATTTCTTTAACAGAAATCGCGTCCCATTTTCTAGCTATAGCATCAATTACTTTCTGTTGTTGAGTTGAAAGTTGATCTAACTCAGACTTATATAATAGTGTTAATGTATCTATAAGAAGATAAAGGTCTTTAATAGCCTTGCCATTTTCATTATCTAAAAAAATCTGAAAAAGATAAGAGATTGTTCTTGGTACACCTCCAGTTAATCTTCTTAACGCTTCAACTCTACCGGGGTAATTCTCAATAATCTCTTTAATCTGATTCTCCTCTCCATATTGTTGACCAATTTTTATTAGAAGTTTTTCGCAATCTTGTTGATTCAGCCCATCCAATTGCACCGTATTAAAAAACTTATAAAATGGATCGCCAAAGTCAATTGTTCCATCATTGAAAGAAGTTGAAGAACCTATTATCCTAAAATGAGATTCAGAGGTTAAAATTGACTTAAGTCGCTTTTTTTCGTATTCATTTAGCTTCTTTAAAAAAAAGTTAACATTCTCGATAAAAAGAATGGCCGTTTTGTTTTTTGACTTCAGAAACTTTTGCAAAAAACTAAATGATGCTTTTTCATAATCTTCTTCCGTGTCAATAATCTTCTCAATGGAATCAGATAGTTTTTCCTTATAAAAATTATCATCAATTCCCATAGCTATAGCCTCCCAAAGATTCGTTAGATCAGATAAATTGTATTGTTCTTCCGAGAACATAATAGGAAGGTAGATATCCGACAGCAGCTTTTCATCAAGTATAGCGTAATTCAGTCTATGCATTAATGTTGTTTTTCCAGCACCGCGCTGTCCAATAATAATAGTGTTTAAAGATTTACTTTTAATATCTCCATTCACTAAAATGTCTTTGATATAATCAAACTCATTTGTTCGTACAACAAACCCATCTACTATCGCAGACTTAGATTTGCTCCCCGTATTGTTTCTTAAAAATATATCTTGCTCACTCATAGTTGACGATAAAAATTTTGTCAAATATAGTGACTATTTTTCTATCGTCAAAATTTTTGGCGATTTTTTTTTCGTTAAAACCATTTTTATCATGATTGTAGAAACAAAAGAAGCAAGAAAACTTCAGTTTTCTTGCTTCTACAATTTCTGACAAACGTAAATATTTCCTATACAAACTCCCCAATATCAAAATCACTTAAATCACTTTTCCGCAAATTGGAAGAACCGGCTTCGGTATCAGATGATGAAAGTGTGCTGTCCAGAAGCTCGGCAATCTTTTTGGAAGCACCTTGCATTGAACTTTCGAGTAGAGCAAATAATTCGGTTCCCTGTAATCTTTGAACTATATCAATCGCTGTTTCCTTTTGGGCTGGTTCCAATGTTTCTTTTTGGAGCAACACCCCCACGCTGTTTAGTTCTTCAAAGGTAACCCCCTGGGCAAAACCGTCATCGCTACCGGAAGTTCTGTACCTGTTCAAATCTTCTTCTTCCTCTGCCAAATCGGGTACATTATTACTGAACACCTCGTCCAGTTCTTCCTGCGGAATTTGTTGAATACCTACGTTTTCATTTGTGTCGTATTCGATGTCTAAATTATCAATATCTACCTCCGGTTCCGCTATCTGGCTTTCATTGGCAGTATTTGGCAGGGATTGGCTTCTTACGGGCTTTGGTTGCCCCATAATATCGGGCAGTTTCGGGTCCTGTTTCGGCTTTTGTTCCGACTTTCTTTTAATGACAATCTTGTCCTGCAAAAGCAGGGCAATAACTATCAGCAGGCATACTACAATTACTATTTCCATCGCTAAAAAATTGGTTTGTTCTGTTTGTTGTAATAATCGATGATGTCTTCGCCAAATTCCTTGAAGTGATGCTCAAGAATGTTGTCTATTAATGAGTAAAGCGTGGCTTTTTCTTCTCTTGACACCTGTACAATGCGGAGCAAACGTTCGTGGTATTCGGGGCGTATGTACACTACTTTTCCGTGCCGTCCTGACGGAAAGCGGTTGATGAGGAATAGAGAGGGATAAAGGTTTTTCCACTCTATATTTTTCTGGTTTTTTCTATTGTTGTTCATCGCTATAATTTTTAAAAAGTTGGTTTATCTGCTTTACCATAAAGCTCTTTCATTTCCGTTCCGAAATCATCAAAATGATGCTGAAGCAAATTCTGTAAATAATCGGCAAGGGTCAGCTTGCCACCACCGAGCATAAATACAAGCAGGTTCAGTTTCTGATGAAACTCTTTGCTGATATATACCGTTTTCCCTTTCCTTGCCATAAACTCTGTAGGTGTAAGGAAAGTGGATTTGTATTGAGCCGTGCGTAAGGCTTTGTCTGTTTTTTTGTTTGTATTTTTCATAATCAGATGCTTTAAAAAATGGGTTTAAATTTCTCGTTAAAATCATCGGTAATTGCTTTCTCAAACAGTTCAAAATGATGTTCGAGAATGTTATCGAGGTAAGCATACAGCGGTATCTTATCTTTCCCGATAACCTGTACGATACGGGAAAGGCGTTCGTGGTATTCCTGCCGGATATAGATGCTCTTGTCGCCCCGCTTTTCCATTGAGTGCGTATTGAGAAAACGTTCACCGTAGGTACTGTCTGAATTTTTTCTGGCTCTTGTTCGCTCTTTTTGCACAGGCTTCTCCTGTATTTGATCCTTGACCTCTTCTTTAGCAATTTCTACTTCTTTGATTTCCTCTTTGGCAGGCTCTTTGGCAGGCTCTTTGGGCGTCTCGGCGGGTGGCTGTTTCATTCCCTCTTTGCGGACACCGCCAGCCATTAATGACATCACATATTCTTCGTCAATTTCAGGGCTGTTTCTTTTTTTATTTCCTTTTTCCATAATCGTTACAGTTCAATGGTTCTTAAAAATTCCTGGACAAATAAATCCAACTGACAAGCAGCCATCAGCCTTTGATCGGGCGGTAGTAAAGAAGAACGGAAAGGCGTTTTTTCCATCGCTTCGCTTTCTTTTCTGAAACGCTTGCTGTCCGTTACATAAATCTTCATCAGGGAGAAACCCAAATCCGCTATGAATTTGCCGTACAAATCATAGAGTTCCGACTTTTCACGCCTGTCCACCTGGTTCCAAAACAGGTGGATGCCTTTAATGGTGCTTCCCCCGTTTTTCATTATAATATCCGTAAGAGCCTGTGTAAAGCTCAGTGTACTTTCCACGACAACCCTGTCAGCCGTGATAGGCGAAAAAATGTAATCCATTCCCATAAGGGTATGAAGTATTCCGGCAGAATTGACCGTTCCCGGCAGGTCGAAGAAAACCACATCAAACGGAATGGTTGAGGAACGGAGTAAATTATCGGCTTCACTCAAAGCGGTTTCCGCTTTGCATTGCTCTATCGTGTAGGCTTTCTTATTAATGGTCATAAACTGCCTGTGGGCAATCCGCTTAAAGTGTTCGTTTTCCCTTACGGCTTTCAAGTCCCTTTCACGCATTTTCAATAAACTGTACTGCGGATAATCGCAATCCAACACGGCTACATTGTAGCCCATCCGGTAATGGAGCAGGCTTGCTACAAGTGCCGTAAATGTGCTTTTGCCAACACCGCCTTTTTGAGAGGAAAAGGCAATGAACAGCGGTTTCTTTTTTGTTTCCATATCTTAAAAATTTAAAGTTGCTACTTTCTTGCAGGCATTCCGTCCTGCGGAATGACTGTCAGTCATTCCTGATTTCGTTCCGGCTTCCTTGCAGGATAGCCAGCCATCTTGCTTGACTGAACTTGTGACTGTCTGCCTCTCTGCAATACGGCAGGACTGCACCCGTTCCTGTTTGCTCTCAATCAGGATAACCGTCATTCCTGTACTCCTGCAAACCTGCATACGTTCAGGAAGCCTGTCTTGCGTGATTGCCTGCCGTCAGTCTATCACGTTTGCTTTCTTGCAGTCTTGCAATCTTGCAATCCGGCTTGCAGAATGGTCTGCATTTCTGAATGATGTCTATCCGATCTGAATGATGGTCTGATAGCGTTCCTGCCTGAAATCTGATACAAAGAACCAATGTTATTTTCCTTGTTGTACACTGGTGGCAGTGTTTGGCGTTCAAAGGCAGTGTTTGGCACGCTGTTACACTGCAATGCTTTCAGAAAGAGGGCTTTACTTTGTAAAATGAATTTTATTAACTGATTTATGCAAAATCGAAATGACAAAACGGAGTTTAACAACAACGGCATCGAGCCATTTTTCCCTGTTAAAATCAATCCGTCCCGCAGGGCGGATTTTTGTGTTCACCGGAACACGGCAAGTTGTGTTTTGAGCATCTCGAAAACTTTTCGGATGCTCAAAACAACTTGCCCTTGCAGGGAGCAGAAAACGTCCTCCGAAGTCGGCGTTTTTGTGTGAATTAAAAATGGATTAGTGATGAATGAGAACAGCAAAAAGCAGTTGAAAAAGACAGGGCGACCGCTTAAAAACGACCCTGCGAAAATCCGCTACACGATTTCCTTTACCGAGGAGGAACACGCCCGTTTTCTTGCTCTCTTTGATAAATCAGGTATGCAGGTAAAGGCACATTTTATAACGTCCTGTATCTTCAATAAGACGATAAAATCGGTACATATCGACAAAGGAACGATTGATTTCTATATGCGGCTGACTTCGTTTCACAGTCAGTTCCGCTCAATCGGGGTAAACTATAATCAGATTGTAAAGCTGTTGTACAAGAATTTTTCGGAGAAAAAAGCATCGGCATACCTGTATAAATTGGAAAAACAGACGGCAGAAATGGTCGAATTGTTCAAAAAAGTGGTGGAGATAACCGAAGAGTTCGATAAAAAATACCTCAAAAAACAGCGGTAGTAATGATAGCGAAAATAGGAAGAAGTGCAAATTTATACGGAGCATTGGCGTATAATAATCTGAAAGTAGAGAAAGAAAACGGACAAATTCTGTTTGCAAATAAGATAATTGAAACGGCAAACGGGCAGTATTCCGTTGCACAATTAGCACAATCTTTTGCTCCTTATCTGTTAGCTAATCAAAATACAGAGAAACATACCCTGCATATTTCGCTCAATCCCGACCCGAAAGATACCGTTAGCGATGATAAGTTTCGGGAAATGGCACAGCAGTATATGCGGGAGTTGGGATATGGCGAACAGCCTTTTGTGGTATTTAAGCATACCGATATTGACCGTACCCATATCCATATCGTGTCGGTTTGTGTGGACGAAAACGGAAAAAAGATTTCGGACAAATTCGAGAAAATGCGGTCGATGAACATCTGCCGTGAACTCGAAAAACAACACCATTTGATACCTGCAACAGATAAAGAGCGTAGCCAGAACGATAAAATTTTCCACCCTGTGGATTACAGTAAAGGCGATGTAAAAAGTCAGATTGCATCCGTTGTCCGACACCTGCCGAACTATTATCAATATCAGACTTTGGGAGAATACAATGCTTTGCTTTCTCTTTTCAATATTACCACCGAGAAAGTGGAGGGCGAATTGCAGGGAAAACCACAGCAAGGTTTGCTGTATATTCCGTTGAATGAAAAAGGCGAAAAAGCAGGAAATCCGTTTAAGGCTTCCTTATTCGGAAAGAATGCAGGGCTACCAGCATTGGAATTGCATTTTGCGAAATGCAAAACGGCTTTGAAAGACCACCCGACCAAGCAGACGTTAAAAACAGCCGTTACCATTGCCCTGCAATCTACGGATAATGAATTGAGCTTTAAGAAGCAGTTGGGCGAGCAAGGTATTAACGTGGTGGTTCGCAGAAACGACACCGGACGTATCTACGGTATGACGTTCATAGACCACAATTCAAAAACCGTTTGGAATGGCTCACGGTTAGCAAAGGAACTTTCTGCCAATACCTTTAATGATTATTGGAACAATAACATCAAGCCCGACATCAAAGAGCTGGACGAGCCACAAGAAAAAATATCCCGTTTAGAGGACAGAGAGGAATTAACATCAGAGCAACCGCACCCTATGTTTGAATTTGATGATACCAATAAGAAAGACGACGGTTTGATTGAAGCCTTTGGTGGTTTGCTCATTCCCGAAGCACAGGGAGAAGATTACGATGAAGCGGACTTTGCCAACAAAATGAAGAAAAAGCGGAAACGCAAAAGAGGTCAGTAGTTATATTCAGCCAAACACTGCCACGTACTGCCTTTGACTGCCACAATCTCACAGTCACACTATATAGCTCATAAATTCACGCCCGAACATTTAAAAATTTATAAAAATGCAGGGAGAAGACGATTTAAGAGGGCTTGCAAAGATTATGGCTTTTATGCGAGCAGTAAGCATCATTATAGTATTGATGCACTTGTATTGGTTTTGCTACGGTTTCTTTATAGAACGTGGCTGGACGTTAGAAATCATCAACAAAATATTAAGCAATTTTCAGCGTACCGCCGGACTGTTTTCACATACACTATATACGAAAGTTTTTGCTTTAGTATTATTGGCATTAAGCTGTTTGGGTACTAAGGGCGTTAAAAACGAAAAGATAACCTGGTCTAAAATCTATGTGGCTTTAGCTATCGGCTTTGTCCTTTTCTTTCTGAACTTTCCTCTCTTAAAGCTACCACTGAACACAGCTACATTTCTGTATATACTTACCACAAGTTTAGGTTATATCGCCTTAATGGTAGCTGGAGTATGGATGAGCCGATTGCTCCGTACTAACCTGATGGACGATGTTTTCAATAATGAAAATGAGAGTTTTCAGCAGGAAACCAAACTGATGGAAAACGAGTATTCGGTCAATCTACCTACCAAGTTTTATTACAAGAACAAATGGAATGATGGCTGGATTAATATCGTCAATCCTTTTCGGGCAACGATTGTGTTGGGAACTCCAGGTTCCGGAAAATCGTATGCCATTGTAAACAATTATATCAAACAGCAGATTGAGAAAGGCTTCTCAATGTACATCTACGATTTCAAGTTTGACGACCTATCTACGATTGCTTACAATCATTTACTGAAGAACAGGGATAAGTACAAAGTTCATCCGAAATTCTACGTGATTAACTTTGACGACCCAAGAAAGAGCCACAGGTGTAATCCATTAAATCCCGACTTTATGACGGATATTTCAGATGCCTACGAAGCGGCTTATACGATAATGTTAAACCTCAACAGGTCGTGGATACAGAAGCAAGGGGATTTCTTCGTGGAAAGTCCAATTATCTTGCTTGCAGCAATAATTTGGTATCTGAAAATTTATGAGGATGGTAAATATTGCACCTTTCCCCACGCCATTGAATTACTCAATAAAAAGTATTCGGACGTATTTACGATTTTGACCTCTTATTATGAATTAGAGAATTATTTATCTCCCTTTCTCGATGCCTGGCAAGGCGGAGCCCAAGACCAGTTGCAGGGGCAGATTGCATCGGCAAAAATCCCTTTGTCAAGAATGATTTCTCCGAGCCTTTATTGGGTAATGACCGGAGATGATTTTTCGTTGGACATCAACAACCCAAAGGAACCAAAGATTTTATGCGTTGGCAATAATCCCGACCGTCAAAATATTTACTCCGCAGCATTAGGGTTATACAATTCAAGAATTGTAAAACTCATCAACAAAAAAGGACAGCTAAAGAGTTCTGTTATCATAGATGAGTTGCCCACAATTTATTTTAGGGGCTTGGATAATCTTATCGCAACGGCGAGAAGTAACAAGGTGGCTGTGTGCCTGGGCTTTCAGGACTTTTCACAGTTAACGAGGGATTACGGCGACAAAGAGAGCAAGGTAATACAGAACACGGTTGGTAATATATTCAGTGGTCAGGTGGTTGGCGAAACGGCAAAAAGTCTTTCGGAACGCTTCGGAAAGGTATTACAGAAACGCCAAAGTATGACCATCAACCGAAATGACAAATCAACTTCAATTTCTACGCAGTTGGATAGTTTGATACCAGCTTCTAAAATCTCAACACTTACACAAGGTATGTTCGTGGGTTCGGTATCTGATAACTTTGACGAGCGTATCGAGCAAAAGATATTCCACGCTGAAATCGTGGTGGACAATGACAAGGTAGCTGTCGAAACCAAAGCCTATCAGAAGATACCAGAAATATTATCCTTTGTTGATGAAAACGGTGAAGACAATATGAAACGGGACATTGAGGCTAATTATAGACAAATAAAACTGGATATCGTTCATATTATCGAAAGTGAGTTGGAAAGGATTAAGAATGATCCTGACTTACAACATCTGGTGCAAAAAGAATAAAAAAATTAGCTATCTTTTTTAGGGTAGCTATTTTTTGTTTACAGATACAGCTACATTGTCCGTAATCGTACAGAATTCCCTTGTAAATCATTAATATTAATGGTTTCCTCATGGTGCTCAGTCTCCTGATTTTTTAAGTCAGGGGTAATGGATAACTGTATTTTTCGTTCCACGGCAGCCAGTTCCGTTTTAAGTTCGCTCAATCGGCTTTCCTTAGACCACGTTCCGCCCACTACTTCCTGAAGTATAGGCAGGTCTTTTTTAATTTCAGTAATCTTCTTTTGTTCCTGGTCAATATAGCCGGGCAATTTTTCCAATGCCCTCAAAAAGTTCAATGATGCGGTTTCGGGTTCTTTCGCCATTAAACCATTGTTGTAAGTGTACTTGATATTGCCCTCTCCCTGTACCAAAAAGCGGTTTACCCGAATATCTACGCCCTCTTTTTCGGATATTTCGGTTTTAACCAATAAGGTAAATCCATACAGGCTTCCTATTTCTTCATACTGACCTCCGGTGCGGGCTTTATCCGCAAGCTGGTTGAGTTTCGCTCCGATTTGTTTTATATCCGCATTGGGCTGTAAGCCGTCCAACTGAACAGGGTTTGCGATAGTGCCGTCAGAACGCTTTTGTATGCGTTGCTGTAAATTTTCCCAATCAAGGCTCATTCGGTTTAACCTACTTTGGGAGGCTTCCAGCAATTCCGTAAAGTCTTGTAGCTTGTATTTAGCACTGAATTTAGAACGGTTGAACGCTTGCTTTTCGCTTTCCAGTCCTGCAATCTGCTTTTCTAATTTGGCTTTGTCCAACAGGTCTGTATTTCCTGAAAGGATAGCCACATATTCCGAAAAGTTCATTCCCGATTTTTCGTCCATACTGCCCTCGTCAATGGTACGTTTACCGAGATTATTGTTTTTTAATTGGTCAATAAATAGCTGTTTATTGTACAGCAGGTTGAACTTATAACTGTCCAGTGATTTTTCTACGGCATAGATGATTACATCTACTTTGTTATCTGCAAAAAACTTGGCAATCTCATTGCCCTTACGAACAGCTCTGCCATCCCTTTGGGCAAGGTCGCTCGGTCGCCAAGGGGTATCTAAATGATGAACGGCAACGGCTCTTTTCTGTGCGTTCACGCCCGTACCCAGCATACTTGTAGAACCGAACAGCACACGGATTTTACCCTCGTTCATTCCCTTAATCAATTCCTTACGTTGCTTGTCCGTTTTGGCTTCCTGAATAAACCGGACTTCATTCGCAGGTATACCGTGGTCTTCCACGAGCTTACGTTTAATTTCGGAGCACACGTTCCATTCGCCCGGCTTGTAGGTTCCTAAATCAGAGAAAACGAATTGTGTTCCTTTCTGTGCGTTGTATTGGTTATAATACTTAGCAATATTATTGGCACAATGCGAAGCCTTATTATCTGGATGGTCTTCATAAGCACCGCTTACCATTCGCATATCGAGCGACATCTTACGGGCGTAATCCGTAGCAATAAGCATCTTTGCTTTTTCTTCGCTGGCACTTAGCTTTGGTCTGCCCAACAGTTCCGCATTTCCTGTTTTGGCAAACTCCATTAGTTTTTGGATAAATTCAGCTTGGTCTGGAGTAGGTGGTATGTTATACAGCACCTCGTTCTTATTCGGGCGGTCAATGCCTATATCCTTTGCTGTTCGGTAATCCGTGATTTCAGAATAGAATTGGGCAAGCTCCGGCACTTTGATAAAGTATCGGAAACGCTCTTTTGCCACGATATTGTTAGCGACTGAAAACTCATAATCGGTTGTTTTCCTCGCATAGATAGCTGCCCACGCATCAAAAGAATGAATACCCTGCTTTTCCATTGCTCTTGGTCGCAGGTATTTGAACAGCAGGTACAATTCCGTTAATGAATTGCTGATAGTTGTACCCGAAAGGAAAGTTGCTCCCATATCCGCATTGATGCGTTCCTGAATGGTACGGATAGCAAAGAGCAGGTTCATTGCCTTTTGACTACCGTCCACATTGCCCAATCCGGCAACCCGTGTATGCCTTGTATTGAACATCAGATTTTTGAACTGATGGCTTTCGTCCACGAACAAATGGTCTATACCCATCATCTTAAAATCCACCACATCATCTTTGCGGTTTTGAATATCGTGTTGTAGGGTTTTGAGCTTTACTTCGAGGTTTTCTTTCCGCTTGATTACTCCGGCAAGCATTCCTCTGGTCACTTCCTTGCCTTGCGATTGTAGGGCATCGAGGTTACGCTCTACGCTGTCCAATTCTATTTCAAGGATTTCTTTTTGTATTTCGGGGCTTTGGGGTATCATTCCGAATTGGTCGTGTGTAAGGATTACACAATCCCAATCGTTATTTTTAATATCCCCGAAAATCCGCAGGCGTTTTTGGGGCGTAAAATCTTCTTTGCCAGGAAACAGGATTTTAGCGTGTGGATAAGCAGTGCGGTAGGCTTCGGCAATTTCGTGAACATTGCTTTTCAGCCCGATAATCATAGGCTTGTGGGCTAAACCCAAACGCTTCATTTCCTGTGCTGCCACACACATCACAAGGGTTTTTCCTGCACCTACTTCGTGGTCGCAGATAGCACCGTTATTGAGTTTTATCATCCAAACGGTGTCCTTTTGGCTCGAATACAGGTCTTTAATGCCCAATGCTTTACGGTCTAATCCCGGAAAATCCTGATGTGTTCCTTCATAGTTGGGGCGGACGAAGCAATTAAACGTATCGTTGTATTGGTCGGTCAGCCTGTTTTTAAACTCATCGTTTTGGGCGTGAAGCCACTCGGTAAATGCGGTACGGATTTCGTCAATCTTGGTGTATGCCATTTGTATGGCTTCCATATCCCGTACCTTGACCTCTTGGTCGCCAACCTTGATTTTCTTGGTAATATCCGGTGTGGTATTGACAAGGGCGTGTTTTAGTAAAGCAATCCCGTCAAACGTTCTGCTTTCGGCTTTGACAGCATATTTTTCCCATATGTGTAAATTCTTACGGTCGCACTTTACTGAAAAATCGTCGGAGCTTTCAGAATAATGAACAAGTACGTCCGTATCAAAAAGATGTGAAGCAAATCGGGCATAAATGCCTGTGGGTATCCAGCGTTCGCCCAAATTAAAATCGAGTTCCTCAAATTCGATACGTCTTGGTCGGGCTTCCTCCAATACCGTAAGGCTTGCTTTAGCCTGGGCATCATCAGGATTGTTTTCGATGTAGGTTCTTACGTCCTCTGCTTTCTCCACCACATTGCCCGCAATCCAGCGTTCGGATATTTCATATTCCTTTTGCAATGGATTGTAGTAAATACGACCGTTCAAGGCTTCTTTCAAAGCATCGTCAGGCATTCCGCTTATTTCGGACATATAGCCCAAATCCACGCTTCCGTATTTGTTAAGGGATGCCGCTAATGCTTCTTCGGGATTGTCCGTTGCTATGGTTACGGTAGAAAAACTTACAGGGCGGCTGAATATATCCGCTTTGTGTACCACACCGCCAACGACACGCTCCAAATAAGGGATTTCCTTACCGGAACTATCCGTTTTAATGAGCTTGACATTATCGGCACTGTTGAGGTTTCCGTACCTTTTTACAAAGGCATCGTATAAGCGGTTAAGATTTTCCCTTTCTTCTTTGTGTTCGGTCTGAAAATTTGCCTCCTTATTGTAAAGCTCTTGGTATATATCCCGTACCGCTATGTACGCTTCGGCTCTTGCTTTCTGTGAGGTTGGTAATTGCAGCGGGTGGAAAACAGCCGTACCGTCTGCTGTATCTACATCTTGCAGATGACCTACCCAACCATTATCCACCACAAGGCAATCGTTTCGGTGGAACGATTGCAACTTGCCACTATAAGGAGCAGGTTCGGGAATGGTATCGGGAACGGCTGGCTTATCAGCTTGGCCATTCCCGTTGATACCCGAAAACAAATCGCCAATAACTTCTTGTTTATTACTATTGGTAGCCGTTGTTCCGTTTGTAGTACCGTTTGAAACCGGAGGTGTGTAAGGCTGTTGCGTAGCAGAACTGAACAGGTCAGTTTGGCGACCTATCGCACCTCGTCTTTTGTTAGCGGTTTGTCTTTTGGCTTGCGTGGTTCTTTTGGGTGGAGCAACTGCCATTACAGGTTCGCTCACATTTTCAAACAGGTCGAAAATGCTTAACTGCTTTTCCTGTGAGCTTTCCTTTACTATGGTTGTTTGCGTAAAACGAGGTTGTTCCGGCTGAATGATTTCACGCTCAATGACCGGAGGCGTTGGCTGTACCGGAATTTGTACGATTGGCTCATCGTTCCGTTCGCCTTTGTACAAATCCACATTCAGGTGCTTTCCAAAATCATCGGAAAGCATCATTTTCAAATCTTTGGCAATTCCGGCAACACCGTCTTTATGGATATAGATAATTGCGGGCTGTCCGTAAGGGTCGGTATCTATCTTACGGTCGGTATGTATGACCCTTGTACCATTCTGAAAGTAAGCATTGCTTGGCGTATTGTATTTGGTTTGCCTGCTTTGGCAAAATAGTTCTTCCGTTTCGTTCAGGCTTTGTTTTGCCGTATTCTTTTGCAGGATTATCAGGTCGCTTCCAACCTCTGTACCTGCATATTCTGTAAACAGATTGTTTGGCAGCCGCACAACCGAAACCAAATTATTATCCTGCATTAACGCCCTGCGTATCGGCTCATTCTTTGGGCTATTCAGAATGCCCTGTGAAGTGATGTAAGCCAACAAGCCACCCTCACGGAGCATATCGGTTCCTTTCAAAAAGAAATAGTTATGAATGCTTCGGGCAGCCTGTACTTTTGCACTATCCTTACTTCGGGAATAGGATAAATCAAAGACGGAAGTATCGCCAAAGGGGATATTGCTGGCAACAACATCATAGGTGTTGTGTTCCTTTTCGGGGATTTCCTCAAAGCCACTCACACGGATATTGCTTTCGGGATAAAGCTGTTTTAAAATTTTTCCTGTCAGCACATCCTTTTCATAGGCTGTAACTTCGGTTTGGCTCTCTGCAAAGGATTGAACAAATGAACCGATACCTGCGGAGGGTTCGAGGAATTTCTGAATGTTCAGACCGCTTTCACGCAGGGATGCAGAAATAGCATCTATAACCTGTGGAGGCGTATAAAAAGCCGTCAGTACGGAACTTTTCATACTATCCACATATCGGCGGTATTGTTTATCGTCTTCGGAATTTTCTTTGAGTAGCTGGTGGAGTTCCTGCGTGATTGGGAACAGGTCGTGTTCCGTCTTTCTCCAATTGTTGATGTCTATTTCTTCCGCTATGGGGTTCAGCACGAATTTAAGACCACCAAATCCGCTGTATTGCATCATTAGCAGTCTTTCACCTACGGTGGCTTGACGGTTCTCCTTTTCCAGTTTAAAAGCAATTCGCAGGGCATCAATGTTTTGTTGGAGATGTTGCTTTTTACTGAAGCCCATTTTCCTCTATCCATATTGCGATGGTTCCTGTTATTTCGGTGTAGAGCAGGTCAAACTCATACCCGTAAGCGAAATCATCGGTTAGTTGATACTTTGCAAAAACAGCCTCACAAACAGGGAACATTTTTAGTGCGAACGGTCGCAATTCCTCGTCTGCCATTAGGGTATCAAACTCATCGCATACGACTTGGAAAACCGTATCGAATTTGGAGAAATGCAGTTTTTCAAACAGGATATAATTGGCTATTTCGTTGCATTGCTCAATGGTATTTCCCGAACGAAAAGCACCCTCGTAGGCATTGGCAGCCCACGAAGAACGCTGGTCTATAAACTTTTGGTCGTTGGCTTTTTCGGGAAAGCTCGTGTTTAATAATTCTTGCAGTAGTAATCTGAAATACGATAGGTCTTTTTGCTGTGTATCCATACTATAATTTTGTTTAGAAATTTACTTGAAGCCTAAAATTATAGCAGTAGATAAGAGCCTTTGCAGAAGTGGCAGGGTTTGGCTTTGAGTGGCGGGATTTGGCGTAAAACCACGTAATAACGAAGAGTTTAATTTGTATTTTTGATAATTGATAAAATCAACAATTAAAGAACGGTCATTAAATAATGAATGAATTAGAACCCTTAAAAAGTATTTTTAAAGACAGAATATTTAAAATACCCGATTATCAGCGTGGTTACGCTTGGACAACAAGACAACTGAAAGATTTTTGGGAAGATTTAGTCAATCTTCCTGCCGATAGATTTCATTATACAGGTTTACTCTCTTTGAAAAAAGTCGATAAAAATATCTGGAATAACTGGAATGACGAACGATGGTTAATTGAAGATAGAGGATTTAAACCTTTCCATATTGTTGATGGGCAACAGCGATTGACAACATTTGTAATTTTCATTCAAGCCATTTCGGAACAATTAAAAGCAATACCGGAAAACAAAGGCAAAAAAGATGAAGAAATTTATCTTGGCTCTTTTAGCTTAAAGGCTATTAAAGAAGAATATTTAGTAATAGAAAAACCTCCTCAGTTTATTGTTACAACCTACAAGTTTGGCTATGAGATCGATAATCCGAGTTTTAAATATTTACGTCATAAGGTTTTCTTAGAACCAAATAGCGGAACAGTACAAGAAACTTTTTACACGCTCAATCTTGAAAATGCAAAGCATTTTTTCAAGGAAAATCTGCAAAACTATTTTGAAACATACGGTTTAACCGAGATAGAAACATTATTCAAAAAAGTTACGCAAAACCTGATGTTCAATGTTTACGAAATAAGTGACGATTTTGATGTTTTCGTAGCATTTGAAACGATGAATAATCGTGGCAAAAAGCTGTCAAATTTGGAACTTCTCAAAAACAGGCTAATTTATTTGACGACTTTGTATGATGAAAAGGAGTTAAAAACTGATGAGAGAAATTCTCTTCGTGAAAAAATCAATGATGCTTGGAAAGAAGTTTATTATCAACTTGGGAGAAACAAGAAAAATCCACTTAATGATGATGATTTTTTAGTGGCTCATTGGATAATGTACTTTCAATACACGAGGGAGAAAGGAGATGATTATATCCGTTTTTTGCTGGAACAGAAATTTACACCTCAAAATATTTATGCAAAAACAGAGGTGAAAATAAGTTCGTTGCAAGAGTTTGAAGAAGTTCGGGAGGATGAAGATACCGACCAAGAAGAAGTTGAAATAAACGGCGAAGAAGAAGTAATTGTTATGCGTTCCCAACTTTCTCCCAAAGAAATAGAAGATTATGTGAACAGCTTAAAGGCTGCCGCTGTACATTGGTATAATACCCATAACCCTGTAAATAATCCGGACTTAACCACACAGGAAAGTCTTTGGATAGACCGTTTGAATAGAATTGGTATAATCTATTTTCGTCCACTCGTAACAGTAGCTTATTTGAGTAAGAATGTTAATCCTGATAAGAGAGTTCAGCTCTTTAGAGCAATTGAGCGTTTCATTTTTATTACATTCAGGCTTAGCCGAGCTTTTTCAACATACAGAAACAGTGAATTTTATCGTGCAGCAAGACAACTGCGAAATGGGGAACTAACAATTGACAATATCATTCACAGATTGAATGAAAGAATGGATTATTGTTTTTATACACCTGAAAATTCTGAAGAAATCTACTTTGATTATACCTATTTTCAAAAGTTCATTGACAAGAAGTTTAAAAGCGGAGGAGGTTTCTATTCTTGGAATGGGCTTCGATATTTCTTATATGAATATGAAATGGAGAAAGTTAGACAAAGAGGAAGCCAAAAGATAGATTGGAAACTGTTTGTTAAGAGCGAAAAAGATAAGGTTTCTATTGAGCATATTTATCCACAGACACCAACAGATAAATATTGGAAACAAAATTTTAAGGAATATAAAAAGAATTTTCATCCTTTTTTTCAGGGAACATTGGGCAATCTTTTACCATTGTCGCAAAGTATAAATTCAAGTTTACAAAATGATTGCTTTGAAGATAAGAAAACAGCAAAATATAATGACAGAAAGGAAAAAATAAGACAAGGATATTCTGACGGTTCGCATTCAGAGATTGAAGTGTCTGGATATGATGTTTGGAACCCGGTTGCTATACTTGACCGAGGTAATAAATTATTAGAATTTATGGAGCAACGCTGGGATTTGAAATTTGAAGATGATGAAGCTAAAGCAGAATTATTATTTCTTGATTTTATGCTTCCAGAAGAAGAACATAGTATAGAAGAATAACCTAAAATATTTATGTAAATGAATTATACAGAAAACATTGAACGCTTAAAAATACTACTTACAGGAGCATCTACCGATGTTACTATAACAAGTGATAATGAAGCAGAATATAAAAGATTGAAAAGTGAACTGAATAAATCTGCGAAGTTCCAAACCAACCAACCAAAGGAATTTAAAATTTGCTTTACTCTTCAAGAATTTAGAAGAGAAATGCAAGCAAAAGGAGGATATGCGGAACGAAGAAAATATATTAATGAGATATTCTACCCTCTAATTTCAGATGAAAATTCCCTATTAGATAGCATCGAGGAAATACAACAAAATGTAAACTTTGGGCATTTAAACCTTTTGCCGCAAGACATACAACAAAAAGGACGAGAAATGTCGGAAGTCTATTTGTATTTATATTGTATTGAAAATTCTTTAAGAATATTTATTGAAGAAATTATGAAGACTGAAACAATAAATATTCCCCGAAAAGTACAAGAAACCATAGATAAACTAAAGAAAAGCGAACAAGAAAGTAAATATTTGCCCATTCGAGGTAATAGTGATTTATTTTACTGCGACTTTATTGAGTTAGGAAAAATAATAGTTGGGAATTGGACAATTTTTGGGAAGTATTTTCCTAAGCAGAATGAACATTGGTTGAATGTAATGGTTGATGAATTATACAAAATACGGTGTTTGGTTGCTCACAATAGTTATGTTGGTAAAGATGAACGTGATGCACTAAAAGTTTATTATAAGAGTATCACAGCCCAATTACAGTTATAGTATAACAATAAACCCTCTGAATGGAGGGTTTATTGTTGATTAAGGATTTGAAGCATCCTGCCAACTTCAATATCCATTCGTGAAAAGGCAAACCATTTTTTGCCCAAGTCTTTGAGTGATGCTCCGATATGATAAAGCTCCGTATCGTCGATAATCAAAAATCGGTCGTGAGCATCGGAGAAAACCTCAACCTCAATCGGATGATATTGGCTGTTATATCGTTGCAAATCCAGCCGTAATTGAGTGCTGATGCTTTTGGTATAGATGATGGCAGTTACATTCGTATTGCGTTTGCCTAACAAGGTCAGCACCGTATCGTCCACATAATTATCAAGCAGGATAATGGAGCTTCCGGCACTTCGGATAATATCTGATACAAAGGCGTAGGCATCAAAAACCTGTCCGTTATAGAAAATACCTTTTTCGCTGTGGAGCTTGTCGCTTTCCAATGCCTTAAATAACTCTTCAAATTTTTCGTCAGCTTCTAATTGCTTCAGTTCAATCTTATCCAACCGATGAAACAAAGAAGCATTGCTAGTAAGCATACGCCGCATTTCTACAAAGGCTTCCATAATTTCAACACTGACTTTAACGGCAATATCTGAACGGAGTATGGCAGAAGCCATTGCAACCCCTTGTTCGGTAAAAACATAGGGCAAATAACGTCTTCCGCCGTAGTTCAAACTTGAGGTTCCAATTTGGAACCTCAAGTTGCTGGCTTCCTCTTCGGTCAGTTGAAAGCAAAAAGAAGCCGGAAACCTTTCAATATTTCTTTTTACGGCTTTGTTGAGGTTCTTTGTTTCCACTTGGTATAAGGAAGCGAGGTCGCTATCCAGCATTACTTGCTTGCCACGTATGGTATAAATCAGGTTTCTGATTTCCGTTGTACTAATGTTAGGTCTATTTTCCATTACTTCTTGTAATTTTTACTTTTCTCAAATTCAAAGGAACTATCGGCTTGCTCATTCAACACGATGTAAGCATCGAATTTCTTTCCGGCTTTGCTTTTCATTCCTTTGATAAGTGAGGTTTTGCCTTTATTAACAAGGCTTTCAATATCGCCTATGCCGATTTGTACACCGCACACATTGCGGAATTGTACCCAATTACATCTTTCATCAGGGCATTTGGCAATCTTGTCACGGATAATGAGTTGCTGGCTTTTACATTTCGGACAGGTAAGTTTAGGCAGGTTGCTTTTGGCAATGGAGGTTTGCAACAGCTCATTGGTAATAGTAGAAGCATAGGTTTCCATTTCCTTTTGAAACGCACTTGCATCTGCTTCGTTGTTTTCGATTTTCTGTAAAGCCAATTCCCATTCGGCGGTCATTGCCACATCTGCAATTTTTCGGTCTTTAACCAATTCATATACCTGCAATCCTTTTTCGGTTGGGATTAAGGATTTCTTATCCCTTTGGATATAATTTCGGGTAAACAAGGTTTCGATAATCGCCGCCCTTGTTGCAGGTGTACCAATACCGATATTTTGCAGGGCTTTCCGTTCCTCTTCGTTTTCGATTTCCTTTCCGGCACTTTCCATAGCCGACAAAAGCCCTGCTTCGGTATAAAGCACAGGCGGTTTGGTTTGCTTTTCCAAAACGGTGGCTTCCTTAATTTTGAGTTCATCACCTTTTTTCAGTTCAGGTAAATCCTGTACAGGTTCGGTATCATCATCCGAAAAAGTCCCTTTAAGGGAACGCCAACCTGGTTCAATAATTTTACATCCTTTTGCCGTAAAATCGTAATGCAATGCCTGTATAGCAATATCGGTTATCTCCTTGATACAGGCTTGTGAAATAGCTTCGAGCAGTCGAAAAGCAATCATATCATAAACCGCATTTTCCTTTGCGTTCAGGGCAGACGGTATTTTATCCGTAATCAACAAACCGTGATGGTCTGTAACACGCAGGTCGTTCACGATACGTTTGTTGAAACGACCCCATTTCACTTTGGTTACAGCTTGTTTGCAGGTTTGCCTGTCCTGCAATGCTCTCACGAGATTGGGAATTTCTGCCCACATATCTTCGGGAATGTATTTGCTTCCGGTGCGAGGGTAAGTGATAAACTTCTTTTCATAAAGGCTTTGGGCAATGTTCAGCGTTTCTTCGGCAGAAAGGTTAAGCTTTTTGTTCGCTTCCTTTTGCAGTCCTGTAAGGTCAAACAACAAAGGCGGTTGCTCCGTAACGCTTTTTGTTTCTACCGATGTAATTGTTGCCGTATCGCTTCGCTGAATGGATTTCAGCGTATCATTGGCGAGTTTTTGGTCTTCCCATTTAGTTTTAGAAAGGCTTTTAAAATCAATACCTGCTTTGTGATGCAACAACTGTATCTGCCAATATTTCTTTACCGAGAAATTTTTGTTTTCCAAATAACGTTTGCATATCAAAGCGAGTGTGGGTGTTTGTACTCTTCCGAGCGAGTAAACTCCATTGCCTGCAGCAATGCTCAATGCTTGTGTAGCATTGATGCCCACCAACCAATCGGCACGGCTTCTGCCTTGTGCTGCCTGATACAACCCGTCAAATGCTTTTCCGTCTTTCAGGTTGTCAAAGCCTTTTTTGATGGCTTTTTCGGTAAGCGAACTAATCCAAAGCCGTTCAAACGGTTTCTTGCATTTGAGGTGTTCGTATATATAGCGAAAGATAAGTTCGCCCTCACGTCCTGCATCGGTAGCTACAATAATGCTATCGCTACGGTTGAAAAGCTGGTCTATTATTTTCAGTTGCTTTGACGCACCAGCATCAGCGGTATAACCTTTGTCTTTTTTCACTTTCCGGACGGTCAGTAAAAACGGGTTGGGGAGTATCGGCAATGATGCTTTGTCAAATCCCGTAATCCCGTAATCTTCGGGCATTCCCAATCCTATTAAATGACCGAATGCCCACGTAACAAAATAGCCGTTACCTGTCAGGTAGCCGTCCTTTTTATCGGATGCTCCCACAAGTCCGGCTATTTCCCTTGCTACGCTTGGTTTTTCTGCAATTATTGTTTTCATATTTTACTACATTTTTCTGCCTTTGGACTTTGCAGGTGCTTTGGGCTTTTCCTGTTGTTCCTGCTGTTGTTTATTTTTCGGTGTTTGCTGTCCGGACTTCAAAGGCTCGTTGATATTTTTGGTCGCTTCGTTGGTCTTGCCCTCCGAATTGACCGCAGTTTGCGTTTTATGGGATTCGGTTGGCTGCATTCTTTCTTTATATTGATTTGGAAACTCAAAGCCAGTTTTTCCGGTGTCTTTGTTGAACGTGATGTAACCGTTGTACGTTTGCCCTTTCTTATCAACCAGACCTGCCATATATATGGTTTGACCCGCTTTGAAATCCTTGTATTGATCATCGGTCAGTTCCTTGCCACGAAATGTTTTTGGAGCTTCCTGTGGTTGGCTTTGTTGATTATTCTGTTGGTTGTTTTGCTTTTGTCCGTTGTAGTTACTGCGGTCAAACAGAAATTCGGTATAGCGTTTATCGGCATTGTACTGTACCGTTGCCGAAAACTCCGTTCCTTTTGTGGAAATCATACCCTCCAATTTGAGCGGTTTGCCCTCCATTAAGGTTTGCTTTTGCTCATCATTGAGTTTTACACCCTTAATCTCATCGGGAATTTTAATAAAATCCGTTCGCAGTGCAATGACATCATTGGTAAGCCTGTCAATACTGATAATGGACGGCATTAGTTCGCCAGTCTTGGAATTTTTCAAATCAACCACACGCCCCATATTGCCCGTTTCGAGCAGGTTTTTCTTGTCCTCATCAGTAAATTTGTGTCCAAAAAACTCAAAATGCAGATTAGGCTCTTTTTTGATGCCGTGTATTCCCACAACAATTTTTCCGTCTTCGGCTTGCTGTAATGACAGTCGGGCGTCTGTGCGGAGAATAGTACCTCCAAGATTAACCCCTATCGGTACGAGTTCATTGGTTTTATAACCTTTCAATAAAGGTTCAAGCAGGTTTCTTTTTTCAAGGTATTCCTTGCTTAATCCGAGATTGGTCATTGTATCCCAATCAATCTGCTCCGGCTTATAGCGGTATTCGCTTACATCCGGCGTTGTCTGTGCTGTTGCCATATCATTTTTATTTTCTTGTTTATTATTCTCTTGTGTGGCGGTTTTGACTTCGTGTTCTTTCATCACTTTTTCGCCTTCCGAAGTTGGCTTATCTACCTGCTTTTGCATTTCCTGTGCTTTCTCAACGGCGATAGGTGCAGGCACTTTGAAAAATGAAAAATTGGTAGGGTTCTTTAGTTGGCTAAAAAAATTGGAAAAGAAGTTGGAAAAGAAATCGCCACTCTTGTCCACACGCATAAACTGGTTTTGGTTTTTCTTCGTGGGGTCAACGGTTTCCATTTTCCCGTTTTCGTCTATGCTCTTTACGGCTTGGATTTTCATTTTTTCTTTGTCCAGTACCAATAATATGTCCGATAATTGTTCGGGCATTTCCTGTTTATTTGTGGTTTCTTCACTCATAATATGAAAATTTTAAAAGTTTACCGCCGAATGTAAAGGAAGCGTTCACTACGTTGCCCGAAGTGGCACTTAAAGGCAGTGTTTGTCACTCAAAGGCGTTATAGTTTTGCAGATGGTGGATTAAAACTCTCTCTTATGAACTGATGCACATCGGATAGCTTGTAATACAGTTTGCCGCTAATAGTATAATAGGGTAGTTTGCCGATGGAGCGATACCGTTGCAGGGAACGGTTGCTGATTTTCAGCATTTGAAGCAAATCCTGATTATCCAACAATTCCTCTCCGTCTATACTGTTGCGTTTCTTTTGCAACTCATCTATATTATCACCCAGCATATCGAGGCGACCTATCAAGCGTTCCATCCACGCCAAAAATTCCATTCTATCAATATTCATAGCACCTACTTTTTATCCGTTTTCAATTGTCTACCTTTTTCGATATAGCTTTTACCTTTTGCCATAAGTTCCTGTACAAACTCATCACTGCTCTGTACGGCATTGGCATTAAGCATATCCTTAATTGCTCCGATGGTGTAGAAGTATTGTCCGTACATTTTGGAGTAGGCTATTTCGCCTTTGGTACGCATACGCCACAAAGTCTTTTCGCTGATGTGCAGGTATTGGCATACCTCGTGGTTATTTAGCCACAGGTCATCATAGCTTTTATCTTCCTGTTTTTTCAGGTAATCGGCAATGGCATTGATACGGCTGTTTAGCTGTTGCCACGCTTCTTCTTCGATTGTAATTATTTTCATCGCATTGATCCTATAATGTTTACAATGCAAAATTGCTAAGGGTGGTAGTGTTTGTCTGCCAAGCCTTGCCAATTGGTTTGGCAGTTTTTTGAATTTTTTTGCAAACAGGGAAAACTCTTGTTTGATAAGGGTTTAAATGTATTGGAGATATTTTGTGAGGGAGTTTTGCCTACATTTGCCAATTGGCATATATGGGCAAAAGAAAAAGCAGTACGTTTTGGGTACTGCTTTTAAATTACTGTATTGAAATGGCTAAAGGTCTTTATCCATATACTCTTCGAGGGATATTTTGAGTTGGTCTAAAAATGCAGTTCGGGAACCTGCTCTTGTTTTCATTCTATGAAATGAGTGATGAAGGTCGCCAAGATTAACACGGAAAATTATTTGAAACAATAGACTAATTTTTCTTATCCCAATTTTTCCATGTGAGATAGCTCCAGAAGCATGTAATGCATAAATTAATTCCACAAGTGAATTTTTACTTTCTGTCCAGAAGATATCTTTTGAGTTTTCGGGTTTTTGAAAAATCATATCGGGGTCTTCGGCTGGATTAATTTTAGTAAGAAGATAGGTATAGATCAATTCATTGGCAATAATCCTGGCTGTTTTATAGTCAAAGAAAGTGGAAAAAGATGGATCCATCTCAAAGACGATACTATTTAAGCCATCGTGATAATTTATATTACCTCTTTTGAAGTAAATAGTATCACGGTCGGTTCTGCCTGATCGATAGTACCTATAAAAATCGGAGTTGCAGATATATTCAATGTACTCACGCTTCAATTGTGCGAGTTGGTTTGAAAAATAGTTATTGTATAGCTTCCCGTTATTTACAGGACAGGATGTTTCTATTCGATAAACTTTATTGTAGTAAATTAGCTTTCCGAGTATTTGGGGCTTGATATTCCTGAAGAAATCAATTTCTTCAACGTCTGTTTCAAACCCATCATTGGTTACAAAGTCTTTAACGGAAGATAATAAGTTTTGAAGATACGTGGTCATTTCATATGCTTCTTCAATCAATTTCTTGTTTTGAGAAGCAAGTTTATCTTCTTTTCTATGTATCTCTAAAATTATGTGTTTTAATGAGTTCTTCATAATTTTTATCACAGTAGGTTTTCAGATTCATTAGACTTGAAAGTATTGTTGCAAATATTCTGAATAAAAAAGAATTTGTTGCCCAAGCTTATCCCAAGCTGGGAAAGATTTTATTTATCCGCTTCGCGTTATAATTATCAAAACGGACATAATATTTAGTAAATTTGTTCCCTATAATTCAGCAAAAAAGTGGTAAAAGTTTTAATAATAGACGATGAGGAAAAATTGAGAAATCTACTTTCAAAAATTATTGGTTTTGAAGGTTTTGAGGTTTTTCAGGCATCTAGCATAAAATCGGGATTGCAACGATTAGATGTAGAAGAAATAGATGTGGTGATATGCGATGTAAAACTCCCGGATGGAAGTGGTGTAGATACCGCAAAAGTTATCAAAGAAAAATATCCTGCTGTAGAGGTAATTCTTTTGACCGCTTTCGGAAATATTTCTGATGGTGTACAGGCAATAAAGAACGGGGCTTTCGACTATATTACGAAAGGTGATGACAACAATAAAATAATCCCGCTTCTATATAAAGCCAGTGAAAAGGTTGCTTTAAACAAGAGAGTTCAAAAATTAGAAAAACAATTAGGCGAAAAACATTCGTTCGATAAAATCATCGGTACATCTAAGCCTATCATCAAAGCTATTGAGCTAGCCCGAAAAGTGGCTGGCACAGACACGACTGTTTTATTGACAGGAGAAACAGGTACTGGTAAAGAAGTCTTTGCACAAGCCATCCATCAGGGAAGTCAACGGGTTAACCACAACTTTGTAGCTATCAATTGCTCAGCATTTAGTAAAGATCTGTTGGAAAACGAATTGTTCGGGCACAAAGCAGGGGCTTTTACAGGAGCCTCAAAAGACCAGAAAGGGCTTTTTGAGGAAGCGCATAACGGCACTATTTTTCTGGATGAAATCGGGGAAATGGCACTGGATCTCCAAGCTAAGATTTTGCGGGTACTGGAATCAGGCGAATTGCTTCGTGTGGGGGATGCAAAGCCCATTAAGGTCAATGTACGTATCATTGCTGCGACAAATCGTAATCTGGAAGAGGAAATAGAGAAAGAACATTTTAGAAGCGATCTCTTTTACCGTCTTTCTGTCTTTGGCATTCACCTGCCTTCATTAAGGGAACGTCCCAAAGACATCAAATTATTAGCAGAATATTATGCCAGTATATTCGCACTAAAATCAAACAGAAAACCTTTGAGGTTAACGGATGAATACATGGAGGCTCTGGAGAACAATGCATGGAAAGGTAACATCCGTGAATTAAAAAACGTGATTGAAAGAAGTGTAATTCTGGCAGATGCTGACGTGCTAGATCTGGATACATTACCCGCTGACCTACAATATGCCAAATCCAATGCGCAACAGTTGTCCGCATTTTCTATGGCAAGTGCTGAAAAACTGCACATACAGAAAATTCTTAATCATACGGGAGGTAATAAAGCGGAAGCAGCCCGATTACTGGAAATTGGGGTAGCAACACTTTACAGAAAAATGGAGCAATACAAAATTCAGTAGTGAGCTATTCTTTTTGTGTTTTTAAAAGTATTTGTGACGTCAAAACTAAAATAGGTAACTCTATTAATGGACCAATCACTAAAGCCAAAGCAATCATTGGTTCTGCGGAAAATGCCGAAACAGCTATGGCTAATGAAATTGGAGAATTTCTTGCCATAGTAGTAAACGTTAAGCTTACCTTGTCTGCATAATTGAACCGGAGTAATTTGCTTGCAAGAAATGCGACAAGGAATGCTACCCCAAAAAAAAGTAAAACCGGGATAAGCATTTTGTAAATAATACTTGGATGGCTGATTAAATCTTTTCCTTCAGACGCAAACATAGCAACTACAGCTAAAGCCAAAAAAAAGACTTGAGAAGTCTCAAAAAAATTTAAAAAGCTGCTTTTGCTTACATTTTTGCCTTTCACTATTGTTTTGGCTATAAGTGCCAGAATGAACGGTAACACCAAAACAATCAAGATGCTCTCCGCAAGTGACCCTAAGGCTACATTTCCTGATTTTCCAAAAAAGAACAAGAGATATACTGGTAGAAGTAAAACCTGTAATATTAAATTCGCTGGAAGAATGGCTGTTGACAAAGAAACATTTCCTTTAGCTACATTTGTAAAAACTAAATACCAATCGGTACAAGGTGTGACCATAAGCATGACGAAACCAATCCATAGAGCTAAATCACTATGTAAAAATATACTTCCCAGTAAATAAGCGAATACAGGTGTCCAGACGAAATTGATAAGAATACTGGTTACTGAAAATTTAACATTCAGAAAAGCGTGCTTTAGTTCTGTAAGATCAATGGTCAGAAATAACCCAAAGAGCATTACCATCAACAGCGGAATAATCAAGGATGACGAAAAATCTGAAATCGTAAAAGATTGCCCAAGAAGTAGACCTACAATTACAGCGATTAAAATAACTATCGTTTGGTACCTATTGATTTTATCCATTTTGGTTTATGCAAAAAATGATCTATTCAAATTTCCCTTTAGCAAATTTCTGTAAATCTTCATTAGCTCCATAAATTACTATGATGTCATCCCGCTGAAGCATAGTAGTTGGTTCTGGAATTCCCTGTACATTGGCTACTATTTTGCTTCTGCCCAAAAAACTTTTTTCCGGTGTATCTCGAATAATGGTTAGAATCAACACATTGTGAAGTTCTCTGAATTTAACTTCCTCTATGGTTTTGCCGACATATTTTTCAGGCACAATAATCTCTACGATACTGAAATTCTTGTTTAACTCGAAAGAATCTACTACACCTTTTAGACATAACTTTTTAGCCCAACGTTCAGCAGTTTCTTCTTCCGGTCGTACAATTTCATTCACACCGAGAGCTTGTAGTACATTTTCATGCAAAGGATTAATGGAACGACTGATTAGTCTTTTTACACCTAAATTTTTGAAGTGTGCCGTTACCATAATGTTAGCACCTTCGTCTTCTCCAATACAAACCATCACTACATCGGTGTTCTTTAGTGGAAGGTGTGCTATAGCAGACTGATCGGTTGCATTCATGCAGATGGTATGAGACAACTTATCCTTTAATGCCACTACTTTTTCATCACGTGAATCTACCCCGATTACTTCATTTCCCTGTTGGGTTAGTTTTTCGGCTAATGAGCCTCCAAAGTTGCCCAAACCTATAATTACAAATTTCATTTTAAATCTTCTTTTTAGTTGATTAATATTTCATCCGATGGATAATGATAATTACCTTGCTTCACCTTCTTAAAAAAGGCAATAAGGATAGTCAGCATACTTACCCTGCCAATAAACATCGTAGCCACCAACACCATTTTACTCTCGCTACTCAAATCTCCTGTTATCCCCAAACTAAGACCAACGGTGCTGTAAGCGGAAAAGCTCTCAAATGCGATATCTAATAGAGGAACATGATTGTCGTAATGAGAAATCAAGAAAACACTAGAACCGATGACCAATAAAGATAGGCTCATCACAGCAAAAGCCCTCCGTACGGAAATGTCTGCTACTTCCCGTCGGAAAATTTCGATTTTACGTTTGCCTTTTGCCAAACTCAAATAGTTTAAGGTGGCAATCGCAAACGTACTCGTTTTAATACCTCCACCGGTTGAGGCAGGAGATGCACCTACCCACATTAAAAAAATGATGATGATGATAGACGAAAAGTGCATCTGACTAAAATCAATGGAATTAAAACCTGCCGTTCTGGGTGTAGTGGCTGTGAACAGTGCCGTGACAATTTTCCCGACCCCTTCATGATTACTCAAAACATTGTGATATTCCTTGATGTAGATAATGACGGTTCCTAAAACTATCAAGATGGAAGTGGTCAATAAATTTATTTTATTGCTCAAGGTCAAAATCCATGGACGGTAGTTGTTCTTCTTTTCTACAAACCAAAGAATATACCTTGCTATCAGATTTTTTATATACCGTACGGAATTGATCACGATCGGAAATCCTAATCCTCCGAATACAAATATGATGACAATAATAAATTGTAGCGGATAATTATATACATAACTAGCTTCCATCATGCCATTTGGCAATGTTGAAAAACCGGCATTGCAAAAAGCCGAAATAGAATGAAAAACGGAGAAATATACTCTCTCAGAAAATAATGGAATTAAAGTTTTATCCAGATTCAAGAAAATGAGTATTGCTCCGATAAATTCTATCAAAAATGTAATGGTCAAAATCCTTTTTACCGTCGTAAAAACCTCGCCAATTTTCTCAGAATTGGTCATATCACTTAATGCAAGTTGATTTTCATAGGTGGATCCACCCTTGAAAAAGTAACTAAAATAGCTGGCAAATGTGAGGATACCTAAACCACCAGCCTGTATCAGCAACATGATTAATGTTTGTCCAAAAGAGGTGAAATAACTGCTCGTATCTACCACGATAAGCCCGGTAACACATACGGCACTGGTGGAAGTAAACAAGGCATCTACAAAGCTTATCCCTTCATAAGTTGCTTTAGGAAGCATTAAAAGTAAAGCACCGATTACGATCAGACCTATAAAACTGATGATAAACAATTGAGCAGGATTCAGTAAAGAACGCTTATAACTTACTCGTGGACGAGTAAATTCCCTTACCAATTTCAAAATAACAGCCCACCTTATCCAAGGGCTTATGTCTGATAATCCATCTGTTGATAATTGCTTGTACAAACAATAGAGCACAAACAACACACTCAATGTGTCAAAAACAAAAACACTTAATATGAATTCTTTCCGATGATAATAGTATTTCAGTACAGTATAAAAAACACCAATAACCAATACAAACAAATACAATGAAATGATACCCAATTGTAAGCTTGAATTTAGTATAAAGCCATAATCCCCTATAAGTGCTGTAAGTGCTACCAAATGAAGGACAACAATAAGTCGCTGCACCCATCTGGCATATAAAAAATCTTTCATTATTTTTTTCTCTGCGGCTATTCTGACTGTGTATCTTGCAAAAGCAGTGTGTTATCGACCTTAAGTCGCTCATTTAGCCATTTCTTTATTTTGGTTTTATCAGTTTCTTTTGCTCCCTTTTCAAGATGGTATAAAACCACCCATTCAATCCTTGCACTGTCGGTCCCGGTATATTTTTCTATTTTGCCGAGGGACACATCTTCAAGTTCCGGAAAAAGGACATTGATCTCTTTCACTAAACCAGGTTCGCTTACTTTATATCTATTCAATTCCTGCCTCAAATTATTGATGGTAACATCTTTTTCAGATAAAGAAGCATCCTGCTTATTCAATTCACTGAGAATTTCAGATTTGAGATCTGCATCGTCCTGTCTAAAACCCAACGTTGTATTATGAATACCTCTTTCATCCAATAGCCGGTTATACATCTCCATTTCTTCTTTGCTCAATTTTTTGTCTAGGAAAGCAATATCCACTTTTTTAGGTTTGGAGTTATAATTCAGTTTTTTATAAATCACGGTATAACCTCTGCTGCTAAATTCTGAACTGATAAACTCTTCTACTGTTTTTGTGAATTTTTTCTCTTCAAAAAGATTATAAGCCAGATAAAAGCTAGGGATAATCATGACCATCATTAAAGTCGTAATACCATATCGGATACGCTTTTCATTTTTAGGCTCGATCGTTGCGGATGCAGGATATTTTAAATACTTGATTACCAAAAAAGTGGCAATACATATAAAGAAACAGTTGATCGTGTACAGATAAAAGGCACCAAAGAAATAACTAAAATTAAAGGTTGCCAAACCATATCCTGCGGTACACAACGGCGGCATCAATGCTGTTGCAATGGCAACTCCCGGAATTGGATTTCCTTTCTCTACCCGGGTGATGGCAATAACACCTACTAAACCGCCAAAGAAAGCAATCAACACGTCATATATGTTGGGCGAAGTACGAGCCAACAATTCAGATTGCACGTCTTTAAACGGACTGATATAAAAATAAAATGCCGACACCAGCAAGCTGACAATTGTGGCAATTAACAGGTTTTTGATTGACTTCCTTAACAGCAGGAAGTTATAGGTTCCTAACGCAAATCCTGCCCCTAATATAGGTCCCATCAAGGGTGATATCAGCATCGCACCGATAATCACCGCTGTGGAATTGACATTCAATCCAACAGAAGCGATAATGATGGCACAGGCCAATATCCAAAGGTTGGATCCACGAAAGGAAATGTTAGCCGTTACGTTTTCTAAAACTTTTTGTTTATCTTCTTCACCATTGTGCAGGTTGATAAAATCCCATATTTTATTACTCATCTGCTATTGAATATTAAGATTTCTTTCTCGCCTGTTTGCTGAGTACATAATACCCCAACACACCGCCGATAATAGATGCTGCAAAAATTCCTATTTTAGCCTGTGTCATATATTCTTCATGCGAAAAAGCTAATGAAGTCACAAACAATGACATCGTAAATCCAATAGAAGCAAGCAAACCTACACCAAATAGGTTTCGTACATTCATCCCTTCCGGGAAAGGAGCAACTTTAAGCTTAACCAGAAGCCATGTAAATCCGACAACGCCTACTACTTTACCGACCAACAAGCCTAAGGCGACGCCCAATGCCACATTCGTACTGAACAAATGTTCCATATCTATAGCCAATGAAACGCCCGCATTTGCCAGTGCAAATATCGGAATGATTATAAACGTTACCATGGGGTGCATCGCATGTTCCAATCGTTGTAATGGTGGAGTCGCTGCAACCGTACTATTTTGAATTTCTTCGAGAATATGCAGCTGTTCATTCGTCAGCGTAGGTTTACTGTTGTCCGGATCTATTCCTTTAAACTTATCCAGCAACCGTTGAATATTATTGCTGAATATTTTTTCATTGATTTTCACATCTGCCGGAATAGTAAATGCAGCCAGTACTGCGGCAATTGTCGCATGCACGCCAGACAACAAAAATGTAGTCCAAACACCACCTATCCCTAAAATCGCGTAGAACAAAATGCTTCGCACGCCCATTTTATTACCAATGTACATCGTCAACAGTACCAAAGCACCGATGATCAAATGAAACATGGATATGTCCGATGTATAGAAAAAAGCGATGACCAGCACGGCTCCCAAATCGTCAACAATAGCCAAAGCCGTTAAAAATACTTTGAGCGTTAGCGGAATTTTGTTTCCTAATAAATAAAGTACGCCTAGAGCGAATGCTATATCTGTTGCCATGGGTATTCCCCAACCACTGTGTACTTCACCTGTTGGATTCAGGAAGAGATATATAGCGGCAGGTACAGCCATACCACCAAATGCCGCAGCAATGGGTAATAGCGCTTTACGTGGGTTGGACAACTCGCCTCCGACAATCTCTCTTTTTAGTTCCAAACCGACCACAAAGAAAAATATAGCCATCAGACCATCATTGATCCAGTGATGCAGGTTATACTCAAAATAAGTATTTCCGTCTAATTGAAAACCAAACCTGTGCTCTAGAATATGGTGATACTCTTCCGATAATGGTGAGTTTGCTAATATCAAAGCAATAACTACGCTAATACCCAATACGATTCCACCTGCTTTTTCATTCTTAATGAAGCTCTGTATAGGTGATACAATTTTTTCAATAGGTGTCCTTTTTACTTTATTCATCTTTTATAATTATCCCTCTTGTTTATGCTGAAAATGACTTAGAAGAAAGTCAATTTGCGATTTTATAAAGTACAAAAATATAAAATTCAAAACGATTCTCCTTACTAATCAAGGCAATATCGCTCCACCAAGACAGCATACCTTTTATCATCAATTGACATGGTCGTATCATTATGAGAATGACCCTATCATTATGAGAAGGTTTTTCGGAAGAAAGAATTAAAGGAATTTAAATAACAAACTTATTTACAGTTGTTTATACTGTATTTGTTTTCACTGGAATGAATATTGGCATAGTGTATACAAACGAAATTAAAAATGAGAAAAAGAAATGTCAAATGGAAACAGCAAAAAGAACCGCCGTCGTTTCCAAAATGGCTCAAATCATATCATTTATTGCTTTTTGCATTGATCGTGATGTTGATATTCGGAGCCATTATGAAGCACATTAGTGAGGTATAATCTTAAAATTTATAACATGATAACAACAGTTTTAGTACTCGCAGGGTTAGCCTGCTTCGGCCTGTTCATAAAGTCAATCGACTTCTTTGAGAAAATCTAAAATAAGATGAAAAAAGATGTGAATACATTGAGCTCTCATCGACCATTTTAAGGAAAATAAATAGATGAAAACAAAAATAATAAATACGATACAACAATGGGCTCCTGAAGCTGCAAGACTAATTCCCGATTTGGATAATCTGGATGACGCTATTGCAGACTACCTATTGCTTCACAAATTGGCAGAAGTTTGTTCCCAAAAAATTTGTTCGGGATTGGAGGATGAATTAGAGCGGGTTCAGGAGATAGCGAAAGTAATTAATCTTTTGTACCAGGGAGGAAATCAATACACACGAAATGCTATTGAAAATGAGTTCCTGACAGCATTGTCGTTTGATGAGAGCCCAGGTAGTCTAAAAAAACACCTGGATTTATTTCCGATCGAATTGCGAAAAGGATATATCAAAACCATTTTGGAAAACTAAGTAAACATGAAAGTTTCAAAAGAGAAAGAACAGTGGTCTTCTAAAATAAAAAAGGCAGCATTAGCAATATTATTATTTCTCCTGTTTGCAGCCTCTGTAAAGCTTGGTGGGTTTGCAGGTCTTTTAATTGGCTTTGTCTTTTTCTTCTTATTCTTTCAATTAATCAGCAGATGAAAAAAGAACGAAAATCAAACAGAGAAATAGTTACAGATATATTGGCAAAAATACTTTTAGCATTTATTGTCTTCTGCATTTTCTATGGGATGTTTTTCAGCAAATAAAAAACAATCAGAACAATGAATGAAATAAACGAAAATGCAGCCAGTGTTTATCTGGCTCAGCATTATGGGGAAATTCAAGAAGAAATCACCGAATTATCCTCGAAAAGAAACTTTGCAGGCATATTTCAGGCAATCGTTAACCATATCAATCTTCTACTCTCCAAGGGACAGATAGAGAAAATTGGGGTGAGAATTAAGTTTATCGGTTGGCTCCATAAAAGAGGAAATGAATACGTAAGGTATATTATTGAGAATCTTTTTGTCCGCTCTTTTGAAGGAATGAAAAGGCGTTGTACAGCAGAACAATGGATATACGTGTATCAACTTATCCCTAATAACCTGAAACATGTTTATCAGTTTCAGCATACAAATTATTTAATACAAAAAACAAGTCTATGACCGCATTATTTATAGTAGCCATAGGTGTATTTGCTTACATCTGCTACGTATTGCTTAAACCGGAAAAATTTTAAACCGTTTCAGTAGATGAAGAAAAATACAAAGGTGAAGATCAAGGTATGGATATCCATTATATTCTGGGTGCTGTTCTTTATTTCTATTATCTATTTGGCGTTTCTAAAAATTCAAATATTGCTATGAAAAAGATAATCAATGAAATGAAAGATGTAGCCCGAATTGCCTTGATATTCCTGATCGTATTGGCATTCGTCAAGCTGCTTGGGTGGATGTTTAAAACCATATTTAATTAATAAAAATGAACACAGAAATTTTAGGAATAATCGTAATGTTTACCTTGTCGATATTGCTGGCAATACCGCTGGGTAAATACATCGCAAAAGTCTATGGCGGCGAAAAAACGCTGCTCGATCCGATTTTTAATCCAATAGAACGGATCTTTTACAAAATCAGTGGTATCAATCCACATACAGAGATGAACTGGAAACAGCAGATGGTCGTGATGATCTCGATCAATATGGTCTGGTTCCTATTAGGAATGGTTGTTTTGATGAATCAGGGAAATCTTCCTTTGAACCCGGATAAAAACCCGAGTATGTCGGCAGACCTTGCATTTAATACTGTCATATCATTTGTGGTAAACTGTAATCTACAGCACTATTCGGGGGAGTCTGGGTTAAGCTATCTGGGACAGTACTGGCTGATGTTTTTACAGTTTGTAAGTGCAGGAACTGGTATGGCAGCCGCAGTAGTATTATTCAGGGCATTCAGGGATAAAACCGCCGATACCTTGGGAAACTTCTACAGCAATTTTGTAAAATCATGTACCCGTATTTTACTACCCATATCATTTGTAGTAGCCATCATATTGGCGTTTGAAGGCACGCCGATGACTTTTGAGGGAAAAGATACCATCACTACTTTACAGGGAGATTCTGTAGAGGTGTCAAGAGGGCCAGCAGCTGCTTTTGTACCCATTAAACACGTAGGAACTAACGGTGGTGGATTCTTTGGTGTAAACTCTGCTCACCCTTTTGAAAACCCATCCTATTTATCCAATATGGTAGAAATGGTTGCCCAGCTGATCGTGCCTTTGGCTATGATTTTTGCTTTCGGCTATTTTATCAGAAGAAGAAAACTCTCGTGGATGATATTCGGCGTAATGACGGTAGGTTTTCTAATGCTGACTATTCCAAATATCAATATGGAGATGAACGGAAACCCTGCTATAGCAGCTATGGGTATCGATAATTCATTGGGAGCAATGGAAGGGAAAGAAATCCGATTAGGAGCACCTGCTTCCGGATTTTGGAGTATCGTAACCACCGTGATCTCTACGGGTTCAGTGAACTCCATGCATGATAGTTCGATGGCGTTATCCGGGATGAATGAATTACTGGCCATGATGATCAATGCATTCTACGGCGGTGTCGGCGTTGGTTTATTGAACTTCTTTATTTTCATCATACTGGCTGTATTTATCAGTGGATTGATGGTGGGAAGAACGCCCGAGTTCCTGGGTAAAAAAGTAGAAGCGAGAGAAATGAAAATCGCCATGATTATCGCCCTGTTACATCCGTTCCTGATACTTGTCGGAACAGCACTGGCAGCAGCTTTACCACAGTATACGGCTGACTCTCTCAATAATCCAGGATTTCATGGACTTAGCGAAATGCTTTATGAATATACCTCATCATCTGCCAACAACGGTAGCGGGTTTGAAGGGCTGGGTGATAATACACCTTGGTGGAATATCAGTACTGGATTTGTACTAATCCTTTCCAGATTCTTACCGATCATAGGTCCCGTTGCAATTGCAGGCTTATTGGCACAAAAGAAATTTGTACCGGAAGGTGACGGAACATTGAAGACCGATACAGCCACTTTCGGACTGATGGTGTTCGCCGTAATCGCTATTGTAGCTGCGTTGGCATTCTTCCCGGTTTTGGCATTAGGCCCAATTGCAGAATACTTCTCACTTTATTAAACTGATTAAAGAATTTAGAAATGAACAACAATACATCATTGTTTCAAAAAGATATGGTTCAGGAAGCATTGAAGCAATCTTTTGTGAAACTCAATCCGAAAACCATGTTCCGTAATCCGGTCATGTTTACTGTATGGATCGGTACCTTGGTCATGTTAGCCGTGAGCCTCTGGACATTGGCAGGAGCTCAGGGACAAGGAAGTTTTGGCTATAATTTTACGGTTTTCATCATCCTGTTATTGACATTATTGTTTGCCAACTTTGCGGAAGCTATTGCCGAAGCAAGAGGTAAGGCACAGGCTGATAGTCTGCGTAAGACGAGAGAGGAAACTCCTGCAAGATTGAAAAACGGAAAAACCATCTCGTCTGCGCAATTGCAAAAAGGCGATATTTTCATCTGTGAAGCAGGCGACATAATCCCAACCGATGGAGAAATTATTGAAGGTTTGGCTACCATTGATGAAAGTGCCATTACCGGAGAGTCTGCTCCTGTAATCCGTGAAGCGGGTGGTGATAAAAGCTCCGTAACGGGTGGTACCAAAGTTTTGTCGGATAAAATCGTGGTGCAGGTGACAACGCAGCCTGGTGAAAGCTTCCTGGACAAAATGATTGCGTTGGTAGAAGGTGCTGCGCGACAAAAAACACCCAATGAAATCGCTTTAACGATTTTATTGGCAGGGTTTACATTGGTATTTATCATCGTCTGTGTGACACTCAAACCATTTGCTGATTACGCCAATGTGGGAATTACCATTGCATCGTTTATTTCCCTGTTTGTCTGTCTGATCCCCACCACCATTGGAGGCTTATTATCAGCCATTGGGATTGCCGGAATGGATAGAGCCCTGAGAGCCAATGTGATTACCAAAAGTGGCAAAGCGGTTGAAACCGCTGGTGACATTGATGTTTTGCTATTGGATAAAACAGGAACTATTACCATTGGTAACCGTAAAGCAACCCATTTTCATGCCGCCAATGGTATTGATGAGAAAAGATTAATAAAAGCTGCGGTATTGAGCTCCATGGCGGATGAAACACCGGAAGGAAAATCGATTATAGAGCTTGCCGGGGTTAATCCATTAAGCTATGAAGCAAGAAACCCTCAGTTTATCAAGTTTACGGCGGAGACAAGGAGTTCAGGTGTAGACTATGAAGGCACACGTATCCGAAAAGGTGCAACGGATGCCATTAAAAGCATGGTTACACGAGCAGGCAATACGTTTCCAAAAGAAGTTGAGGAAAAAGTTAAAGCTATCTCATCTAATGGTGGTACACCGCTGGTCGTATCAGAGAACGAAGTCGCTTTAGGAGTGATCGAATTACAGGACATCATCAAACCCGGTATCCAGGAACGTTTTGAACGTCTGCGTAAAATGGGTATTAAAACCGTGATGGTAACCGGAGACAATCCTTTAACTGCAAAATTTATAGCAGAGAAAGCGGGTGTCGATGACTTCATTGCTGAAGCAAAGCCCGAGGACAAGATGAATTACATCAAAAAAGAGCAATCAGAAGGTCGATTGGTAGCTATGATGGGGGACGGAACCAACGATGCTCCGGCGCTGGCTCAGGCTGATGTAGGCGTTGCTATGAATTCTGGCACACAGGCAGCGAAGGAAGCGGGTAATATGGTGGATCTGGACAACGATCCTACCAAATTGATTGAAGTGGTGGAAATCGGAAAACAATTGCTGATGACCCGTGGTACATTGACTACATTCAGTATTGCCAATGATGTGGCTAAGTATTTTGCCATCATTCCTGCCCTGTTTATCACAGCGATTCCTGCATTACAAGGGCTTAATATTATGAATTTACACAGTCCGGAGAGTGCCATATTATCAGCTGTAATTTTCAATGCAATCATCATTCCGATGTTGATTCCATTGGCATTGAAAGGTGTAGCTTACAAACCTATTGGAGCAAGTGCATTACTTAGAAGAAACCTGTTCATTTATGGTTTAGGTGGCGTACTGATACCTTTTGCTGGAATCAAGCTGATAGATATGCTTATCTCGGTTTTCTTTTAATCAATTATAAAAAATAATAGTAATGAAAAAACATATTTTGCCCGCTATAAAATTGACTGCTGTTATGATTCTGTTTTTTACAGTCATCTACCCACTTGCAGTCTGGGGTATCGCACAGTTTGCTCCCAATGCTGGAAAAGGAGAAATTATTGAACACAACGGAAACAAGCATTATGTGAATATTGGCCAGTCTTTTACAGACGACAATTATTTCTGGTCAAGACCATCCGCTGTGGATTACAATGCTGCCGGCTCAGGAGGTAGTAACAAAGGCCCTTCCAATGAGGAATATTTAGCAGACGTTCAGGCACGAATTGACACTTTTTTAGTACACAACCCGGAGGTTGATAAATCTGAAATACCTGTTGATCTGCTGACAGCCAGCGGAAGCGGATTGGATCCGAACTTTTCCGTTCAAGCCGCCAAAGTACAGGTAAAGCGGATAGCTAAAATAAGAGGTGTTGATGAAGTCAAGTTGAATCAATTAATTGATCAGCAGACTGAAAAACCTTTATGGGGCATTTTTGGTCCAGAAAAGATCAATGTACTGAAACTAAATATTGCATTGGACGAACTCAAATAAGCAACCTCAGTCTTTTCAAGCCGTTAATTCAAATGTATGTGTAGCCATTTTAAATATAGGGCGTGAGAGGAATTCAATAAAACAGTTTAAATTTTAATAATTCAAAAATGAAAAAAATAATTATGTTCTCAGCGATCCTGCTGGGAGCAACAGGAAGTGTATGTGCTCAGGAAACAGAAAAAAAACCGTTGACCATCAGCGGATATGCAGAAGTTTATTACCAACAGGATTTCAATAATCCAAAGTCGAACACGAGACCCGGATTTGTGTACAGCCATAACCGTAACAATGAAGTGAGCTTAAACTTAGGTTTCATAAAAGCCGCTTATGAAACAGACCGTATGCGGGCTAATCTGGTTCTTGGAGTGGGTTCCTATATGAATGCCAACTATGCCGCTGAAGAAGGTGTGCTTAAAAACATCTACGAAGCTAACGTGGGTGTAAAGGTATCGAAAACCAAAAATCTTTGGATAGATGCCGGTATTCTACCGTCGCATATAGGTTTTGAAAGTGCTATCGGAGCAGATTGCTTTACATTGACGAGAAGTATGATGGCCGACAATTCACCTTATTTCGAAACAGGGGCCAAATTGTCCTATGCAACCGACAACGGCAAGTGGAATATGGCGGTACTGATATTAAACAGCTGGCAACGCATTCAACGTGTAGAAGGCAATACAACGCCCGCCTTCGGACATCAGTTAACTTTCAAACCATCAGACAGGATCACCTTGAACAGCAGTTCCTTTATAGGCAACGATTTTCCGGATGATGAACGTAGAATGCGTTATTTCCACAATCTGTACGGACAGTTTCAGATCAGCAATCAATTTGCCCTGATTGCCGGATTTGATATTGGTGCACAGCAGAAAGAAAAGTCAAGTGATGACTATGATACATGGTACACACCCGTACTGATTGCAAAATACAGCCCTACTGAAAAAGTAAGTATTGCTGCCAGAGGAGAATATTATCAAGATAAGAATGGAGTTATCATCGGTTCCGGTACAGAAAATGGATTTCAGACTTTTGGAGCTTCGATCAATGTAGATTACCAAATCTTGCCTAATCTGGTTTGGCGTACCGAAGTGAAAAGCCTGAACAGTAAGGATGCTGTATTCCTGAATAGAGATGAACAAATGAAGAAAGATAATGTGATGGCGGTTACATCGCTTGCGATACGTTTTTAGTGATAAAAGGGTGGTATTTAATCAATACCACCCTTCAATAATTAATATCTTTACGTAATAATAGCAAACAATGAGGATAGCCATATTGACATTAGGAACAAGAGGAGATGTGCAGCCTTACGCTGTATTAGGAAAAGCGCTTAAAGACAAGGGGCATGACGTCGTATTATCCACAGCGAAAAACTTTCAGAACCTTGTGGAATCGTATGAACTCGATTTTGTTCCAGTTGATTTGGACTTCCAAGAATTAGTTAATTCAAAAGAAGCAGGCGATTTGATGAAAAACCCTTTAAATGCGATTCGTTCAGCGAATAACCTTAAAAAGATGATGGCTCCACTGGTACAAGATGCGCTGAGAACTTTTTTCGATTTGTCCAAAAACAGTGACAAGGTTTTGTTTCACATCAAGACACTGGCAGACAGCTTTGCAGATCAATTTCCTGAGAAAATGATCATCGCCAATGTGGTTCCTGCCAGTCAGCCAACTTCGGCATTTCCCAATCCCGTTTTCAGTGCATTATCGCTGCCTTCCTTCTTAAACAAACTAACATTTAAACTGACAGAATTAGGGCTAAGGATGTGGAAAAAGCCTATTCAGGAGTTTCGGCAAACCGTTGGACTTCCCAATAAGTTCAGGAAGCCGGACCTGATGTCAATATATGGTATAAGCGAGCTAATTTTAAGAAAGCCGGATGATTTCCCAAGGAATAGCTTTTTTACAGGCTTTTGGTCGACTGATTCTTCTTCTGAACTAGGTCAGGACTTAACCGAATTCCTTGCCAATGGTAATCCACCCTTGCTGATAACATTCGGAAGTATGCCCTTTAGCAAAAAAATCAATATTCCTAACCTTGTCAATATGATAAGTGAAGACTTAGACACCAGAATAATCGTCGTGAAGGGTTGGGGAATTTCAGATGCGGAAATATCTAATTTCAACAGGGGAATAAAAGTAATAGATTCCGCTCCTTATGATAAATTGTTTCCGCTCGTTAGAGCTGTTATACATCATGGTGGTATCGGAACAATTGCTGCTTGCCTTAAAGCGGGCAAACCCTTTTTAACCTGCCCGGTATTACATCCTTTAGGCGACCAGTTTTTTTGGGGTAAAATTGCGTATGATAAGGGTGTAGCTCAATATCCACTACCTTTTAAAAAAATTACACCTGATAATTTTCTTAAAAGTGTCCGTGGATTGTTTAATAATAACGACCTGTATGTGAATGCTGAATTATTTGCGAAACACCTATCCATGGAAAATGGAATAAACAATGCGATAGATATAATCGAAGGTAAAGCTATCGGTCGGGCTAATAAACAATAATTATGGACGAAAGAAAAAATGCCGAACATTTTTTGGATCTGATCCAAAAATCGCGAAGAGGAAAATTTAAGCTCTACATCGGGATGAGTGCCGGTGTAGGTAAAACGTACCGTATGCTGCAAGAGGCTCATACACTCTTGCGCAATGGCATTGATGTAAAAATCGGTTATGTTGAAACACACAAAAGACCTGAAACACATGCTCTGCTGGATGGGCTTCCATTAATACCAAGACGTAAGCTTTTTTATAAGGGTAAAGAATTAGAAGAAATGGACTTGCAGGCCATTATCAATCTGCGACCGGAAGTGGTCATTGTAGATGAACTCGCTCATACCAACATAGAAGGAAGCAACAATGAAAAACGTTGGCAGGATGTCCTGGATATTTTAGACGCAGGTATCAATGTGATCAGTGCCGTCAATATCCAGCATATTGAAAGCCTGAATGAAGAAGTACGGGATATTACAGGGATAGATGTTCAGGAACGTGTGCCGGACAGTGTTGTAGCCCAAGCGGATGAGGTAGTCAATATTGACCTCACGGCAGAGGATCTGATCGATCGTCTGAAGGAAGGTAAAATTTATGAAAGTTCTAAAATAGCAGCGGCTCTGGGTAATTTTTTTAAGAGTGAGCACATCCTACAGCTTCGAGAACTAGCTTTAAAAGAAGTGGCTTCACAAGTTCAGCGAAAAGTAGAGACAGAAGTCGTACTGACAAGAAATATTAAGAAAGAACGCTTTTTAGCCTGTATCAGCTCTAATGAAAAAACAGCGAAAAACGTTATACGAAAGACCGCACGTTTAGCAAATTATTATAACAGCAAATGGTATGTGATGTATGTACAGACCCCTAGAGAAAGTGCCGATAAAATCGCATTGGATAAACAAAGACACTTGATTAATAATTTCAAATTGGCGACTGAGCTGGGGGCTGAAATTATAAAGGTTAAATCAAAGAATACAACGAAAGCGATTATTAAAGAATGTGAAGACCGTAAGATAACGACGGTATGCATTGGCAAACCACATATCACATTGGCAAAAATCATTTTAGCGACTGATACTTTTAATGCTTTGCTGAACAAGTTGTCACATGAAAATATAGATCTCGTAATACTATCGTAAGATGAAAATAAAAGCAAAATTAACGGTTGGAGTTGGTGCTCTGTTCTTACTCATATTGGCATTAGCTGTTGTTAGTGGCTGGTATGTAAACCAACTCAAAAAAGATACGAATAATATCCTTGTTGCCAATTACAATACCTTGCAATATTCCAGAAATATGCTATTGTCTTTGGAAGATTTAGCAATAGACAAATCTGCTTTGGACACCTTTCAAAAGAATCTGGATCTGCAACAGAAGAATGTAACCGAGATAGGAGAAGTAGAGGCCACCAACCTAATCATTAAACATTTTAAGCAGCTAAAGATACAGCCCGAGGATTCCTCTTTGATATCCAACATTCGGAAAGATATTACGGAACTAATGCGCTTGAATATGGAAGCTATTAACCGGAAAAGTGACATTGCCGATGATACGGCTCAAAACGCAATTGTCATTATTTCAGTTACAGGCTCACTATGTTTCATGATTGCATTTATTTTACTGGTCAATTTACCTTCTAGTATAGCCAATCCTATTAAGGAGTTAACCGATAGTATAAAAGAAATAGCAGGACAGAACTATAGAAAGAGGGTACATTTTGAAGGACATAATGAATTTGGTGACTTGGCAAAATCATTCAACACAATGGCTGAGAAACTGGAAGAATATTCCGAGAGTAAATTGGATAAAATCCTAAAAGGTAAAAAACGCATTGAAACTCTGATTGATAACCTGCATGATCCGGTTATTGGTATCGATGAAAATAAAAAAGTTCTTTTTGCTAATGAAGAAGCATTGAATATTTGCGGTTTAAGAAAAGACGAATTTATTGGTAAACAAATACAGGATATAGCCGTTACCAATGATTTAATTAGAAATATTATCAAGGATATTTTTATTCCGAAACCTGAAAATGTAAAATCCGAACAATTAAAAATTTACGCAGACAGAAAGGAAAGCTACTTTGAAAAAGAGGTTGTGGACATCAACATCGTTCCTACCGGAGAAGCAGATAGTGAATTTATCGGTCAGGTTATTCTATTGAGAAATATTACACCATTTAAAGAGCTGGATTTAGCAAAAACCAATTTTATGGGAACGGTTTCCCATGAATTTAAAACACCCATTTCATCTATCCAAATGGGTATTCAACTGCTAGAAAACAATCAGGTAGGGAGCTTAAATGAAGAGCAGATAACATTGATAAAAGGGATTAAAGATGATGCTGAGAGACTTTTACGAATTACCGGAGAATTGTTAAACATCACACAGGTAGAAAGTGGGGCTATTCAGATAAATCTTATTGCTTCTGAAATAAGACCTATGGTTGATTATGCTGTAAATGCAAATAAATCAGCTGCTGAACATAAAAACATAAACATTGAAATCAGTTTAGAGGACGATGATCTTGTTGCAGCGGATAGCGAAAAAACGGCATGGGTGCTGACTAACTTAATCTCTAATGCAGTTAGATATTCCTACGAAAATTCGACGATTCATGTAATAACAGAAAAGGTAGAAAATGTAATTCAATTTTCTGTAACAGACACGGGGCAAGGTATACAGCCCCAGTTCCTCAGTAAGATTTTTGAACGATACTTCCGTATTCCCGGCACTAAAAAAGAAGGAACCGGCTTAGGACTGAGTATAAGCAAAGAGTTTATTGAGGCTCAGGGAGGTAAAATATGGGTCGAGAGTGAGTACGGTGCAGGAAGTACTTTCTATTTTACACTCAATATATTTAATATTAATCAGTAATTTTCAACGTCTCTGAGCTGACATGATCTGAAGCTCGTCGTGGAAACTTCCACATATTTTTCTAATGCATAAATTTTACAAAGATAAACTTCGAGAACTTGATAGTAGACTAGAAGAACTTAAGATCGAATTTGATGAGCCTATTCAGCTATCAGAAATGGCTGTTAACCTCATACTTAGTTATCTTAAGGACATCAAGCTTTATGTTCTGGAAAAAGGTTTTATTGAAGAGAAAGATGAAATACACTTCTTTAAAAAACTAAAGCCAAGCATACTTTCAAAATTGATATACTATAATGCCGTCTTTAAGATTGAAACAAAAAAGCCATATGGCGGTTTCAAATCCATCAAAAAGTATCTTACCAATGAGCAGATAAGATTAAGGAAGTTCTTCGATAACAATCTGGAGTTCTATAAATATTTTAGAACGGACAGCAGTTATTTAGATAACAAGTACTTTCTAAGAGGAAAGCACGATATAAAATTAAGCCTTGACACGTACTATTTTGAATCCGACCATAGTTTTTCAACTTCTCATGATTATAAAGTAGCAAAAATATTAGCCAATGATTTAATACAAGTGTATATTGAAGATCAACTGGCGTGCTTGCATAAAATTAATAAACCTTCAACTATTCAAACAAGTTTAAACTGGACAGCAAGTAAGACATCATTGATAGAATTGATATATGCACTACACTATCAAGGAGTTTTTGATAATGGTAATGCGGATGTTAAACTAATTGCAAAATATTTTGAAAGCGTTTTTAATATTGAATTAGGCGATTTTTATCATACCTATCTAGAATTACGAAATCGAAAAATGAGCCGAACCAAATTCTTAGATACGTTAAGGGAGTCCTTAATCAAGAAAATGGATGAACAAGAAGAAAAACAGTGAACCATACATAATGCACTAATATTTTCGTAAATTAGCGATTGAATTACAAGGATTTTTAGTGAAAATGAATGCATCTAGCACCATTACTAAATCGTTACCGATAACATTTCCGACTCTTGTAAACTACTCTTTATGAGCCACTTTTGGCTTTATTGATCTTTTTTGATAAAAATAATGCGTAAAATTGCAAAGAAATAACGTGCTTATAAAAGTTTATGGGATTGTTTTCGTTACAATCTCATAAAAAGTTTTCCTGATAATACTATGAAACTCTTCCTCAAAGCCCTACTGCTTTCCGTTGTTATTTTCGGTTGCGATTCTTCGGAGCCCGACGCAGGCAATGCTTTCCAGATCTATCTTGATTTCTGGAATACTACCGGACGAAATCCCGAGATCCGTTTCGATGAGATCAAAACCTCCAAAGAAATCAAAATCGATTTCTCGCAGACCTTTGAGGGCCAGACCGAAGGAAATCAGCTGACCAAAGTGGTCATTGACAATTTCAAAATTGTAGATAATCAGAACAACAACTACAATATCGGCGCCATAAAAGCCTATGAATTCCGGAATAACAACTGGAAGGAAGATGTGGAGTTTACCATGGACTTTACCCAGACACAGGATGTGGGTGTGGTGGTGCTTGTGCTGGACCGGAGCGAGTCGCTCGGAAACGACTTCTCCAAAATCAAGGAGTACGCCATGAACTTCATTGACCAGACCTTTACCACGCATCCCGAGGTAAAAATGGGTATTGTAGACTTCTCTACCGATGTGCATACCTACCCCATCTCCAATGACCGTGAAGCCCTCAAAAGCTATATATCCAACCTGAAATCCGACCGTTTTACAGCCCTGTACCAGGCCATGGACGAAGGCGTGGAAATGCTGCTGAGGTACCCGGCCCAGTCCAGGATCCTGGTTACCTTCACTGACGGTACCGACAATATGTCAGACCAGAATTACTACAACGTGGAGAACATCCTGGCCAAGATCAAAAACGACAAAAATACCAATAAGATCAGGGGCTTCTTTATCGGGCTGGAAGGCAAGGGCGGCCTGGAAACCGGCTTACCGTCTAAGCTGGCCAGCAGCGGCTGGATCGTCAGCATTCCTACCAGCGCCACCCAGGTAAAAGATGTATTTGAAAAATTTGGCCGGCTGATCTCCAATGTGTATCACCTGACCTATATCCGGAACCAGCAGGTGATTCCGCGTACCACCCCGGTCAAGCTGCGGTTCGATATCCAGGCTCTCCGGTAAAAAGCAGGATAACAAGCCATAAAGCAGGCCAACCGGTACCGGTTGGCCTGCTTTATTTTTAATTTTTTATACGGGAAAGTGTTTCCATAAGCCGGTTGTTTAACCTTATGTCTGGCCTTAGTGAGGACACGTGTGGCTAAGGAGTTTTCATGGCTGTAAAATCAGCTGCAAGTTAAAACAAGTCTGCTAAAATCAACACGGGTTTTTTACCCGTTTTTAGGAGGGTGTTTTCACCCTGTATGCCCTTTCAGGCCTCCTAAACGGCGTTTCCAGGACATTTAGTTTTGCTCCGGGTAAGGCTGAAACAGCACCTCCGGTTGCAGCGTTTACGGCCTCCCGATCCTCCAAATTATTACCGGGATCATGCACTATTTCAAGACAAATTATGTTATAACTAAAAACACAAGACAATGAGCAAGACAATGAACACTATCGGAATTAAGGACAACACGAAAGTAACAAATTTTCTGACTGTACTACTGGCGGACGAATTCGTTCTCTACATGAAAACCCGGAATGCGCACTGGAACGTGGAAGGACCTGACTTTCACACCATGCATACTTTCTTTGAAGGACAATACAACGAGCTGGCCATCATCATAGACGATGTGGCCGAGAGGTTGCGTAAGCTGGAGCATTATGCGGTAGCTTCCATGACCGAGTATCTGAAATTAACCCATTTATCGGAGAAAGCCCTGGGCAAAAACGACAGCATGAGCTTCATCAAAGCCCTGCTCAGCGACTACGAGTCTATCATTATTTACATTCGTGAGCAGCTTGACGCCCTCGAAGACCAGCTCGACAAAGGTACTGATGACTTCATCACCGGCGTACTGGAGCAGCATGAGAAGACAGCATGGATGCTGCGGGCGCACCTGAAATAAGCTAACAACTAAAAGTTAAAAGTTATGGTACATTTAATAGATGTACTTAATGTTCCGCAACTTTTAACTTTTAGTTTTTCACTTTTAACTTTAACCCACTCACCCGTTCCGTATAACACTCCTGCTCATGCGCTTCGGCCGCTTCACCGTTTCTACCGGTATGGCCAGCAGGTCACGGATCACCACCGAGGCGGCTACTCCGCCAAATGCCGCAGGAAGATACGAAATGGTGCCGTAAGCCGACTGCTTGTAATTGGAGCCATCGGTCATAATGAGCGAATCTTTGTCCATTTCTTCGGTAGAAAATACGGCCCGCACGCCTTTCGTTACGCCCAGCCGTTTAACCCGCTTCCGGATATAGAAAGCCAGCTTACAGGTATGGGTTTCGTAGAGATCGGCTACCCGGATCTTCGTGGGATCGGTCTTGCCGCCTGCGCCCATAGAGCTCACTACCGCTTTCCCGGATCTGAACGCCTCATGGATCAGCACCAGCTTCGGCGTAATGCTGTCAATACAGTCCATCACATAATCGTACCGGTTCTGCATCAGCTCTTTGCAGCGTTCCGGGCTCAGGAATTCGTTCAAAACGTGTAGCTTCAGGTCGGGGTTAATGCTCAGCAGGCGCTCTTTCATCCATTCGGCCTTAGAAACCCCGTGAGTGGTAAAAAGGGCAGGCAGCTGCCGGTTGCGGTTCGACGGGTCCACCACGTCACCGTCTACGATGGTCATTTCGCCCACGCCGGCCCGGCAGATAAACTCGGCCGCAAATGACCCTACCCCGCCCAGGCCCACCACCAGTACGTGAGAAGCCTGTAATCGTTCAATACCCTCCCGGCCTACCAGCAGTTCCGAACGTGAAAGCCACGATAAATCGCTCATAATGTACTATAATTCTGATTGGTTTTTTCCTGCAATTCTTCTAATGTAATCCCCCGCAAAGCTGCGGCCTGCTCATAAATCTCCCGGATGCTCACCGTGGTGCAATCGTCGGTTTCCAGGAACAGGCGGTCGGCCGGTGTTTCGCGCAAAGCCTCCTGTACATGAGGCTTATCCAGGATATCTTTCCCGAACGAAATATAAAAACCGGCCGAGACCAGCTGGCGGAGCAGCCCGGCCTTCCGGTTAAAGCCGTGAACCACGAGGGGTACCCGTACGGTCTTTTTAATGGCTGTCAGCTCGTCAAACGCCCGCACACAATGCACCACCACCGGCTTGTTCACCTTACTGGCAACCCGGATCTGCGCCCGGAAAACCTCTTCCTGCACCTGCATGCCCGGGCCGCGGAGCCTGTCGAGGCCGGCTTCCCCGATGCATTTCACCATCGGCAGGGCCGCCGCCTCTTCCAGCAAAGGCAGCAGCTTCTCCCACCCTTTCTCCGGGATATACCACGGGTGAATACCCACCGAAACCATCCCGTAGCTTCTCCACGGTTCGTTTTCCCGGTCTGCTGCATGCAGTATTACATTATAAATACCGCGAACATCCGCTTCTTTCGGGACCGTATGGGTATGAAAATCGAGGAACATTTTATAAATTTTGCCCAAAATTATAAAAAATGATCTTTACCTGTAAATCCTTTGGTGAGCTTACCGTTACCGAGCTGTATGAAATCCTGGCGCTTCGCTCCGAAGTTTTCGTGGTAGAACAGAACTGCGTTTACCAGGATCCCGATCACAAAGACCTGCGCGCCCGGCATTGCCAGGGTATCCATGAAGGACAGCTGGCGGCGTATACCCGCATTTTCGACCTTGACCAGTCGTATGAAGGTTTCCTGTCTATCGGGCGGGTGCTGGTTTCGCCGCGGTTCCGGCAGCACGGCTTCGGCAAATCGGTGATGGAATATTCTATTGCGGAATGTCACCGGAGGTTCGGCAAATACCCCATCAAAATAGGGGCACAATCGTATCTTGAAAGATTTTACAATGATCTGGGTTTCCGTACGGCAGGGCCTGAATACCTCGAAGACGGCATTCCGCACCAGATCATGATTCGTCCGTAAAATAAGCCTTTAATGCCTTTTCTTCAGCGGCACGCATGGCCTGCGCCTCTTCGGGCTTTTTATCTTTGTAGCCGGCCAGGTGCAGCACGCCGTGGGCCATAACCCGCACCAGCTCGCTCTCAAAGCCGGTTCCAAACTTTTCGGCATTTTCCCGCACGCGGTCCACACTGATAAAAATATCGCCTTCTATCGTATCATCGGTTTCCGAATTATCGAACGTGATGATATCGGTATAGGTCGAATGGTTCAGGTATTCAATATTGATTTTCAGGAGGTCATCATCGCTCATAAAAATATAATTCAGCTCGCCCGGCCTGAATCCGTGCTCCCTGATAATGCGCTTCAGCAGCTCTTTTTTCCGGTTTCTCTCCGTAAGCCGGAAACCGCCAAGCTCTATATTAAAGTTTATCATAATGTATAAAATAAGACCCTTCCCGGGCGGGTCCTGCAGCCTGATCTCCTGCTTAGTTTCAAAATCGGATTAAAATATTTTCAAAATTATTGTATATTTTTGTCGCGGGCAAGCTCTTTTAACCAAAAGTAGCCATGAGCTTTTACGCATTAGCAGGTTAGCGGGCATATAACTCACAGCTCGCGGCTTATAGCTCAAAGCTAAATTTTAAACATATGAAAATAGCAGCAATTGATATAGGTTCGAACGCCGCCAGGATGCAGATATCCTCTGTTTTGGACGACGACGGCAAAGCGGCCTTTAAAAAAGTAGAATATGTACGGTTCGCCCTGCGGCTGGGCCACGATGTGTTCCGCGACGGCAAGATCGGCTACGACAGCGAAGCCAAATTAAAGAAGCTGCTTACCGTATACCGGCTGCTAATGGAGCTGCACGAGGTAGATGCCTACCTGATCTGTGCCACATCGGCCCTGCGTGAAGCCGAAAACGGCCTCAACATCTGTGAAAGGGTCAAGCTGGAGCTGGGCATGACCATTAACCTCATTTCAGGCGAAAAAGAGGCGGAAATGATCAATAACGTGATTGTAAACGAGCTCGACAACGATAAAACCTACCTCCACATTGACGTGGGCGGCGGCAGTACCGAGCTGAACATCTACAACGGGAAAATAAAAGAGACCTCCCAGTCGTTTAAAATCGGGTCAGTGAGGCTGATGGAAGGCAAGGTGATCCGCGACGTCTGGAAAAAGATGCAGCGCTGGATCCTGGACAATATACCGCGCGACAAAGAGGTGATCTCTATCGGAACGGGCGGCAACATCAGCAAAATCTTTGAATATGTGCCCAAAGATGAAAGCGGGCTGGGAACCATTGAAGACATCGAAAAAGTAGTGGAATATTTCAGCCAGTATACGGTAGAAGAAAGGATCAACAAGCTGAAGATGAACCCTGACCGTGCCGATGTGGTCACCTTCGCTTCCGATATTTACCTGTCGGCCATGCGCTGGGCCAAATCAAAGCATATGGCGGTTCCTGATCTGGGCCTCAAAGACGGCATCATGCTGGAAGTATATCAAAATTTTTTGAATGAATGAGTAGAATTCTCTTGATCGGCTTGCTGATCAGCTCGCGGGTGGTGCTGGCGCAGGACTTCTTCCGGCTTACCGGGAAAATCAGCAATCCGCAACAAGATTATCTCACCTTTACCTATTATTCCGACTGGATCTCCGACCCGCGCGAATACACCCTGAAAATGAACCGCGACAGCATTTTCCTGGTCGAATTTCCGCTCCGGGACATCGCCTATTGCGATATTTCGTTTGGCGAGCACGGCCTGCACCTGCTGAAAATTGAGCCCGGCGACCAGATTCACCTGACCTTTGACAACAACGATTTTAACGGTACCCTGCAGGCAGAAGGCAGCGGGGCATCCAAATGGACCTTCCAGTTCATGATGCGCCGGAAATACGAAACAGACCGCGACTACGAAATGGAGCTGGGCAATTTCAGGGCCTATACGCGGGCTTCCTTCTTTGCCAGAACAGAAAGCCTGATGCAGGAGCAGACCGCAATGCTGGAAGAACGCGCCGCTGAATTCTCACCCGCCTTTTACGCCCTGCAGAAAGCCGATATCACCGGGAGATTCAAGCTGAAAGAGCTGGGTTACCTGAATTTCAATAAACTGCCTGACAGCACCCTGAAGCTCAGCTGGAACGGCTTCAGCGAAGAAATCAAGGCCCGGTCGATTTACCTCGGACAGCTGGCAGAAGGCCTCATGGAAAATTCACTTTCGGGTTTCCGTTATAAAAATTCACGGACACTCGAATTTGAATACCTCAAAAACCTGAAAAATACGGTAGGACAGGGCATTACCGAAAGAATCCTGGCCACCAAAATTCTCGATTACCTGAACCTTGACGGGCTGACCGAGGAAATCAAGCTGCTGGGTAACGATTACATGCGTTTTTCCGACAATGACGTTTACAAGAAAGTGATTGCCTACCATTTCCGTAAGCAGGAAGTGCTGGAAACGGGCAAAGATGCCCCCAATTTTATTGTGGAGAACCGGAAAGGCCGGCTGGTGGAGCTCAAAGACTTCCGGGGTAAAAACCTGGTTCTCGGGTTTTATGACGACGAATGCGTGCTGTGCAAAGAAGATATCCGGGCCATGGAGTTTGTGGAAGGATTTTATTCCCGGAAAAAAGACCTGGAATTTGTCTTTATCAACCTGAGCCCGAAAGAGGCCTACAGGAATTTCGTCAAAACCACGAAACCCATGGGCACCCATCTTAACGGCTACAACAATCCCTTCCTGAAAAAAAACTACAACACCGAAATTCTTCCCAACTACCTCATCATTGACAAATCGGGGAAAATCCTGTCGAATACCGTTGATGAACCCCGCCTCGATGACGGGCGCTCGCTCATCCAGGAACTTGACCGGCTTATTTTTGAAAAATGAGGAAAATACTCCTGATACTGCTGCTGCCGTTGCTGTTCAGCTCCTGCCGGAAAACCCCGGCGGTGAACCGGAATGCCCTGCTGACCGACGTCTCCCTGCGTTACAAAGGTACGCCTTATCAATACGGTGACAATACCTCTCAGGGCATGGACTGCTCCGGGCTGGTTTTCAGAACTTTTGCCGAGCTTGGCCGCCCGTTTCCCCGTTCTTCGTATGAGCAGGCTGAAATATTTCCGCCGGTGAAGAAGGCTGACATTCAGCCCGGCGACCTGGTCTATTTCAAAATCGGCAAAACCTCCCGGATCAATCATACAGGAATCGTCACCCGGATCGTTAGTAAAGAGGTGGTTCTTTTCGTGCACTCTTCCAGCTCGGCCGGTGTGCGGGAAGATAATTTGTATTCTAACTACTGGAAACCTAAATTTGTAAAAGCCACCAGACCCAAGATTTAACGCTATGGCCAGAAAAGTTTTACTGTTCTGCCTGATTCTATATGCGTTTCAGGCATCCGCTCAGGGGGAGTATTTCGGGCAAAATAAGACCCGGAACCGCACCAACGAATTTAAAGTTCTCCGGAGCAACCATTTTGACCTGTACTACTACCTGACCGATAAGACCTTAGCCGACGAGCTGCTCAGGAACAGCGAACATTGGTATAAAAACCACCAGGAAATCTTCAAGATGTCTTTTATTACGCCCAATCCGCTGATTGTCTACAACGCCCACCCCGATTTCCAGGAAACCACCGTCATCGGGGGCCAGATCAGCGAGGGTACCGGCGGGGTAACAGAAGGCTTCAAAACCCGGGTGGTGATGCCCCTGTTCTTCACCAAGCGCCAGACAGACCACGTGCTGGGCCACGAAATGGTGCACGTGTTCCAGTACCAGACCATGACCTACGGCAGCGACTCCACCAGCCTTCAGAACATGGGCAATATCCCGCTGTTTATGACCGAAGGGCTGGCCGAATACCTTTCACTGGGCCGGAACGATCCGCATACCGCCCTCTGGATGCGCGATGCCGTGCTGAACAACGATCTTCCTTCCATTGAAGACCTGGTGGTGAAGCAGCAAAAGTATTTCCCGTACCGCTGGGGACAGGCCTTCTGGGCTTACGTAACCGGCTTATACGGCGACGAGATCATCCGTCCGCTCTACAAGCAGGTAGCTATTTACGGCATCCAGGAAGCCTTTATCCGTATTTTCCGGATGGATATCGACGCCTTCTCCAACAAATTCAAAAATGACCTGAAACAATATTACACCCATTTTGAAGGCGGCCGCGACAAGACCGCCACAGAAGGGGTGGTGGCCTCGGGCGCAGCAGGCGGCGGCATGAACATTGCGCCGTCCATCAGTCCTGACGGTCGTTACGTGGCTTATATTTCCTCGAAAGACATCCTGAGCATGAATCTCTATATTGCGGAAACGGCCACGGGCAAAACCGTAAAAAAGATCAATACCGACGGCTTCGGCCAGCACGTGGATTCATACTCCTTCATCGAATCAACCATCACCTGGTCGCCCGACGGGCAGAAAGTGGCCCTGGTCATCCAGTCTAAGGCCCGCAACAAGCTGCTGGTGCTTGATGCCTTCAAAGGCGGCAAGAAAGAATATGCCATCTCTGAGCTTGACGCCTTCACTAACCCGGCGTGGTCGCCTGACGGCGAGCACCTGGTCATCACCGGCATCCGGGAAGGAAAAGTAGATCTTTTCCTGTACAACCTCAGAACGGGGAATCTCAAAAACCTCACCAACGACATATACTCCGATGTTCAGCCGGCCTGGTCGCCTGACGGCCGGTATATTTATTTTGTGACCGACCGGGGCGGAACCACCGGATACCTGGAAAAAGAGCACCTCAGGATAGCCCGGTACACGGTCAGCTCGGGACAAACAGACGTTCTGCCGCTCTTTGAAGGGGTAGATAACGTTAACCCGCAGGTTTCTCCTGACGGCAGGTACTTGTATTTCCTGAGCTCACCCGACGGTTTCCGCGACCTGTACAGGGCCGAACCGGCTACCGGTAAAATCACCCGTGTAACGAACTACTATACGGGCATATCGGGAATAACCGCTTACTCTCCTGCCCTTTCCGTAGCCTCAAAGTCGGGTGATGCGGTGTACAATCTCCTGAACAAAGGAGAATACAGCATTGTTTTTGCCGGCGGCCCGGTACTCGAATCGCGCAGTTATGAAGTGATCACCCGCAATACAGGCGCCGGGATCCTCTCGCCGGGAAGGATCACCCGGGGAGAAGACGTGGTGCAGCAAAACCTTGACCGCACCCAGAGACCGGCCGTGGTAACGGGCGAGGCCTATAAAGATCTCCCTTACAAAGGAAAATTCAAGCTCGATTACCTGGCCAACTCCGGTATCTCTGCCGGGGTATCGCGGTTTGGTGCCGGTATGGCCGGGGGCGTGATGGCCCTCTTCAGCGACATGCTCAATAATAACCAGCTGGCCGGAACGGTGGCGCTAAACGGGGAAATTGAAGACTTCGGTGGACAGGTATACTACCTGAACCAGAAGCACAAATGGCAATTCGGCTTCTCGGGTGGCCATATTCCCTACCGTCTCTACGGAGGCTATGACATCAGCGCGGGCGATACCGTTCAGACCGTAGGAGGAATTACGTACCTCGACGGTGTGATGAAAGAGCGGATCGTGCGCCTCTTCATTGACCAGGTATCGGGCTACATCATCCGTCCGCTCAGCCGCCAGACGCGCCTGGAGCTCGGTGTAAATACCAACTGGTATACCTATACCGCCAAAGACTACCCACGGCACGGCCTGATGGGGGTTTCCGGCTCAGGTCACCTGGTAGACTTCGTTACCACGGGTTACAGCCGGGCAGAGCGGGTAAGTAAGGAAGAGCTGGGCCTGCCGGGCTTCAACACCACGCAGGTGTACGGGGCCCTGGTGGGCGACAATACCACTTTCGGCTCTGTAGCCCCGCTGAAAGGTTACCGTTACCGCTTGGAAGTGGGCAAATACTTTGGCACCACCGACTACAACCTGGTGCTCACCGACCTCCGAAAATACCAGTACCTGAAGCCTTTCACGCTGGCCGGGCGGTTTTATTACGAAGGGCGGCTGAATCCGCGAAACCTCGAAAGCATGAACCGGATTTACCCGCTTTACCTGGGCTACCCCTGGTACGTTCACGGACTGGATAAAAACATGTTTATCGGCTCCTGGAACCAGGTAGGCGAAAGCAGCCTGAGCGGCGAACAGATGACGGTAGCCAACGTAGAAGTGAGACTGCCCTTTACCGGCCACAAAAAGCTGGCGCTGATCCCTTTCAACTACGTGGCCTCTGATCTTAACTTTTTCTTTGATACGGGCATGACGTGGAGCACCCGGTCTACGCCCACAGAGGGTCCGGCACCGGTGGTTTCTCAACTCACCCGTAACAACGCCGTGATGTCACTGGGCGTAAGCCTGCGCATGAACCTGCTGGGCTACCTGATCATTGAGCCTTACCTCTCCTACCCTTACCGCGACAAACAGTGGCAGGGCCAGGTCACCGGCGTAAATTTTATGATTGCAGGTTGGTAAATTATTTTTCTTACGTATATTTGCACTCGCAAAGGCAGGGGATGTAGCTCAGCTGGCTAGAGCGCTTGACTGGCAGTCAAGAGGTCGTGGGTTCGAATCCCATCTTCTCCACTTGAAAATCAAGGAGTTAAGTTAATCTTGGCTCCTTTTTTGTTTTTAGGTGCATATTATGTGCATACTTTTTCATTCTAAAGATTCAGCGATTCAATCTGCACGGTTAAACCATTCAAATTTAATTTTACAAATTAAAGAAATCCTGCCTCTTAATTTTTGAGATTAAAGGCAGGCAAAACACTTCTATACTTCTTAGCTGCAATTTGGAGAAGATCAACAATAGCTCAATTTGCACAATTTGCACGTTTTGCACGCTTGCAATTTTCAATAAAACTTGCACTATAAAACCAACTTAATCTTTTAAATTAAAAGAACCCTACCCTTTAACTTTAAAAATTAAAAGGTAGGTAATGTAGCTCTTAGCTTACTATCTCAAAGAAATGGTGCTGGTAACTTCTTCCGGATATTAGAAACTCTATTGAGCTTTCATGCCCATTAGTCTTGACCATTTCAACAGCTATCATCTGATTGAGAACGTATTTATCTACAGGGCTCCTACAGCGCACAAAAAAAGGGCAATATGCCCTCCTTAGTTTCCCTGACCTATCCACAAACAATATCGAGAATGGGTCTATTACTTTAAACGGCTTGTTCATGTGAGAAACCAGCTCGGTTCATTTTTGTTGAAAGATTCTGTCAGGTGATGAATAACCTGTGATGCATTTAATCCCCGGTTCAGGAAGCTGTCGATATAAGACATCTTATTCGCTCCCGTAAAGAGGTTATACAGGTTCCATAGGCTTATATCTCCTGTATCTGTCCTGCTAAAATCCTTGTCAGACAGGTAATCTCTTGCTATCATACTCAATTGATTCTCTCCGAACATAAATTCAGGTAAAGCCTTCTTCTCCTGTGCAGGCAGGTACTGGTATAGCTTCGTTCTCCCCAGAAAGGTTACAAACTGGCTTTCTGTCAGGTAGTATTCCGGAAATTGCCTCAAAAGCATTAACTGATTCTCAAAACCACTCCGTGCAAAATGTGCAAATAATGCAAAAATCTGCTTCATCAGCTCTGTGATACTCCTTGCTTTGATAGTGCCAGTATAACCATCTGACCAAATACACATATTGCAGCATACCTTATTCTGAAAGCCGATGAATACCTTGAAATGTTCATCTGCCCCCTTTCTATTATAGAGATTGTCCAGATTATAAGCCTTAATCCCTCCAATGGTCAGATTGAGCTTATTTCCGTTGATCGTAGAACTGATAGAGGGTATTTCCAGCACAAAGGCCATCCTTTCATAATAGATAGTCTTCTCATGCTCTAAAAGCTCCTTAGCTGGCTTATCTTTCGCTTCTGGTATTCTGCCTTTGATGGGATGAGAAACACGAATAGAGGGCTTTAAAATGGTCTCATGAGGGAATACCTGTCCTGATACCTCCTGAACACAATTAATGAAATCCTGATGCCTTGGAGTAAATCTTGCCCAATTGGTATAAGAGTTACCGGTAAGCTGGGAATGAGCATCAAGGATATACTCCCATTCCATTGAGATGCTATCAATAATAATGGCCTACATACCATGCCTTACGCACAGATTTATAGCCTCGATGTACCTTTCAGGGCTGTAAGGAGGTTTAAGATCAAGGATGTTAAAGTCTCCCAGGCGTAAATACAGACTGGAAGATTTTCTCTGTGTAGATGACTACCACCTTTGATCAGTCATTGATCAGGCCATAAGCCAATAACAGAGCTGAAAAGCTCTTACCCGAGCCGCTGGGCCCTGCAAACCAATCTTAATCTTGGCCTGCTCTCGTTTTGCGAGTTCGATTTCCATAAACGTTTGATTTAAGTGAAAAAAAATAATACGACAGAATTGCCGTATTGAAAGAATCTGAATTTTATACTGTTTATTTGCGTTATAGAGTTGAATTAAACTTCAAATGCAATGGTAAAGCCAAGTAAAAAAACGACTAAAGCTGAAAAGCCGGAGGAACCTAAAAAATTATCTAAATTAGGTATAGCCATGAGGGATAAAACGTTACCGTCAATTGGGTATATTGTCGATATGAAAGCTGTATTGAAATAATGAACAGGTACTTGTTAGATACCAATATACTTGTTTTTATATTATTTGATGAGCTGGATAACTTATCTGATGACGTGCGAAAAATCTTAGGGGATTATTACAGCAGACTGTATACCAGTACCATTTGCATGTCAGAACTTTTTCATCTTTGCCGAATAGGAAAGTTGCATTTAAAAAGAGGTTGGAGTATGGAAGGTCTCGCCGGATTACTTAAAGATCATGGGGTTGAAATAGCTGATTTTACTAAAAAACACACTCAGACACTCTCCGTACTGGAAACTATTGACGGTCATAATGACCCCAACGATTTCGCTATAATATCTCAAGCCATAACAGATCGCTATACACTTATATCTTCAGACCGAAAGTTTAAGGAGTATATTCCTCAAAATCTTAGCTTTATTTTCAACAAACGTTAATCTTCCAGAGAAAAAAGAAAAGCCAGCCAACCAAAATACTACCCCTTATATACATATTGTTTTGGTTATCTCTATAGATATAGACTTATAACTAAACCTACCCAAACAAATACATATATAGGAGAGATTTTGGTTGGCTGGGTTGGATCAAGCTTCAAGAGCCTCCCCAACTATTTTCCTTTCTCCGGATTCAATAGGAACAAATGTATTCCTGAAACTAATCATCACTTCTTCACCAGTATCCTCATTAACATAAGAGTAAGGCTCACATTCTTGTTTAATGATTGTACCAGGCATCTGTTTACCTATCATCATCTTACAGGTAGCTTCATCAAAGGTGGTACTCATCCAACATCTCTTTAAGGTGGCATAATGCCTGCCGGTAGTCTCTGAAACGTTGAACTCAATTTCATCTGATTGAAGCTGAATAGCAAAATACTCTCTCCCGTCCAAGGATTTTCTCTTTTGGAATGCAATTACATTTACCATGTTTTAAAAGGTTTTAGTTAAAAAATAATTACCGAGAGACAGACTTAATGCTATAGTTTAAAATTGAGATATTTAGAAATTAGTTAAGCAACTAATCCTAAAAAGTATCTAAGGTTAAGCCGATACTTTCTTACTCTCATTTAAACCATAGGGGGATAAGGCCATATCTCGGAATCATAGGGGTTGAACTACAACCTAGGACCGGGGGTATATGGATAAAATGGGAAATGTAGCAGGTGAAAAATTATATTTTAGCTTTAGCTAATATTTTAGCAGAAACAGCAATTTGTTTTGAGAACTTAATAGATGATTTTTTAGCCATAGCAGCCTTAGCATTACTGTTAAACTCATCAGCAATAGAATCCTCTAAAACAGGGACGGTTTTGATTGCAATAGCCATAACTTCTAAAATTATAATACAAAATTATGTGTCTTTCCTGATTTAACCTAAGTACTATAAAACATTACCCATTTCATACTCTTTCCATAAGGGTGACGATGGTGACGAGCCAAACATAATATTTTGAAAAGATAATCCTTCAATTTACTGTTTTAGCTGTTCAACGGTTCTTTGATCTATCTCTCCGTTAAAAAACTTACCTAAGACTTTCTTAAAGTTATTTCTATCTGTATTATCTGCCATTGCAAACAAGGTCATACTTGATTTCAGTTTTAGATCATCAGGGCTTCCAAAAACCTTGTAAGCATCATTTTCCTCCAATTTCAATAATTCTTCGGTTATTTCTCTGAGCCGAAATCCTAATACCGGATCATTTAGATAAGCTTTTGCTTCCTCTACACCCTGAATAGCGTAATATCTGGAGGTTTTACTAAAGCCGAGCCCCTTAATCTGTGGGAAAATATACCACATCCAATGGCTGACCTTCCGGCCTGACCGAATCTCGGAAAGGGCGGTTTCATAGGTGCTCTCCTGGGCTTGCAGGAATCGAGTGAGGGGGGGCTGCATATTATTCTATTGTGATATCTTCACCAAATTGAATCACGACAAAAGTCAAAATAAATAGTACGCCTCCCAAATAGATCATCCATTCTTCTAAATTTTTGATACGTACAAAGAGTACTGATAAAATTAAGGCATAAATTTTCAATCCCGACCTTGAATAGTACTTAGCTTGTTCCTGTTTTAAGGGGTTAAGCCCTTTATAACCAGGAAAAGGAAAAACGTAATGCTTAAGCTTTTCAAATGTTTCCAGTCCGGGATACTTAGGTAAAGGCGAGGTATTTTTGACAATTCTTTCTTTCAGTCCATTAAATATAATTATTTCTTCATTTGTGAGAGCACGAAATTCAAGCTCATCTTTTGCCAAAGAAACGGCTGCTTCTGTATAGTCGGGCCAACTATTCAGGATTCCCAAAAGATCTCTATTCGTCAGCTTTGAATATCTTTCCTTAAGCTTTTCTGTTTCACTTTTCATGATTTAAGGTAATAAAAAACTCACCCTTATTCTACTGCATCTTCTTCTTTTTCCGGAGACATAATCGATACAATAACAGAAATCACCAATACACCTCCCACAATTCCCAATGAAACCGGCGATGAGATATGGAACCATGGAGAGATAATCATTTTCACTCCAATAAAGGATAAAATGATTGACAAGCCGTAAGGCAATTTGCTAAACATATGGATAAAGTTAGACAACAAAAAATACAAAGAACGGAGCCCAAGAATAGCAAAAATGTTAGAAGTGTAAAGAATAAAAGGGTCTTTTGAAACTGCAAATATTGCAGGAATACTATCCACAGCAAACAGCAGATCTGTAAATTCAATTACGGCAATTACGGTTAGCAATGGAGTTGCCATTTTTATTCCATTTTGGATGGTAAAGAATCTATCCCCATCAAAATTATCACTCACTTTGTACAATTTGCGTATCAATTTTGCACCTGTTGAATTGCTGAAATCTTGCTCGTCATCGTCGTCATCAGCTCCCCATGATTTAATTCCTGCATAAACCAAGAATAATCCGAAAAGAGTAAGAACAATGTTAATTTTAACGGCTTTACTGAAAATATTCATTTCGGGAAGATATGTGACATTAATCAATCCAACGCCTGCGAAAATGAATATGGCTCTAAACACCAATGCCCCTATAATCCCCCAAAACAATACTTTATGGTGCAATTCTTTTGGTGCTTTGAAGAAAGAAAACACCAAAATAAAAACAAAAAGATTATCGACTGACAATGCTTTTTCTATCCAATAGGCGGTTTGAAATTGTGTAATTTTTTCGATGGCTAAATCATGCCCTCCCGTATCTTGATTGAAAACATAATACACCACGCCCGAAAATGCCATTGCCAAAGAGATCCATACAACTGTCCAAATAGTAGCTTCTTTATTTGTAACTATATGGCTTTTTTTGTTGAAGACACCAAGGTCTAATAATAGCATAATAACTACAGTTATGCCAAACCCCCAGACCAATCCGGGGTGTAATTGTAAAATACTCTGTTCCATTTTTTATTGATTATTGATTTGTAATTGTGATATATAGAATTCTCCCCCCTTCTTCGTTTGAGAGTAATATTTTCTTACCGTTAGTCAATTCAACCATCGAATTAACAGGTATATCTTTTTGTTCAGTCAGGTCTTTCATTCCCAGTAGATTTTGATTAACCAAGACCCATTTGTTTTGATAAAAAGTGAAATAGCCGACAGGCTTTTTGTCCGGCTCAGTCAAACTTTCATTTCTGATAATTTTCCGTGACACATGCCACTTGAATAAGTATTGATTATGATACACCATCAGGCGATGGTTTTCGGGTTTCCAAATGTCATCTTTGAATTTGAAATATAAATCAGCCATTGGCAGTGAACCTTTATGTGGTGTTCCACAAAAAGGACATTTTGGCTTGGATGTGTTATCAAACACATACCACTTTTCATTGCAATTCGGGTTACTGCAAGGCTGAATTAAGTCTACCGTTTTAAGTAAAGCCGTTTCCCATTCGTTAGCGATGGGCCTTGCTATTGGATTATGCAATGCGTCAACAAAAGCTCTTTTGAATAAGTCCGATAAATACGGCCCGGTAACGGTATAGGGCAATTTGTCCGGGTTGCCCCAAAAACTGTCCCATTTCCGAAGCTGGTCTGTTTTCACACGATTAGTCTTATCTGTGGGATGTTCTGTAAACAGGGCTTTTTCTCCCATAGCCATCAACTCGTCTTTCTCCGAATCCAAGTCCCATATTTTACCTCCGCGTAAGGGGTGTCTGCGCAGCAAATACATATAAATCAATACAGCCAAAGCATGCAAATCGGTTTTCTGATTAGGTAAAATGCGTTTGGGGTCAGAGATGGGCAGCTGCTTTGTTTGAAGCACTTCAGGTGCAATAAAATCAGCTGTTCCGATTACTTCGGGTGGAAACAAGCCCGGAACAACCAATCCGTCTAAATCTATAATATTGGCAGACTTACTGACAGGGTCAACTAAAACGTTATTGTACGATAAATCAGAATGTGCCAACCCCATTTGGTGCATTTTCTTGACACCTCTGCATATATTAATAGCTATCTGAAAATAGCTCAACCAATTGCCCAACTCGGATTTATCTAATGACAAAGGATATTCCTTATTCCGGAAAGATGGAGAAGTAAACCATTTACCTACCTTTTCACCTCCTTTTATAGTATCATTTGCTCCATAACCCTTTGAAAAGAAAAACCTGGAATTATAGACAGGTACCACTACGCCTGTTTTTCCGTCTTTTTCTACTGCATCGTAAGGCCATCTGAAAATATCCTCTAAAAAATAATCAGGGGCATTGCCTTTTCTTATATTTTCGAGATATAATGTAACAATACGTTTTATCCTGTCCTTTTGGTTGAAATCCAGCTTCTCCCGAAAAAAAGCCACAACATATTTTCGGTTTGGAGCAAAATAAACATCCTTTACTCCACCTTGCTTAGGATTGCCATCATCTACGTACTCGTATGTTTTTGAAGAGTCGATGACAGACGTAACTTTTATCGTTTTTGTCATCGTTCTAATAAATTATAGCCAATGTTCTGTCATCGTGGTTGCCTTTGCTCCAGAAGTCTAACCATTTCAAAAGCTGTTTGTCAATGTTTTCATCTTGTACAAAATCCACTTTCGCATTATCCTCATTTTCTCCGTCAAGGTCCTTCAGAAAATTTTGCCAGGTTTCTACATCTTCCAATTTGTTTTCGGTAACGAATTTGGGATCATAGATACCATCTGTCATTAGGAATAGTTTGGAAAAATTCTCAAACTTATTGACAGAGAACCGATTAACTATTTCTGGGGTAAATATCTCGGGCATGGTAATAAAGCGTGTGCCACCTCCAAATTCACCAACATCTAACTTATTCAATAAACTTACTGTCTGACAATCCTTTTCGATAACATTTATCGGGCAGTCTCCCACTCCGAAAGTCAAGACCACATAACCAAAATCAAACTTCTTGCACAAAGCAAAAATCAAAGTGGTATTGAGGTCTTTAAAAGCGATTTCATGCTGTTCGGAAAAGGTTTTTAATTCGTTATGAATATGAAGCACTTTTTTATACAAAACATTGATGATTGCTGATTTATGCTTGAGTTTATCATCTTGGGCTGGTGCGGTTTCTGATTGTTCTTTTTCAGTTGTTTCGGTTTCGGAAGTAATTTCTTTTTCTGCAAAGTATGCTGTAACCGATTGGTTCAATTCGGCTAAAATAGTTTCATTGTTAAATCGTTCCGAAATATATTCCGTTGCCAATTTTGAACCGTGTCTTGCATATTTTGCGGAACCTGCTCCGTCAGCAACCGCTACTACAGCCCAACCATCTAATAATTGGTTTACTTTGAAATCATCATCTCTAAAATTGCCCTCGTGTGCGTGTGAGCGACCTCTTTGCGAAGCAATCACAATCTTTTTATCCAAAAATGTTCCCTTATAAACATCTTCATCAGGCTTGGAGTATTTGGCATTTTGGTCACTTGCTTTATTTAGCCATAAATCTTTTGGGTCGGCATTGACGATAAACGGAACGGTTTTGATATCTTCACTTCGATTGATGTCAGTCTTGTTATAAAAAACAATATGTAAATCAATTGTATTGGCGACCGTAGGCGTACCGTAAATACGGTTTCTTTCTGAATCAAATTGTAAACCTATTGTTTCAAGGTTGAGAATTTTTTCGATAACGATGTTGGGAAATTCCTGTAAATCAATCGCAAATTCATATTCCTTTTTCGCAGTGGCATTGATGATAGCCAAATGCTTCTCTTTAAATTCCTCTTTTTCTCTATACATATCAAAGATTTCAATAATTTGGTTTTTAAAGTCCGAAATTCCTTTTGCCAATTCGGCTATCTTAGCATTATCTCTTAGCTTTGTTATGGTATTATTGACAACCTTATTAGGCTCAATGTTTTTTTCGACTAATATTTGTTTTAAAAGTGCTTCCATAAGGTGGTTTTATCCAAGAGTTCTGTTTATGTCGATACCGTCGTCTCCGCGTCCGTAATAGCCCGCGTTTCCACACCAAGGACAGGTTGCTGCCCCATCACCCGAAATGCAATGTATTCCTCCACAAACACAATGTGCTAATGCAAACTGATTCCCGCAACAAGGACAACTTGGATTGCCGTACAGCTCATCAGAAGAAATTTTTAGCGAATAATCTCTTTCATTGGAGTACTCTTTATACGCCTTTTCATCAATCTTAAAAGCCCCCTGTGCTTTAAAAATCCTTGTCTGAAAACCCTCAATTCCGGAATCTTTCAATGTCGATTTGAATTTCACCAAATAGAGTTTGTCAGTTTTAGAACATTTCCCATTTAGTACTACAAAATTTTCATCGGGAACCGCATGTTTTTTGGTTAAATCTATTTTCTCCACTACCTCCGAATTGGCTTTACTTAAATTGAAGCCGTCCAAATTCGTATTGTTGATATTCTCGCTCGTAGCTTTGATAGAAGCTGTTACCCATTTAAAAAAATCTTTGTATGCATTGGTGTCGGTATTGTTGAATTGCAACACATTATCTGTAAGTTTTCCTAAGAGGTTATAATTGGTATTCTCTCCAATGGAAATAGCTACCAAATTTGTTTTGGTTTTATAGTTGGCATTCCATTTATCAATGGCTTGCGTGGTTTCGTCGGTCGGAATGCCATCCGTAAACAAAAACACAATTGGTTTCCAATCTCCTTTTTTCTCAAAAGTAGTTTTGGTAACTTCCCGGTCAAGAGCATTCATCAGCTCGCTCAGTCCGCTCGAAAGCGAGGTGCCACTACCAATCGGAATTTTAGGCGGATAAAACGTAATTACATCCTGCAAAGGTGTAATCACTTTGCTTTTCCCGGCAAAACCGATAATGGATACCCACACGGTTTCCAAAGCGTAAGGATCGGTTTTCAGTTCTTTAATAATTGTAGCAATACCATCCTGAACCTGTTCAATCGGTTCGCCAACCATAGATTCTGAAACGTCAATCAGGAAGTAAATAGGAAGCCTTCTCATAAATTCAGAAAGGATTTAGAAATGATTATAATTGCACAAACTATTGCAAGCACAACAAGCCATTTTATTGAATACCATTTTGATCTGTTACGCCTAATCAAGCTATACCCAGACGTCAACAGATAGAGTATGATAAAACTCCATATAAACATTTGGACAAACTCTTTCAAAATATTTATCATACTATTATATTTAATTCATCGGGTGGTGGTGGCAATGTCATAACTTCACCTGTCCCTTGCGACTTGCTTCCCATTTCTATAGACGAACTAACCCATTTAAAGAAAGTAGTTAACGTATTAGCATCTGTCGTATCAAGTTTTACCACATTATCTGTGAGTTCTTGCAGAAAACTCACTTCTGCTTTAGGCCCTGCAGCGCAACCCACAATAATTCCAAAATCCAATGCTTTCACTTTTGGAATAAATTGTCTGTATTTTTGCAAATCAGAAGGTTTGCCATCCGTGAAAATGAACAGCAAAGGTTTCCAGTCGCCTTTTCGTTCGGTTGAACCTTTTATCAATTCCTGATTGACCAAATTTAAAACCATCTCCAATGCTTGTCCCGTATGTGTTGGGCCGCTGTCTGGGCACTGTATTTCAACTGATTGAAAACTCACTAAATCAGTCAAAGGCACAATGTTCTGCACGTCTCTATCAAAAGTTATCACGCTAATATGCAGCGAGTCCATTGCCTGTGGGTCAGTACGAAGCATATTCACAAGCCCATTAAAGCCATTGTTCAAAGCTTGAATAGGCTCACCACGCATAGAACCCGAAGTGTCCAAAAGGAAATAAGCTAATAATCTTCTATTCATTTTAGGATACAATTACTAATTCAGAAGGAGGTGGAGGAAGCTGATCCATTTTAGTCAGGTCAATTCCTGAATCCTCAACCTTAGTAGAAGATGTAGAAATGGAAGCTGTAACCCATTGGAAAAACTTAGAAATACTCTCCGAATCAGCATTGTCCAATCTTACAACAGACTCTGTTATTTGTTTTAAAACCGAATCGTCTGCACCACTTCCTGCGGCACAACCCACAACCAGGCCTTTGTTTATAGTCTTTAGTTTGTTCAAGCCTGATTGCCAATCGTCAGTAGGGACTCCATCTGTCATAATAAAGGTCATTGGTTTCCAATCACCTTTTTGCGCCATTGTGGTTTTGGTAACTTCAGTATCTAACTTATCCGCTAACAAGCTCAAGGCTGCTCCCAAAGCTGTTACTCCCGATGCTTTGATGTCAGGTGTCTGAAAAGAAGCCAAATCCGTCAAAGGAACAATTTGTTTGGCAGTTGAATCGAAGGTTATAATACTCACATAAGCTGTTTCAATGGCTTGTGGGTTTTGCCGTAACGAGTGCATCATCATTTGCACGCCGTTTTTTACGGCTTCAATGGGTTCTCCAGTCATAGAACCGGAAGTGTCTAATAATAGATATACGGGTAATCTTCTCATCATTATTTCAATAAGGGTTCAAGGTTTGCAGGGAAATTTTGTGAGTGTTTTTGGAGATTAAATAACAGATTCTTTACAAAAATTTTGCTTGTACTGTTTTGATTGTCTCTTCTAATTTCCGGTCTTTTGTTGGTTCACCAATGGCATTAAATTTCCACTCTTCATTCCTTTTATAAAATACTCCCATTACCATTGAAACGTGTCCGGCAAAACCTTCTCCTTTTGCTATGTTATAAGTAGCAAATACTTCATTTACTCGGGTTGGTGTTCCCTCATAAATCCGAATAGACGCAAAAGGGATAGTGCCGAAATCGTGACCTCTAAAACTGTTTAAAACAAAAGCAACTGACTCAACAGAGGAATGTAATTTTGAAAAATCCAATGTAATGATTTCATTGTCCAGCCCGTCATCACCATCCATATCGCCTGTTAAATCATCTCCACTATGGAGTATTGAACCATCTTTAGAGTGTAGATTGCCAAAATACACCACATCAAGTAAATTTTTTGATTTGTCATACAATGCACAACTTGCATCCAAATCAACCGCTTCTTTGGATATTCCACCAAACCACCCTCTTTTCTCAATTGCACCCCAGTTTACACCTACACAAACATTTTGAAGTGTAGCTCCATTGTCTTTTTTAAGGTTAATTCTTTGACCTTTTTGTAAGTTTATTGCCATAGTTTTAATTAATTGTATTTGTTTAAAAAGTCTTGAAGTCCTCCCTTCATGCCTGACCCGACAGCTTCAAATTTCCATGCGCCATTACGCTTATAAATTCTGCCAAACTCTACAGCTGTTTCAATAGAAAAATCTTCATCTAACTCATATTTCAACAAATCCTCATCCGTAACGGAGTCAGCTATTCTGATAAATGAATTGCGAACCTGCCCAAAGTTTTGCTTTCTTTGTTCGGCCTCATGAATTGTTACTACGATACATATCTCACTCGCGCTACTGTCTATTTTTGATAAATCAACAAGTAGTTGCTCATCATCTCCCTCACCTTCTCCATCGATATTATCTCCCGTATGGATGACGGCGTCATTGGGAGAGTTTAAATTGTTGTAAAACACAAAATGCTTGTCAGATAACAATTTTTTGTTTTCGCCTAAGATGAAAATAGACGCATCTAAATCAAAAGCGTGTCCGGTTCCATCGTTAGTATCCCAGCCCAATCCAACAGTAAATTTTGGGGTATTGATACTTTCTCTTTGTCCCTTTTGTAAGTTAATTGCCATATAACTAAGTTTTTAAAATTGATTTACAGTATATTCTATATCGCTGATTGACATATCTTCATTAGGGTAAGGGCAATAAAAAAACGTGGGCTAATTCCCCTTGCTTGTTGCGGAAGCCCGACCAAAGGCAGCAATACAAAGCAAAAAGGAACGCCCACGTTTCCGTAGGCGTTTCCACTTTTCACTTTCCTGTATTGCTTTTATAGTTGGTCGTATTTCCGCAACAGGAAAATCTTAAAGCGAAACGCTAATATTTTATATGTCTTTCTACAGTTTTATCTCATCCAATATTTTTTGGTTTGATACAAATATAAAGATTCTTTGAAAGTTCTCACAAAACCCTCAAAAAAATCTTATCTCTATAAATGAGGGAGCTACCTTAAAAAGCCAAAATACGACTGGAATACGGAATTTACTATCAAAAAGCGAACGGAACCTTAGCCAGGAAAGTGCATAAAATCAGCGAAAAAGAATACGCCGGAAACTCAGAAACACCCATTACCCGGAAGCACTCTTTTCGTGTGGTAACCACCCGGAAGCTTCACTCCGGGCTTCACTAGGTGGCTGTAATCATCAACGGAAATGAATTTGAAAAATATAATTTTGAGTTAACTGTATAAAGCCTGCCTTTCCAGTTTATATCCCTTCCCATGAATATTGGTTATGCTCAGCTCAGGGTCACTGCTTAATTTCTTTCGTAGCCTCGATATGAACATATCCAGGCTGCGACCGATGATAATCCCTTCGTTAAGCCAGATCTGCATCAGCGTTTCCCGTGGCGTCAGTTTACCAAAATTAAGGTTAAGCAATCCGAGAATGCTGCATTCTTTATCTGTGAGACTGATCACTTCAGTTCCCAGGAACAAACGCTGATTCTCCGTATCAAACAAAAACTTCCCGAGAGCTACCGGTTCCGGAAGAGGCTCCTTTATTACAGCATGTTCCTGATGAGCTACAGACACTTTATTTTTCCCAAAACGTCCGATCAGCAATGCAATGGTCGATAACATCAACAGGCTGCTCCCTACCAAACCGATCAAAGGATATCTGGGGGTCTTCTCGTAAAAAACCGGGAAAGCAAATTCGATAATGTAACAACCTTCCGGTTGCATTCTGCCCTGGCAAGCCAGGATATCCGGGGTAAAACCATTCATCTGGAAACCATAAACGATTTCTCCATCTGTGCAATCATGTACCGTAACCGCGTACCCGGAGGGGAACTGTACTGTGGAGAGCAGGCTCTGTGACAGTGCTATGAGCGAGTCATGGTCAAAAACCAGGCTATTTTCAAACGTAAGTCGAAATGTACCTTCTTTAATCTCGGTCACCGGCAATACACGTGAAGTCCGATCACCTGCCTGCTGCAACAAACGGTGACCAATTTCACGGATAATGATGTTTGTTTGCTTCGCCCGTAAATCGCGGTCACCGTGTTCTGAGAAAGACGAGGCAACAAAGAAAAATACCACCATCGTTACGGCGATACCCGAACCTGCCACCAACCGGCTGTTGAAATAATCTCTTAAAGCAGATTTTACATGCATTTACAGTTCTTTTTACAGTTCATTTACAATGCGTACTGACACGGTGGCGTACGTTTGGGTAAACGAAATTAAAATAATTTTTATTCTTATGAAACTTTTCAAGAACTCCCGTTCCTTTACGATGAGCAATAAGCTATCGTTACTTTATTCCATCTTGATCATGGCCTCTGTCTTCTCCGCCTGCCGCGGATCCAAAGCAAAGGAAAATGAAACTTCTATTGTGACAAACTCCGAATCCCCGGATAAGGTGACGTACCAAAAATATGCTATCGACAAGAAGGAAAGTGTTATAACCTATAAAGGATCCATGTTGTTAGCTTCCAGGGGGTCACATACCGGTTACGTTTACCTGTCAAAAGGAGAATTGATGATGGATGAGAACCGGCTTGTGGGAGGTGCAGTCGAAGCCGATATGAATACCATTGCAGATATAGCTCATGGAAGTGATAATGAGCTTGTTCGTCACTTAAAATCGCCTGATTTTTTTGATGTCGCAAAGTTTCCATATGCCGCTTACACCATTACTGCAGTTGAACCTGCTGCAGATAAAATGATAAACGTCACCGGAAACCTGACCATCAAAGGCATCACACATGCCGTTACGTTTCCTGCCAGGCTGGAAGTAAAGGGCGGAATTATTTACGCAGATGGAAAACTGACCATCGACCGGACAAAATGGAACGTACGATACAACTCAGGAAAATTTTTCTATAGCCTGGCAGGTGAAATTATTTCCGATGACATTGAATTGGACATAAAGATCATTGCAAGAAAATAACTCTCATATCCTTTATGCTTTTTGAGATTCGCTCTCCGCTCATGTATGATCTTAATAACTTCTTGTCAGCCTGCTTCAATGTTTTGCATTAACGTACAATGAAAGATGCTCTGATCCGGCCAAAACTCAGGCTCTTTTACGTAGGGTTACCTTACTGAGGAAATAATGAAGAACCCATGCAATGGCTGTCCAGTAGAAAGCAAACGCAAGAAGCAGGATTGGGGGCACCGGATCCGGATCTTCCGCTAAAAACGACAACGGCCCTATCAATACTTTTTTGACAGGGTATACTATAGCCGCCAGGGTGTTCTTCCATCCTATGGTGGATCCGGTTCCGGGGAACCACTCTCCGTTGCCCCCGACTCCCGCATCAAACTCCTTAAGCATTTATTTCTAAATCCAAAACCAATTCATTTGCCAATACGCAAAATGCGTATATATTTGACAAACGTATTGCCCGGTCATGTCAGAAAAGAAACAAAAGCTGTGGGATTATTTCATTCTTTGTGCCAGGATTTTAATCGCCTGGACACTACTAGGTTATGGTTGGAGTAAGCTTACCGGGGGCCAGTTCGGGATCTCTGCACAGGAGCTGGCCACACCGGTCAAAGACCTGAACCTGTTCAGGCTTTCCTGGTATTTATTTGACCATGAGCCCTTTAATTCCTTTGTGGGTGTCTCACAAATTATTGCAGGGCTTCTGTTACTTTATAACCGCACACTCATCCTGGGTGTATTGCTTTCTCTCCCGATTCTCGCGAATATCCTCGTTATCGATATCACATACATAAAAATGCCGGGATTTTACTGGCGGATGAGCTATTACCTGGTCCTCGACATGCTGATTCTCTGGCACTACAAAGACAGGATGATCACCGCATTTAAAGCCATATTTACCGGCTTAACCACCCGGTTCAAATACCCTGTCTGGGCATACCTGATCTTACCGGTCATGGCCATAGCTCTTGAACTTTTAGGCACCGTTCCCCGGCTGTTAACCGAGCTGGTTTTGAACCCGGCAGAGCTAATCAGTAACATGAGCACGATACCCGGCCTGATTTCAGATGTAATTAAACAAATCAGCAACCCATAATAACCCTATACCGGCTCAGAACCTTTCATGCAAGATTAAAGCAGCCCGGTTTCCCCAAGATACGAAGCACCTGATTCCGGCTTTGTCTGATTCAGGCCCGATACCCGGGCTCTGTGCTATTGATCCCGGCCTGTGGCGTGGCCCGGTTTATAAACCCGGCAGGCCTGGCTGGTCCCTGACGTATGTGGCCTGCCGTTATTCTCTGCCAATGTCCAAAATTTCTCCTTTTTCCAGCATACTTTTCAGATCAGCTTTCAGCATAGGTAAGGGTTCCCGGATAAATGCTTCATCCCCTTTCTGCTTTAAACCGGTAAGCCCGCTAACCTTATTGGTTTCATATTCGTTAAGTAAAACAAAAGCAGTGTCACCATCCACATGGTCTACTTTGTACAACGTATATTGCGCGTAGTCTTTTTTGATTTCATATATGTCGCCTTGCTGTGGATCCAGAATCAGCTCTGCATTTTTTTTATCCTTTTGCTTGCTGCTCACCATTCCCCAGATGATCAGAACAGAAAGTAAAGCAAGTCCGGAAAAAGTCCAGAAAGGTGTCTTACTACCTGACTTTAAGGCTTCATATTTACCCCTCAGGTTACCGGTAAATTCTTTCTTTTGAAGAACTTGCTTGCAATGCAGGCATTGGGTTGTCCCCGTTTTACCGATCGGGAAAAAGGGTATCCAGAAAACGTGCGCATACCTGTTAAACAATATCATTTGAATACTGTCCGGGGTTTCACAGTTGGAACATGAGTCACTGATGTTTTCTGTTGCAATTGGCGTGGCTTTGACGCCGTAGATGATCATATTTATAATGAGTTTATAGGTCTGGTTAGCCTGTTTGATAGCAGGAAACGTTCAAATATACGCATATTTCTAAATATGTCATGCTATTTTAGCATGAGCCACCGGATCTTTCCAGGACTGTACTGATCCGGTGGCTTAATCCCGGGCTGACCAGCTCTTTTCAGCTCAGCGCCTGCCTGACTGCTTCAGACAAGGGAGTAGTAGGCCTCCCGATTAATTGTGAAAGCATTTTACCGTCATCAAATAAATCTCCTCCCGATGCCCCGGTGTCAAAGCCGGCCAGGGCCTGTGCAAGTCCTTCAGGAACGCCAAATGAGCTCAATGCCCCGGCATATTCTGCTTCAGATAAATGGGTATAGGGAATATCTCTTCCCGTTTGCTTTGAAATTTCGGCAGCCAGGTCTTTTAACGTATAGGCATTGTCGCCGGCTAATTCGTATATCTTTCCTGCGTGGTCTCCGCCCGATAATACAACGGCTGCCGCTTCGGCAAAGTCTTCACGTGTGGCAGATGAGATCCTGCCTTCACCGGCGCTGCCGGCTAAAGCACCCGCCTGTACAGCGCCCGGCACTGAGCCGGTATAATTCTCGGTATACCATCCATTTCTTAAAATAGTGTAGGGAATTCCCGACGCCTTCAGCAACTTCTCGGTTTCAACATGTTCTTCTGCCAGGCTCAGCGAAGAAGTATCTGCGTGCAAAAGACTGGTATAAACGATCCACTTTACACCGGCATCCCGGGCAGCTTCAATGACGTTCTGATGCTGCAATCGGCGTTGCCCTATCTCACTCCCTGAAATCAACAAGAGATGATCGATCCCCTGCAAGCCTTCTGCCAGCAATGCAGGGTTGGTATAATCAAATGCCCTTACCTCAATGCCCAGGTCTGCCGCCTTCTCCGGTGAACGGACCAGCGCCACCAGCTGGCCAGCACCTGAACGTTGTTTCAGCTTCTCTACTACCAGACGGCCCAACTGGCCGGTAGCTCCTGTAATTCCGGTTTTCATATTTATCTATATTTTGTAATAAAATTTGTTACATTAAAAATCAAAAAAAATCAATCAAACTGTTCTATAAAATTTTCAAGGGTTTTGTACTGCAGGGCGTTCACTACCATATCGTCTGTTTCGGTAAATAAGATATCGAGCTTCTGATTAATATCTTTTCCTACCGGGCAGCCCGGGTTACAGCCGTTATTTTTCCTGCCCAGCACATGGGAGTTTTTCACAGCCCGGTAAATACCGGCCAGCGAAATCTCTCCCGCCGCCACATGTAATGCCGAACCCCCTTCTTTACCTTTTCTGCTGATTACCCAGCCCTGCTCCTGCAAAACACTCAATTCTTTACGAACGATCACCGGGTTGATACGGATACTTCCTGCAATCCAGTCTGAATTCAGCCATTGACCCGGATTTCTGGCCAGGAGCGTCAGGATATGAATAAGGGTTGCAAATCGTGTATTGTTCATGCCGGTACAAAGATACGGTTGAATTTTAATTGTAACTATATTTATTACAATTATTTTCTACCTGCTACGATTAAATATCGGAACCGGGCTGACAGCGCGCTGTTGCTATACAGGAAAACCGGGATTACACAGGCTCTGCCTGCCCCCGGCTGAAAGTACTCAGCACCAGCGCCACTACCCCGAAAAGTATCACAAACACGATCCCGTTCAGGGTATGGAGAAAAGTGGCCAGCGAAATGCCGTCCTGGTTGGTCAGCCCGTACAGGATCACGATCTTGCCTACCAGCAGGTGGTAGCTGCCTATGCCCCCCATGGTAGGCATGGCCATACCGATGGTGCCCATCACCAGGATGGTCAGCACCGCTACCGGCGATAGCGAGGTACCGATCTCCAGGGAATAACACAGCAGCATGGAGGAAACATAATACAGCACCCAGATCACAAACGACTGCAGCACAAACATCCACGGCTTCTCCAGGTTCAGCACACTCACAAGCCCTTCTTTCAGTCCTTCAAAAAACGAACGGAACCGGCTGATAAACGGGAGTCCGAAGATCCGGTCTCTGAAACAAAAAAACAAAAAAACAAAAAAACAAAAGACCAAAACCGCCACCGCAATGATCCACCCGCCCTGAAAATCAGGTACCAGCTCATGAAAAAGATGAAGGATCCGGTCATACTCCAGCACCAGGTTCACCACCACCAGCACCAGCAGCACCAGCACGTCGGTTACCCGCTCGGCAATAACGGCTCCGAAAGCCTTGTCAAAGGGCACGTTTTCGCTTTTCTGCAGGCTGACCGCCCGTGCCACCTCGCCTGCCCGCGGAAAAACCAGGTTGGTCAGGTAGCCTGTTAAAACGGCCAGCGTAGCATGATATACAGAGGGTTTGTAGCCCATGGGCTTCAGCATGAGGGTCCAGCGGGCGGCCCGGAGAATGTGGGAAAGCAGGGCCAGAATACCGGCTGCTCCTACCAGCCAGTAGTTGGCATGCTTAAAATCGCGGAAGGTTTCCTGCAAATTTACCTCGTTAAAAACCCAGCGCAGGAGCCCCAGTCCCAGCACCAGCGGGATCAGGTAGGAAACGATCTTCCCCAGTTTCCGGTTCATGAAACCACCCGGTTATTTTCATCGGGGAAAACCACCACCGGCGTGTGGCTGGCCGCTTCTTCGGGGGTCATCCAGGCATACGAAATAATGATCACGATATCACCGGGCTGGGCTTTGCGGGCAGCCGCACCGTTCAGGCAAATGATACCCGAGCCTCTGCGCCCCTTTATGGCGTACGTTTCGAGCCGCTCACCGTTATTGTTATTGACAATCTGTACTTTCTCGTTTTCCCGGATTCCCGCAGCATCCAGCAGGTCTTCATCTATCGTAACACTGCCTACATAATTCAGCTCTGCCTGCGTGACCTTTACCCGGTGGATCTTCGACTTAAAAACATTGATAAGCATTCTGCGCCTTTCTTTTTATGCAAAAATACGACGAACCCGCTCAAAAAGTATACAAACTGCTTCGTTGTTTTCCGAATTCGGCCGTATTCGCCTAATTTTGCTGCCTGATGATCAATTGAACCCGATGGAAAGACAAAAAAAATATTTTACGGCGGGACCGGCAGAACTCTACCCCCGGTTTGAAGAATACCTGCGTGAATTTACCGATAAGCAGCTGGGTTCAATCTCCCACCGGAGCGGGGAATTCAAAAACATATACCGCTTTGCCGATGAGCAGCTGCGGATCCTCCTGAACATACCCGAAGAAAATGCCATTATGTTTACGGGCTCCGCTTCCGAAATCTGGGAAAAAAGCCTGCAGAGCCTGGTCGAGTTTGAATCGTTCCACCTGGTAAACGGCTCGTTTTCGGAGAAATACTATCAATACGCCCAGGCCCTGCAAAAGCAGGCCGTAGCCTTCACAAAGCCATTGGGCGAAGGGTTTACCTACAACGAGATCCAGGTGCCCGAATACGCCGAGCTGGTCTGCATTACCCAGAACGAAACTTCTACCGGTGTACAGATGCGTGAGGCCGATATCCACAAGCTCAAAAGAAGCCATGCTGGCCGGCTTTTCTCGGTAGACGTGGTCTCTTCAGCCCCTATCCCGGTGCTGGACTTCAAGCTGCTGGACTCGGTGTTTTTTTCCGTTCAGAAGAACTTCGGTATGCCGGCCGGGCTGGGCGTGTGGATTGCCAATGAAAAATGCCTGGCCAGGGCGCTTGAGCTGAAAGAAAAAGGCGTGGGCATCGGTGCGCACCACGACCTGCCCACCCTCTGGAAAAACGCCCGCCAGTTCCAGAACCCCTCCACGCCCAATGTGCTCGGTATATTTTTGCTCGGGAAAATCGCTGAAGACATGAACCGCACGGGCATAGAGAATATCCGCAAGACCAATGCGCTTAACGCTAAGAAGCTCTATAGCTTCTTTGAAAACCGGCCGGGCTTCTCTGCTGCAGTGAAAGACCCCGAGCTGCGCTCCAAAACCGTAGCCGTCTTTAATACCGAAATCCCTTCTGCTCAGATCATCCGGCAGCTGCAGGAGAAAAACCTGGTCATCGGATCGGGCTACGGCGCAGGCAAAGACTCCCAGATCCGTATTTCCAACTTCATTGCCAATTCTTCTGAAAATATCGCAGAATTGTTGCATGAATTGGATAAAATTTAATTCAAACACAAGAATAATTATCAATTGTCAATTGTTAATTGTCAATTATTTTCTACCTTTGCAACCCGAAAAGGATTTTTAGGCTAAAGTATTATACAAATCAGAAATGAAAAAAGACATTCATCCGAATTATAGAGAAGTGGTTTTCTGGGATCTGACCTCAGACGATAAATTCCTTTCCCGTTCATGCGTGGAAACCAAAGAAACCATTGTATGGGAAGACGGAAAAGAGTATCCCGTATGCAAAGTGGAAGTTAGCTCCAAATCGCATCCGTTCTATACCGGTAAAAACGTATTGCTGGATACTACCGGACGTGTGGAGAAATTCAACAAGCGTTACGCCAGGAAATAAGCGTTTCGGGCAAGATAGTAAGAGCCTCGTCTGCCAGACGGGGCTTTTTTGGTATACGCATATACCTACCTCAACACCCTGTTTTTATACGCCTCATAATCGGTCAGCCGCACCGTATACTCTTCATGAATCAGCGGCGAAGAAAAAATCAGGTTGGCAGTGGCCGTATCGCAGGCCATCGGGATATTCCACACCACACCTAAGCGCAGCAGCGCCTTTACATCAGGGTCATGGGGCTGGCTCTCCATGGGGTCCCAGAAGAAAATCAGGATATCGATCTTCCCTTCGGCAATCAGTGAGCCGATCTGCTGGTCACCGCCCAGGGGGCCGCTGAGGTATTTTTGTACCGGTAAGCCCAGGTGCTCTTCCAGCAGCTTGCCGGTGGTGCCGGTAGCCAGGAGAGAATGATCTTTCAGGATATGCCGGTTTTCAAGCGCCCACTGAATGATATCCTCTTTTTTATGGTCATGTGCCACCAGGGCAATGTTTTTCCTTGCCCCCACTTTCCGAACATTCATACTATGCTTTTTAACAGGCCTAAATTATAAAAAAAGAGCGGTATTTCTACCGCCCTTACTCAATTATACCCCTGATATTTTCTACGCCTCTTGCAGCTCCCTCTTCACCGGAGCTGGAGCTTTTTTTTTAGTTTTCTCCTCCCGGCCCAGCAATACCCGCTGCTTCATCCGCATAAAGCTCTCATAAATAGAAGATTGAGAAATAAAATCCCAGAACTCCGCTTTCTTTTCCTCCTTGGGCGGCTCGTATTTCATACCGGTACACAGGCAGTGCGCCCGGTTGGTCCGGTTCAGGATATCAAAATTAACACAGCTGGAGCACCCCTTCCAGAAATCATCGTCTTTCGGAAGCTCCGAAAAAGGAACCGGCAGGTATCCCAGCTCTGAATTGATCTTCATCACCGCCAGGCTGGTGGTCAGGCCAATGATCTTGGCTTCCGGGTACTTTGTACGCGACAGCCTAAAGGCCATGGCCTTAATGTAGGTGGCTATCCCTGACTTCCGGTAATCGGGTGCTACGATCAGGCCCGAGTTGGCCACGAACTTCCCGTGATCCCAGGTCTCTATGTAGCAGAATCCCACCCATAATCCGGTCGTGGTAAGACAAATCACGGCTTTCCCTTCCGACATCTTCAGCCGGATATACTCGGGCTTCCGCTTGGCAATGCCCGTACCCCGCGCCTTGGCGCTGGATTCCATTTCATCGCAGATCTGCTCTGCATAAGAATGATGTGCTTCTGTGGCTACCTGAACCACAAAGTCCCCGTAAGTCTTCTTTTCTAAAATGTTCATCGTCATTTGTGAGGGCTTTGCCCTAAAGGAGACGGTGTATCCGTTGGTTGTTATGAAATAATAAACAGAAAGAGAGATCGAGACGCCTTGCTGGTCAGTAAAGTGTCTCAAGCTTGGGTCCTTGCGGACCTAAGTCGTCGGAATGGCGATATGGGGAGATTGATATTTTCCATTTTCAATACAAATATAGGCTACTCTTTTTCTTCTTTAGACAAAACGGAGCATATATTTTTTGTTAACAGAATGTTATATTCCGGAATAAAGTTCACTGTTTTTTAAAATAATTTTATAATACACTTAATACAAGCCTGTTAGAACACCCTGAAATTAACCCGGCAGAGCGCTCTCAGCCGCCCGGCAGCCCTGTGCCGTGAGGCTTGTTTCCTGTGCTTGTTTGGCTGACAGCGGCAAAAGGGCTAATTTTGCAGCTTAATTATAAAGCAAGATGATCAAACCATCCGAAAACGGTTATTTTTTCCCTGCCGAATGGCACCCGCAAGTAGCGACCTGGTTAAGCTTTCCGGTGAACAGGGAAACCTGGGAAGACCGGTTTGAAAAGATCTGGCCTGCCTACTTTGAGCTCATCAGAACCATTTCGCTTAGCCAGAAGGTCAGGATCAATGCCGCAGATGAAAATGCCCGGCACCTGGTTGAAGCCCGTATACAGCAGGCAGGCATTGACCCTGCCCGGGTTGAGATCTTCCCGTTTGCAACCAATGACTCCTGGTGCCGCGACCACGGCCCGGCTTTCCTGGTCAATAAATTCAACGATTCCCGGATGATCGTAGACTGGGAATACAATGCCTGGGGTGGCAAATACCCGCCTTTTGACAGCGACAACGCCATTCCGCAGAAAATAGCCGGTGCTCTGCAGCTGCCCGTGGTCAGCCCGGGCATCGTGATGGAAGGCGGCTCGGTAGAATTTAACGGGAAAGGCACCGTGCTGACCAGCCGTTCCTGCCTCCTGAACAAAAACAGGAACCCCCACCTCAGCCAGGCACAGATTGAAAAATACCTCTGCGATTTTTATGGCGTGGAACAGGTGCTGTGGGTAGAAGACGGCATTGCAGGCGATGATACCGACGGGCACATTGACGATACGGTCCGGTTTGTGAACGAAGACACCGTTATTACCGTGGTAGAAGCCAATAAAAACGATGCCAATCACGCGCTCCTGGAAGAAAACCTGAAGCTCCTGAAAAAAATGCGCCTGCCTAACGGCAAGCAGCTGAATATAATAGAAATACAAATGCCCGATCCCGTTTACTCGGAGGGGCTCCGGCTGCCGGCATCCTATGCTAATTTCCTGATTACCAACGGCCATGTAATTGTACCCACCTACCGCTCAGACAAAGACGACCAAGCATTGGAGCTGCTGCAGCAATGCTTCAGCGACCGGGTGGTTACGGGCATTGATTCAACCGAAATTATCTGGGGCCTGGGCAGCTTCCACTGCCTGTCGCAGCAGGAACCGCAACCCAACCGGGAGTTTTAATGGGCTCTGATATAATATTTCTTACATTTTAGTGTTATTTTTCTGACAGATTTTACTCCCGGCCCGGAGATCGGGTCCGGAACTAACAGTGATCTTATGCCATTTCATATAAAATATATTGCTTTCGTCTTATCCTTTTTTATTCTTGCCTGTACCAAGCCCTCCTTTAAATCCGGTAGCCAGAAAGTGGCGGGCCCGGTTCCGGCAGCTGTTGTTCCCGAACCGCCGGTCATCAGCCTGGCAGGAAAAGGAGTAACCCGGAACGACTTCTCCGTACTGCTGGAAAACACTACCGCACTTGACTCGGGTAGCAATGACGACATTATCCGCGAGGTCATCCAGCGAAAGCTTTTTGTAGCAGAAGCCCGCGACCTCGGCATGGACACCACGCAGAACTTCCGGGAGCAGATCGCCTCCCATCTTCAGCTGGCGGCCGCTGATGCCCTCGAAGACGACGCCGAGATCCGGCGCCTCGGCAACGAAGCCTACGAGCGGTACCTGAAAGAAGTGAACGCCTCGCATATATTTGTACCCCTTTCGCCGTATGCTTCACCGGCCGATACCCTGAAGCTCTACCGCGACCTCATGAATATCCGTAACCTGGCGATCCGGAATAACGATTTCGACACCCAGGCCAAACGCTGGTCGAAAGACCCGAAAACCGTCCTCAATGGCGGCTCCCTGGGGTGGTTCTCCGTATTTTACCTGGTTTACCCGCTCGAAACCGCCGTATATTCCATTCCGAAAGACTCGGTTTCCCTGCCCGTGAGAACTTCAGCCGGCTACCATATCATCAAAGTAAACGACGTGCGCCGCAACAGCGGTACCGTACAGGTGCAGCATATCTTCAAGCATATCCCCAAAGATATGCCTCCCGCAGAGGTCAACAAGCTCTATAACCAGCTCGACTCGCTTCGTAACGAGATTGAAAAAGGAGCTAAATTCGAAGACCTCGTACAGCAGTTTTCCGATGACTTCAACTCCAAGCCCAATAACGGAATGCTGGCCCCGTTTGGCGTGGGTAAAACCGAAGCCGCCTTTGAAGAAGCCGTCTTTGCCCTCAAAAAAGGAGAAGTATCGAAACCCATCCAATCCTCTACCGGCCTTCACCTGGTGCGCATGATCGACAAATTCAAGCCACTTCCAAAAGAAGATTTTATCCGGCAGAACGAGAACAAGCTCACTACCGACTCCCGCGCCGAATACCTGCTCAACCGGCAGATCACCAACTTCCGGAAAAATAACCGGGTACAGATCAGGCAGGATGTGCTGGATAACGCCCTTCGTTTCTCCAGCGTACGTATCCTCAGCCGTAACTGGCAGAAACCGTCTACCGTTATCCTGAACGATGCGCTGGTCACCATCAACGATTCGGTGCTTACCGTGGGCGACTTTTACGAATTTGTGGAAGAACGCCAGGAATTTGAAAAATGGCCGGGCGAAAACCCCGCAGAAATATTTACCATGCTCTTCGATAAATTCCTGAATTCAGCCATCACCCGCTACCAGGAGCAGGCCGTGCTTCAGCAGAATCCTGAACTGCAGCGGTGGATGAAAGCAGAGGAAGAGAACATCCTCTACACCGAATTCCTGAACCGGTATGTCCTGGAAAAATCGCTGCAGGATACCCTGGGCCAGAAAAAATTCTACGAAAAAAACAAGGACCTCTTCACACCCAACGAAACCGGGACGCTCTCGGTCATGAGCTTTGCCGGTGAAGACGTGTATACCAGGTTCAAAGAGCTGACCGCCGCACCGAAACCTTATAAGCTCTACCGGGGTATCGTTCCCATCCTGTATCCTCAGAACGAATTTGCCCTGACCGAGCAGGATATGCGGAAGCTGCAGGGACTGATCGAGATCATGGACAAGAACCCGGGATACATTGTGGAAATAGGCGGACATACCGATGCGAAGGAAGAAGAAGAGGTTTCCGAGCTAAGAATAAAGGAGGTAGTGAACTATTTAGTAAAAAATGGACTACCTTTGAAACGGATTTCGGAAGTGAATTACCGGAGCTCGGTGATCCACGATCGTTTCGACTGGTCAAAAAACCAGACGGTTACCTTCTCGTTCTTCAGTAACCTCGAGTCTGACCTGGTCGCAACCTTCAACTCCAAAAATCCGGATGCCGTCACTTACGACACCTTCACGGTGAGCCGGGGTGAATTTGAATCCAAAATGAAAACCTCTTGGGGAAACAAAAGCGGTATTATCCGGCTCGACGGAAGAGTGGAAGAATACACGCTGAAAACAAGAAAAGTACGAGGCACGTACAAAGACTATAAAACCGATGTCATCCGGAAATACCAGGATTCGCTGAAAGACGAGCTTCAGAAGAAGCTGGCAGATAAATTTAAACTAAACTATAATTCTTCGGAATTAAACGAGATTATTAACGATTTAAAAAAGAGCAAGTAAATGTTTAAGAAAATAGTGTTGGCCTTTAGCCTGGCTGCTCCGCTGATCTCTTTCGGCCAGTCCACCAACGTAGATAAAATCATTGCTAAAATTGATAACTATTACATACTCAAGTCAGAAGTAGAGGGGATAAAAGCCCGCTACGAGAAAGAAGGACACAAGGTAAGCAGCTGTGAAGCGCTGGAGAGTATGGCCATCCAGAAGCTGCTGGTAGCCAAGGCAGAAATAGACTCGGTGATTGTGGAAAATGACCAGATCAAAGAGCAGCTCGATGCCCGGATGAACCAGATGGTCACCCTCTACGGTAACGAGAAAAATATCGTGGACCAGTTCGGGAAATCCATTGAAACCCTCAAAAACGAATTCCGTACCGAGCTTAAAGAGCAGATGACCGCCGAAAAAATGAAGCAAACCATTTTTGAAAAGGTAAAGGTCACTCCGCAGGAAGTAAAAAAATTCTTTGAGAGCATTCCGAAAGACAGCCTCCCCACGGTAGGTACCCGCGTACAGCTTTCGCAGATCGTGCGCCTGGCACCGGTTACTCCCGAGCTTCGCCATGACCTGGTTACCAAGCTGCAGGGAATCAAGCAACGCATACAGAACGGGGAAGACTTTGCCGCCATGGCCAAAGAATACTCCGAAGACCAGGGAAGTGCCGCTAACGGCGGCGACCTGGGCTGGACCAAAAGGGGATCCATGGTACCCGAATTTGAAGCGGCTGCCATGAACCAGGATACCGGTAAGCTATCTGACATAGTTGAATCGGAATACGGCTTTCACCTGATCCAGACACTCGGCAAAAGAGGCCAGGAATACCGCGCCCGGCACATCCTGCTCATGCCCGATTACCTCATCCTGAGCACCGACGAGCCCAAGAGGTACCTCGACAGCCTGAGAAAAGTGATCATTGCCGATACCCTTGACTGGAACAAAATGGTGAAGCTCCACTCGCAGGATGACCTGACCAAAGACGCCGGCGGTATCGTTGTCAATCCGCAGACCGGTGAAACCTGGCAAACCGTTGACGTAAACATGGAGCCCGGCCTTTATTTCGTGGTAAGCTCCCTGAAGCTGGGCGACATCAGCGCACCGGCCAACTACCGTACTGCCCAGGGAAAAACAGGGATGCGGCTGATCAAGGTCATTGCCAAAAAAGAAGGGCACCAGATCAACCTGAAAGACGATTACGAAGAGCTCAAAGGGTATGCCCTGAACCTCAAACAGAACAAACGGATAGAGGACTGGTTTGGCGAAGCGCTTTCCGAAGTCTATATCAATATCGACAAAGAATACGAAACCTGTAACCTGTTTAAAAGATAAAAACGTGAAATCAGACGTAGAAGCTGCTGATGCTTTAAAGCTCAGATACGAAGAGCTGGCGAAAGAGATAGGTAAAGTCATTGTAGGACAGGAAGAAACGGTTAAGCTGCTGCTGACAGCCGTTTTCTGCCAGGGCCATTGCCTGCTGGTAGGCGTGCCCGGCCTGGCCAAGACCCTGCTGGTGCAGACCATTGCTTCGGCCCTTGACCTGGAGTTTAACCGTATCCAGTTTACCCCTGATCTCATGCCTTCTGATATTACGGGTTCGGAAACGCTTGACAACAACCGGAATTTTAAATTTGTTAAAGGTCCCGTATTTGCCAACATCATCCTGGCCGATGAGATCAACCGTACCCCTCCCAAAACCCAGTCAGCCCTGCTGGAAGCCATGCAGGAATATGCCGTAACGGTGTCGGGACAAAAGCATAACCTCTCACGGCCTTTCTTTGTACTGGCCACCCAAAACCCCATTGAGCAGGAAGGTACCTATCCCCTGCCCGAAGCCCAGCTGGACCGCTTCATGTTCATGGTGAGCCTCGACTACCCTACTTTTGAGCAGGAAATGCAGATCGTGAAAAATACCACTTCCAGCCGTACGGTACAGGTAGATAAAATACTGACCGCCGAAGAGATCATTGAATTTCAGCAGCTGATCCGGAAAGTGCCTGTAGCAGATAACGTGGTGGAATATGCCGTAAGGCTGGTGCACAAGACCCGTCCGAATATCGCTGACGCCTCCGCGCAGGCCAGAACCTACCTGGAATGGGGTGCAGGCCCGAGGGCATCGCAGAACATGGTGCTGGCCGCCAAATGCCATGCCCTGTTCAATGGGAAATACTCCCCGGACATCGAAGATATCAAAGCCGTGGCCTACCCTATCCTGAGGCACCGGATCGTAAGAAACTTTAAAGCCGAAGCAGAAGGCGTAACTACAGAGAAGATCATCTCCGAGCTGCTGTAGGCTACCGGCAGGTTGACCACTGCTGATCCTCCCGCCGTACTTTCACAAATTACTGTCAAAGTGACAGTAATTTGTGCTATGGAGTAATTATTGCTGGAACCCAACTGACAAAACAGTAAACATTCGTAATGGAACAAGAAGAAGTAAACAAAGCAGAAGAACCTGAATTAGCTACGGATGCCGAACTTTCCGAAGTAGAGAAACTCACGGCTGAGCTTGCTGAAGCCAAAGATAAATACCTGAGACTATACTCTGAATTTGACAATTTCAGAAAAAGAACCGCCAAAGAAAAGGGAGAAATGATCCTGAATGCCACAGAAGGGCTGATGAAAGACCTTCTGCCCGTGCTTGACGACTTCCAGCGGGCCAAGGAAGCAATGGACAAAACCGATGACGTTAACACCCTCCGGGAAGGAACGGATCTGATATACCAGAAATTTCTCAAAGTTCTTGAAAGCAAAGGACTGAAAAGCCTGGAAGCAAAAGACCAGCCTTTTGATGTGGAACTGCACGAATGCGTTACGCAATTTCCGGCAGGCGACGATAAAAAAGGAATAGTTGTAGATGAACTGGAAAAGGGATATTTCCTGAACGACAAGGTGATCCGATACGCCAAAGTGGTTGTAGGGAATTAAGGTAAAAACAAAATGGCGAAAAAAGATTACTACGAATTACTGGGAGTAGACAAGAATGTAAGCCAGGATGACCTTAAAAAGGCTTACCGGAAACTGGCAATCAAGTATCATCCCGATAAAAACCCGGGCGATAAAGAAGCGGAAGAAAAATTTAAGGAGATCGCCGAAGCATACAGCGTTCTCTCGGATCCTGACAAAAAGGCACGCTATGACAGGTTTGGCCACCAGGGTGTGAACGGCGGTTTCGGCGGCGGTGGAGCCGGAGGCTTCAACATGGAAGATATCTTCAGCCAGTTTGGCGATATCTTTGGCGACAGCAGTCCTTTCAGCAGCTTCTTCGGTGGCGGTGGCGGAGGCCGCAGGGCCGTTCGTAAAGGTTCTGACCTCCGGATCAAGCTGAAGCTCGACCTCGAAGATGTAGCTAACGGGGTAGAGAAAAAAATCAAGGTAAAACGGTATACGGCCTGTAAATCCTGCAGCGGCAACGGCTCAAAACACGGCAACTCACTCCAGACCTGTTCCACCTGTAACGGAACAGGCCAGATTAAGCGGGTACAGCAGACCATGCTGGGCCAGATGGTGACCACCAATACCTGTCCTGCCTGTAACGGCGAAGGTAAAGTGGTGATTGAACGCTGCGAAGCCTGTTTCGGCGAAGGCCGTGTGCTGGAAGAAGACATGCTCTCCATCAAAATCCCGGCCGGTGTGGCAGAAGGCATGCAGCTGTCTATGTCAGGAAAAGGAAACGTGCCCGCCCGCGGCGGTGTGGCAGGTGACCTGCTCATCATGATCGAAGAAGAAGAGCACCCTACCCTGAAGCGCGACGGCAACAATGTGGCGTATGACCTCATGCTGAACTTTGCTGACCTGGCCCTCGGAGCCGATGTGGAAGTTCCTTCTATCGGCAGCCGGGTAAAAATCAATATCAAGCCGGGTACCCAGGCCGGTGAAGTGCTGCGCCTCAAAGGCAAAGGCATCAAAGACATCAACGGGTACGGCGTGGGCGATCAGCTCATCTATGTCAATGTGTACACGCCCAAGGCCCTGAGCCAGGAAGAAAGAGAAATGCTTTACAAGCTGAGAGACTCCCAGAACTTCCAGCCCAAAGCCGGCAATGAAGGAAAAGGATTTTTTGCCAAAATGAAAGATTTTTTTAACTAGCTTTGAGGAATTTATGATTCCTCATTCTGCATATGGCAACCGGCTATACCGACGGGAACGTGAACACCTTCATAGAAGGCGTTGACAACGATCAGAAAAAGAAAGACAGCTACCGGCTGACGGAGCTTATGAAACGCGTTTCGGGCGAAGAGCCCCGCATGTTCGGTCCTTCCATCATCGGCTTCGGGGAATACCGGTATACATACGACAGCGGCCACGAAGGCACGGCCCCGCTGATCGGTTTTTCGCCGAGAAAATCAGCCATTTCCCTGTATGTATACACCGGCGACGAGACCCGGGAACACCTGCTGAACGGCCTCGGGAAGTTCACCATGGGCAAAGCCTGCATTTACGTGAAAAAGATGGCCGATATTCACGAAGATGCCCTGGTAAAGCTGATGGAGGATACCCTAGACTACCTGAGTAAAAAATATACCCGGATCTGACTATGGATGCCGTCTCTACCGTCGACGAATACATCCGGCAGGCTCCTGCAGAACACAGGCCGCTGCTGGAAAGAGTTCGGCAGGTAATACAGGAAACCGTGCCTGCCGGTACCAAAGAAACCATCTCCTACCGTATTCCTACTTACCGGTATACCGGCAATATAATTCATTTCGCCCTTTTTAAGAACCACCTGGGCATCTACCCCGGGGCTGCGGCGATCGAACATTTTGCGGAAGACATCAGCGCCTACCCCACTTCCAGGGGGGCTATCCGGATCCCGCTTGATCAGCCCCTTCCGGAAGACCTCATCCGCCGGCTCCTGTACTTCAATATCGACCTCCTCAAAGACCGGAACCGCCCGAACTGGCACCAGTACCGTGAAAGCTGGAAGGAAGCCGTTGAGATCATGCAGGGCATTATCAACCGGATGGACCTCAAAAAAGAATTCAAGTGGGGCTCGGATATATATACTTTCCAGGGAAAAAACGTGGTGAGCTGGGGCGGCTTTAAAGAATTCTTCTCCGTATGGTTTCATAACGGGGTATTCCTGGAAGACACAGAAAAAGTGCTTATCAGCGCCTCGGAAGGGAAAACCAAAGCGCTCCGGCAGTGGCGCTTCACCGATGTGTCTCAAATGGACGAAAAGAAAATCACCGCCTACATTCTCGAAGCCATACAGACCGTAAAAGACGGCAGGGAGATCCGGCCGGCCAGATCAAAGCCCGCTGAACCTGCGGGCCTGCTCAAAGAGCATCTGCAGGCAGACCCGGCCTTTCAGCTGGCCTTCAGCAAGCTCACACCGGGAAAGCAGAAAGAATACATCGAATACTTCAACGACGCCAAACAGGAAAAAACCAGGCTCACCCGGCTGGAGAAAATCAAGCCGCTGGTTCTTGAGGGGAAAGGATTGAACGACAAGTATAAGCGGTAAGCTACCATCTCTCCCACGGAAACTTCTTCCTTACCTTCTTGCTTGTATTTTTAGGGGCTAGGTCGGGATCGGGCAGCTTTTCGCCTTTATTGGTGCCGTCCCAGAAAAAATGCACCCGCGGCATCACCATATACCGGCTGCGGAAAGTACCCGTTACCAGGTCACTGTGCCGGTGTTCACGCACAAACTGGCAGCCGTCTACCGGGCAGCGGGGCGCCCAGCACGAGGCCAGCGTCAGCAGGCTTCCTATCATCAGCAGCTTTCTCATATCGGAACTACAATTCGTACACCCAGGGTTTTACTGAAAAAATACTGTTTGGTTTTCGGGCTCTCATACCGTTTGTGCGACCAAAAATCCATCTCTGCCGGGTTATACAAACGGCCTTTCTCCAGCGGTGTGCCGTCTGCCAGGGTAAAGGTCGACTTTCCCGCTCCTATGCCCCCGTATACATCGAGGAACAGGTGGCGGTGCAGGTGGATATGACGGCCGAACTTTACATGCACCACATGGGTCTTTTCACGCGTGGACTGCATCCACGAAAGGGCATTGTCCCCGTTAACGGCGGCTCCGCCTGCCGGTATGCCCAGGTTCCGGTCGTAAGTTCCGTTCACATATTCCAGCGCATAGTACCGGCCAAAGGGCTTCTTGTCTAACGCATAAAACGGGAACCAGTCAGAGAAATAGGCCCGGATTTCACCCCTGAGCTCTTTGTTCCGGTTATCGGGCTGAAAGGCCCGCACCTGCTTGTTCAGGTTGTTTTTCCCTTTGCCCGTACCGTAATCAAAGGCAAAGCTGAGCTTCCCCACCGGCGGAGCCACCTCTGCCCCGAACTGGAAGGTATTGTTGTACCCCAGCCATTGCGAAGGGTTCACCCGCAGCAAAAGAAAAGGCACGTGTGTAAAGGTCACCAGGTTCTTCCGGTTAACCTCATTTGCTTCAAAAAAACTCTCCGAAACAAGCCCCTGTGCAGATACGCTGCAGCTGGTGATCAGAAAAAGGATCAGAAATCTCATAAATAATTTTAGCACCCGGTAGCTTGTAAACGTAAAAGCACGGGCGGGTGGTATGTGGAGGAGGAATTTCGTGAATTTGTTTTTCGTGAATTTGTTTTTTTGGCGTTACGGATTAATCGCTTCAGACAAAACGAAAAAGCAGAATTACAAAAAAACAAATTCACGAAAAAGCAGGACTATCGCCGTCCGGCATACGCATTATAGTACTTCATGGCAATCTCCATGTTTTTCTCCAGCTCGGCAATACGGCTTTCGTCAGAAGGGTGCGTAGACAGCATTTTCGGTGGTTTCTGTGAATTCTTACCGGCTTCGGCCATACGTTTCCAGAAATCAACGGCTTCCCTGGGGTTATACCCGGCCATCGACATAAAAATCAACCCGATCTTATCGGCTTCGGCTTCCTGCTTCCGGCTGTTGGGGAGAACCGCCCCTACGGTAGTTCCTACGCCCAGGATCTGCCCGGCAAGGTTCATCAGCTCCTGGTTGCCCGTGGCTATACCGGTAGCCAGCGCCCCTACCTGGGTAAAGCCCTGCGCCACCATGGCGTTGCTCATACGTTCCCGGCCATGCTCTGCAATGGCGTGCGCCACCTCATGGCCCATAACCACGGCAATACCCTCTTCCGTCTTACAGATCGGTAGAATGCCGGTATAAAAGCAGACTTTACCACCGGGCATGCACCAGGCGTTCACCTCTTTGCTCTCTACCGTACGGAACTCCCATTGGTAGCCGTCGAGCAGGTGCCCCATCTTATTCTGAATGAGGTAATCTTCTGCTGCTTTCCGGATGCGCTCGCCTACCCGTGTCACCATCTGTGAATTGGCATTCGATGCCGGCAATACCTTGGAAGTATCCAGGAAACCCTTGTACTCCGTATAGCTCAGGCTCATCATCTCCCCTGAGCTCACCAGGCCTACAAATTGCTTGCGGTTGGTCAGCGGCACCCGCTGGCATGACCATACAAAAACAGCCATGAAAGCCGCACCCGTTAATATCCTCGTTATTTTATTCATTTTTAAAAAGAAAAATTAAGTTTTCGCAATTTAATGTTTAGACGTAAATTTGTCAAAAAAGTCATAACACAGGGAATGAAAATCTTAGCTGTAGGCAGAAACTACCTGGAACATATTAAAGAACTGGGCAATCAGACACCCGATGAGCCGGTCATCTTTTCAAAGCCCGAAACGGCCGTTCTGAAAAACAACGAACCTTTTTACTATCCCGGTTTTTCGCAGGATATACATCATGAACTCGAAATCGTGCTGAAAATTTCAAAAACGGGGAAAAATATCGAAGAAAAGTTCGCCCATAAATACTACGAAGAAATCGGTCTGGGCATTGATTTCACCGCAAGAGACATCCAGGCCAGGCTAAAGGCCAAAGGCCTGCCCTGGGACCTGGCCAAGGGGTTTAACGACTCGGCCCCCGTATCGGTTTTCCTTCCGAAAGAAAATTACGACCTCAAAAACCTGAATTTTCAGCTGGAAATAAACGGGGAAGTAAGGCAAACGGGCAATACCTCGCTCATGATCTACCCGTTTGATTACCTGGTATCGTTTGTCTCCCGCTATTTTACCCTGAAAACCGGCGACCTGATCTTTACCGGCACGCCCGCCGGCGTAGGACCCGTTCATCCCGGCGACCGCCTGACGGGCAGCCTTGAAGGGCAGGTTTTGCTCGACTTTGAAGTTAAATAATGCTGCTGCCGGCCGGCAAAATACCGGCCTGACCCGTTAATGAAACCGGAGCTCAGCCCCGGAACCCGTAAAATATATGAAGAAATTACTGCTTGCTTTCACGCTTATACTTCCTTTCACCTCCCGGGCTCAGCAAAGTTTCCCCAAAGGATACTTTATTATGCCCATTAACCCGGGACAGGTCACTTCCCTCTCGGGGTGCTTCGGTGACATCCGGATCAACCACTTTCATTCGGGCCTGGATGTGCGAACAGGCGGACAGGAAGGTAAGCGGGTAGTGGCCGCAGCAGACGGGTATGTTTCCCGGATCCGCGTACAAAACGGCGGGTACGGCAATGTGCTTTACATCACCCATCCCAACGGTTATACCACCGTTTATGCCCACCTGAAAGAATTTAACAGCGAGCTAAGCCACTACCTGACCTCGAGGCAATATGAGCAAAAAATATGGGAAATTGACGTTCCGGTAGAGCCCGGCCGCTTCAATTACAAGCAGGGCGACTTTGTGGCCCTGTCGGGAAACACCGGCGGATCGGCAGGCCCGCACCTGCATTTTGAGATCAGGGATGAAAAAGAAAATGCGCTTGATCCCCAGCAGTTCGGCTTTAAAGAGCTCAGAGACATTACCCCGCCCGTTATTGAGCTCATCACCCTGAAATGCATGTCGGCCGATGCCCGCATCAACGGCAGGTTCGGCAGCTTTGACTTTAAGCCCGTCAAACAGGGCAACCGGTACGTGCTGCCCCGCCAGGTGAAAGCCACCGGCCTCGTTGGCGTGGAAGTACTCACCTACGACAAGGCAGCCAATTCTCCCTTCCGGCTGGGCGTGAATGAAATTGAGCTGAAAATGAACGACAAAAGAGAATACCGGTACCGGCTTGACCGCATGGCATTTCATAGCAAGCTCGACATGAACATTCATGTCGACTACGAAAGACTCATCAAAAACAACCAGAAAATTCACAAATGCTACGTAGAAGAGGCCAACCGCTTTGACTTCTATGAATCCAATGACCATTGGGGGCTGCTGAAGGTTGAAAAAGCGGCAAACGATGTCAGCATACGGGTAAGCGACTCGCACGGCAACACCACGTCACTGGCCTTTACCCTGCTGAAAGACAATTCGGAAATACTGTCAGAGCCCGCGCTACCCTCTGTTACGGTCATGAATAATTTCCTGAAAATAAATACGGAAGAAGACGCTGAAAACCTGCGGATCATTACCTACGGCGGAAAGGAAATCACCCTGCAGACCCGGAAATCGGCCGGTGGCGGCAGAACGGCTGTTTACGACCTCAAAGAGGGCTTCCCGGAAGAAGTTTTTATGGGGGAAAAGAAAGTAAGCCTCCCGGTAAATACGGCCATTACGCTGCAGAATCCCCGGATCGACATGCCCAACCTGCGGGGCGATTTCAGCGAAACCCTCTACGATGACGCCTATATCCTGGCCGAAGTAAGCGACGAGGCCCTGGTTCTGCACGAAGACGTCATCCCACTCAAAGGCGAGGCCGCGCTGCAATGGACCAAAACCGGGCAGGTCACCTACCCCGAAAAGCAAAAGGTTTACCTGGAAGGAAACAAAAAGAAATTTATTGGTGGCGAATGGAAAGACAAAACCATTCATTTCCGCACCCGCGAATTCGGCACCTACCTGACCCTCTACGATTTTGACCCGCCGGTCATTACTCCCCGTACGGTCAACGCCGATGCCTTGCGGTTCGCCATTTCCGACAAGCTTTCAGGTATCCGTAAAATAGAATGCTACGTGAACGGCGAATGGGTACTGATGGATTATGAATACAAAACAGGAGCCATCTGGGCCAGGAAGCGCGATGCCTCCCAGTCGTTTGCCGGCAACCTGGTACTGAAGGTCACCGACAACTGCAACAATACGCAGTCGTACGAAACCGTCATTCCCTAAGCGGCCCTAAGCAGCCCATACCCGGAACTACTTTACTCTTAACTGACATCATGAAATTAAAACCCGGCGATAAAGCCCCTTATTTTGAAGCCCGTAACCAGGACGGCCAAACGGTAAAGCTAAGCGATTTCCTGGGAAAAAAGCTGGTGTTGTATTTTTACCCGAAAGACAACACGCCTACCTGCACTACTGAAGCCTGCAACCTGCGCGACAACTACGGGAAGCTCCGCAGCGAGGGATATGAAATACTCGGGGTAAGCACGGATTCTGAAAAATCGCACAAAAATTTCCGCAAGAAATTCGATCTTCCTTTTGACCTGCTCGAAGATACGGGGCATCAGCTGGTCACCCTGTACGACGTATGGGGAGAAAAGTTCACTTTCGGGAAGCACTACATGGGCCTGAAACGCACCACGTTTGTCATAGACGAAAACGGGGTCATTTCAGACATTATTGAAGATGTGCAATCCAAAAATCATTCGGAGCAGATATTGGGGAATTAAGGGTAGTCGGGAACCGCATACCTCCTATTCACTCAGCTGAAACATGATCGGAATAGTATAGTACACCCGTACCGGCGTTCCGTTCTGCATGCCGGGTGACCATTTGGGCATGCTGCTGACCACCCGAACGGCCTCCTGGTCGGCTCCGAAGCCTATACCTTTCAACACTTTCGGTGCAGATACGCTGCCGTCTTTCTCTATAACAAACTGGATGACCACCCGTCCCTGCACGTTGGCCCTTGTGGCCGCCGCCGGGTAGTTAATATTGGCGGAAAGGAAACGATACATCTCCTGGTCGCCTCCCGGGAAGTTCGGCTGGGTTTCCACACCCACAAATATCGCCTCGTCTTTAGGTGTTTTTTCTACCGGAGGGGGCGCTTTCAGCGTAATTTCTACTTCTATCGGAGGAGGCGGAGGCGGTGATTTTTTCCGTACGGTTTGAGCTTCTTCCCGCTTTCCGAAAGAAATGTCTTCATCATCGCCCACACTTTTCACGGTACCGTCTTTCCGGAAACCGCTCAGGTCTATCCTCACTTCCTTAAGATCACGGACCAGCCCGGGAGCCGGGTTGGCAAACACCAGGTCTTCCGAATACTGCTCTATTTTTTCGAGGTTTTCCGACCGGGCAATGCTGGCCGAGGCCAGCACCATCATGCCCAGGAACAAAGGGGCTACAAAGCCATATTTCAGGAGGGCGCGCTTGTTTGAGCTTTCCTTGCTCAGCATCTGTATCCGTGCTTTGAGAAACGATTGCTTGAAAAAACCATTGCCCAAAACAGATTCGGGCGTTACCCCGAACCTGCGGCTCAGCAGGAGCGCGGCATAATATGCCTTGGACCCGGCCAGGCGGCTGGCGTACTCATCGGCCTGGTACTCGTGCAGCAGGCGGATCTCCCGTTTCAGGAAATAAACCAGCGGGTTGACCCAGCACAAAATGGAGACCACTTCGAACAGAATCACATCAAACGAATGGCACTGCACCACATGAACCCGCTCGTGATCAAGCACCGCCTTGTAACCAGCCAGCGATTTTCCTACCCGGATTCTCCCGAAAAACGAAAACGCCTGCACCTCGTTATCTTCAAAGTCAGACACAAAACGAACGGTCCGCCAGATGCTCATCCCGAACCCCCAGGTAAAATACAGCAGCCCGCCCACGTAAAGGCCCAGCAAAATATGATTCAGGGAAATCATGTGCGTACCCGCCACAGCCGTAATGGGTACCTCCAGGGCGGTGGTGTCGTATCCCGCAATGATATCGCTGACCTCGCGGGTCAGGAACCACGATTGCACCCGGCTGGTATGCATAAACGGGATAACAAAAGAGATAATCCCGCTCAGCATGAGGTAAAACCGGTTGGCCTGGTAGAACGTCTCCTTCCTGAGAAAAAAAACGTAAAACCCCGAAAATACCATCAAATACAGATTAACCTGGATCAAATAGTGCATGATCTTTACTTGTTTTTAAGCTCTTCTATCATTTTAAGAAGCTCATCGGCCTCTTTCAGATCTACCTGCTGTTCTTTCACAAAAAAAGAAAGCATATTGCCCACCGAGTTATCAAAATAGCCGCTCATCAGCTTGCCGGCTACAAACTTCCGGTACTCTTCCTTGCTGACCACCGGGAAATACTGGTAGGTTTTACCGAACGCCTGGTGGGCCACAAATCCCTTTTGCTCCAGGATCCGGATAATGGTGGAAACGGTATTGTAGGCGGGCTTGGGTACCGGAAGCACTTCTATGACCTCCTTGACAAACGCCCTGTCTTTGTCCCACAAGACCTGCATGATCTCCTCCTCAGCCCGGGTTAATTCTCTCAATTGTTCTGACATCGTACTGTTTAATTGGTTTTTCACGTCAAAGATATAACTATTTTTGTAGTTTACAAGAAAAAAGTGAATTTCTTTGCGCTTTGAGCTGTCAGCTCGGAAGAAAATGGATACTTTTGTAAAGTTTTAAACTCTATATTAATGCAAATCAAAGAACTTCAGGACATAGCCTCACAGGTTCGAAGAGACATTGTACGGATGGTTCATGGCTGTAAGTCAGGTCACCCCGGCGGATCATTGGGATGTACAGATATACTGACAGCCCTCTATTTCCAGCAAATGAAAATCTCAAACCGGAGAGGAAAAGGAAGCTACCTCAGCTTCAAAATGGAAGGCCGGGACGAAGACCTGTTCTTTCTTTCCAACGGGCACATTTCCCCCTTATTTTACTCGGTGCTGGCACGCAGAGGGTATTTTGGCGTGGAAGAGCTGGCCACATTCCGGAAAATAAACAGCCGCCTGCAGGGGCACCCTACCACGCACGAGGGACTTCCGGGTATCCGGGTAGCCTCAGGTTCACTGGGCCAGGGGCTTTCAGTAGCCATAGGTGCGGCACTCGGGAAAAGGCTGGACGGGGATGACCGCACCGTATACGTTCTGATGGGCGACGGCGAGCAGCAGGAAGGACAAATCTGGGAAGCCGCCCAGTTTGCCCCCCACCACAAAGTAGATAACCTGGTGGCCATTATTGACCTGAACTACCAGCAGATTGACGGCCCTACGGAAAAAGTGATGGCCAACCGCGACCTCAAAGCCAAATACAAGGCTTTCGGATGGAACGTGATGGAAATAAAAGAGGGAAACAGCATGGAAGCATGCGTGGCCGGGCTCCGGAAAGCCAGGCGCCTGACCGGTAAAGGACAACCCGTGATGATCCTGCTGCATACCGACATGGGTGCGGGAGTAGATTTTATGATGGGAACCCACAAGTGGCACGGTTCTGCACCGAACGACGAGCAGCTGGCTGCCGCATTGGCTCAGCTACCGCAAACCCTCGGAGATTATTAATATAGCTATGAGCCGTGAGCTCACAGCTCATAGCTCAAAGCTCAAAGCTAATTATACGATAATGAAAAAATATACATATACCGAATCAAAAGATACCCGTTCGGGCTTCGGTGATGCCATGACAGAGCTGGGCCAGTCGCACCCCAATGTGGTGGCCCTGTGTGCTGACCTGGTAGGTTCGCTGAAACTCGACAATTTTATTAAAAATCACCCGGAACGCTTCTTTCAGACCGGTATTGCCGAGGCCAATATGGTAGGCATAGCGGCCGGTCTCTCCATCTCCGGGAAAGTTCCGTATGCCACTACCTTTGCCAACTTCGGTTCAGGCCGGGTATACGACCAGATCCGCCAGTCGGTGGCCTATTCAGACAAAAACGTGAAGATCGCCGTTTCGCATGCCGGTCTTACCCTGGGAGAAGACGGTGCCACGCACCAGATTCTTGAAGACCTGGCCATGATGCGGGCCATGCCCAACATGACGGTGATCAACCCCTGCGACTACAACCAGACCAAAGCCGCCACCAAGGCCGTAGCTGACCATCACGGCCCGGTATACCTGCGTTTCGGCAGGCCGGTAGTGCCCATCTTCACCAGTCCGGATCAGAAATTTGAGATCGGCAAAGCATGGATGGTTAACGAAGGCACTGATGTGACCCTCATTGCTACCGGTCACCTGGTATGGGAGGCCATCCAGGCCGGTGAAAAGCTGGAAGAGCTGGGTATTTCTGCCGAAATCATCAATATTCATACCATCAAGCCCCTGGATACGGCGGCCATCCTGAAGTCAGTGAAAAAAACCGGGTGCGTGGTAACGTGCGAAGAGCACCAGGCCAACGGCGGCCTGGGCGATGCCGTGGCGCAGCTTCTTTCCGGTAACCTCCCTACTCCCCAGGAATACATTGCCGTTAAAGACTCGTTCGGAGAATCGGGCACACCGGATCAGCTGATGGAAAAATACGGGTTAAAAGCCGCCAACATTGTAGCCGCGGCACAAAAAGTGATCAGCAGAAAGAAATAAGCGAATCGCCGCACGATGAAAGACGAAGATATCATAGCGCTTCTGGGGGATGAAAGCACGCACGAGCAGGCTTTCCGCATGATTCTGAAAACCTATAAGGAGAAGATCTATTATCATGTACGGAAAATTGTGGTAGACCATGACGATGCCGACGATGTGACCCAGGAAACTTTCATCAAAATCTGGAGGAACCTCGATAAATTCAGGGGTGACTCCAGATTATATACGTGGCTTTACCGCATAGCAACCAACGAGGCGCTCACTTTTCTGCAAAAGAAAAGAAAAGATAATTCGGTATCTATTGACGATAACGAGCTGCTGGTGGCCAGCCTGGAATCGCCCCGGAGCGATGCTTACCTTGACGGCGACGAGATCCAGGTCAAGCTGCAGAAAGCGCTGCTGGAATTAACCGATAAGCAGCGGGTGGTGTTCAACCTGAAATACTTCGAGAACCTGAAATACGAAGAAATAGCGGAGATTACCGACACCAGCGTGGGCGGTCTGAAAGCCACTTACCATTTCGCGGTTAAGAAAATAGAGGAATATTTGACCAATCATTAAACCATTTGTATTTTAAAGAGTCTTATTTAAAAAGATTTACTAATTACGATGGATTTGGAAAACAGCAAAATAAAAGCCCCTTTTACCGTTCCTGAAGCTTATTTTCAGGAATTGGAAGACCGGCTTTTATCAGAGGTCAGGATCTCTGCGCTGTCACAATTGCGTCAACCGCCCGTTCCGTCAAACTACTTCGAAGACCTGGAAGCACATGTGCTCTCTACGGTAAGCATTACACCGGTTCAATCGTTCACCCCAGCCACGCCGGAAGACTATTTCGATACCCTGGAAAGCCGTATTCTCAGTCGTGTAAAAATCGACGGCCTGCAGCAACCCGCTGTGGAACCGGGCTATTTTGAAAGCCTGGAAGACCGGATCATGGCAGAAGTGAAGCTGGAAGGCCTGAAGCAACCGGCCGTTCCGGCGGGATACTTTGATTCACTGGAGAAGGATATCCTGGCCGGTACCGTTGAAAAAAACCGGTTCAGGCTGTTCAGAAATGTGAAGGTATTCCGGGGGGCAGCAGCTGCCGCAGTGGTGGGCCTGCTCGCCTACGGGTTCTCGCTTAACTATTCGCCGGCCCCGAAAGACGAGCTGGCCAACATCAGCTCAGATGCCATGATTGCTTACCTGTCCGAGCAGCCTTTAATGGAAGAAGACCTGAATTTTGTTCTGGATGAAAATGACGTTTTCCTGACTTCGGAAGTTTCTGATAAGGAGATTACTTCGTACCTGATGGAAAACGGAATAAGTATTTAATAGAATTACGAGGAAGAAATGAAATATATTTCAATAGGATTTATGCTGTTGCTCTCGCTGAATGCCTTTTCACAGGGTGCCGGGAGAGCCAATAGTACGAATTCACGAACCTCAACACAACAGGACCGTATTCTCCAGATTAAAATAGCCAAGCTCACCAGTGACATGAAGCTCACCAAGAGCCAGGCTGAAAAATTCTGGCCCATTTACAATGCCTTTGATGAGCAGCGGAAGGAGATCAGGAGAGAGATCCGGCTGCTTTCCCGTAATTTTTCGGAAGACGACGACGCGTACAAAAAGCAGGAGCGTATCCAGGAGCTGAAACAGAAAGAGCTGGATATCACCCGGAAGTACAAAGGAGATTTCCTGCGGGTCATTTCCGAACAGCAATACGGGATCATGCTGGTGTCAGAAGAGCGTTTTAACCAGGTGCTGCTGGATAAGCTGAAAGAACGCAACCACGACTAAGATGTCTGAATCTCTCCGGGACCTCGGTCTCCGTATAAAAGCCCGTGACATTGCCCTTGCTGAAACTACCCGGATCACCCCGGCGGCATTTGCCCTGCGGCATGCCGGCCGCTACGAACCCGGGCTGCTGCAGCTGATTGCCGGCCACCTGGATTACCTCCGGGATATCGAAAAGAAAATTCCGTCCTGGTATGAAAACCGCCAAACCCTTCCGTATACCGGCATTAACCTTGAGCAGAGCTCTTCCGAGCTCACGGCCCGTTACAAAGCGGGATATGTGGGCGGACAAAACGGTCTGGACCTTACCGGCGGGCTGGGCGTGGACAGCTATTTCCTGGCTCAGAAATTTGATTATTTCACCCATAATGAACCGGATGCCGGCCTGTCGGAGGTTGCTGCCTGTAACTTTAAAGCCTTAGGCACGGATAACGTCACTTTTACCCGCTTCACGGCCGAACAATATGCCTGGCCCGAAAAACGGTACGACTGGGTGTACCTCGACCCCTCACGCCGGAACCGGGCCAACGGGAAGCTCGTATTGCCTGAAGATTGCCTGCCTGACCTGCCGGCCCTCCGCGCACAGATCCTGGAGCATACCGATGCCGTTATGGTGAAATATTCGCCCATGCTTGACATCCGGCTGGCTGTCAGCCGCCTGGAAACTGTGAATGAAATCTGGGTCCTGGCAGAAAAAAACGAAGTAAAAGAGCTGGTCTTCATTCTCCGGAAAACGGCCCGGCCCCGGCCGGAAATTCGCTGCGTCAACCTGGCTACCCCGCAGCCTGAGTTTGTCTTTACCCTGGAAGAAGAAAAAGAGGCTATAGCTCCGTACGGCATGCCTTTGCAATATCTGTATGAACCGAATGCCGCCGTAATGAAAGCCGGCGCCTTTACCTGTTCAGCCGTACGCTTCGGCCTTCAGAAAATAGCTCCGAACAGTCATTTGTATACGCATACTACGGCTCTGGACCATTACCCCGGCCGGGTAATGCGGATCAGGGGTGTGACCCCGTTCGACAAAAAACGTCTCAACAATATGGTCAGCGGAAAACAGGCCAACATTATCTGCCGCAATTTCCCGCTGAAGCCCGAAGAGGTAAAGAAAAAGCTGGGATGGAAAGACGGCGGAGATACCTATCTTTACCTTACCGAAGACATGAACGGGAAAAAGCTGGCTATAGTGACCGAAAAAATATCTCCATAACCGGTGCCGGCGCCAGACAGCGCACGGCTGACGGCTGAAAATTAAAAATTTATACGTATGAAAAAATTACTCTTCCTGGTGTTCGCTGCTTTCAGCGCTCCTCTATCTGCCCAGGTGTATGTGGGCCAGAACCTGCATAACGGGGTTGAAAAACGATCTTATTCGGCATTGACCAACCTTGATTCCAAAGACCTGACCGATGACCTGGAAAAATACCTGGGCCGCTTCGGGAAAGTCAACAAGCCGGCAAAGAACATTTACCGGGTGCAAAACCTGAAAGGAAATACGGTTTCTACCGATCTGAGCTATATTGATGTGGTGGCCAAATCAGCCCGGAAGCTGGAAAAGCTGGAATTCTTCTTTCTCAACGATGCCCACAATGCCCTGAGCGATAACGAGCTCAATCCCGGAGGCGCCGAAAAATTTGTCCAGGAGTTTATTGACTTCTCCCAGCAGAGATTGCAGGTGCGCCTGGTAGGTGAAAATCTTTCGCTGGCGGAAGATGATCTGAAGGAGGCCAAAAAAGACCAGGGGAAAATCGAGAAATCGATTGAGTCGAACCTGAAAGATCAGCAAAAGCTGGGCAAAAAGCTCGATGCCTCGCCTGAATTGGTGGCAAAGGCCATGTCAGAGAAAGAGGAGATCGTGACCCGCTTGTCTACCGACAGCACCGTAACCCTCGATGACAAAGCGAAATCAGATCTCAGCAAGGCCTCTCAGAAAAAGGATAAGGAGATCTCCAAAATACAGAAAGACGCCGATAAGGCCGAAGACAAGCTGGCTAAAAAGGAAAAAGAGCTGGAAGGGCTGAAACAGGAGCTTTCTGCGGCAAAACAGAAGGTGAGATCGCTGGAAAAGGTAGTCAGCGACGCTAAAAACCTGGCAGACAAGATAAAATAAAAAAAGGGCAGCTCAAAAAGCTGCTCTTTTTCAATTAACAAAACTATTACTCATTTAAAATTTACAATATCATGTCTTTACTTTTTCCTGTTTTTTAATTTTTTCTCACTAATTAGAGTAAAATACCACTTTAAAGGTTTATTTTTGCATGTGTTAATGAAACATTAACAGATATTTTAGAAAGCAATGCAACATTTTATGTATTTGTTGCGTTCTAATACCAAAGACACAGCTAAAAGATTTTTTGGATAAGAGATTATTATAGTGGTTTATTTTAGGGGTTAGATTAAAGCTCTCGGATTTTCTGGGAGCTTTTCTTTTTTTAACCCTATGAGGCATACAAGTTTTTTATTTTCACCACCATATAAGTCACATGAGGCATATAAGTTAAAATCTTATGTGGCTCATGTGACTTATATGGTTTTAAAAATTAATCATTTGCTCACTTAACCAAAAGCAATTACATTTACACATGATTTAGCAAGTTATATATGACCGATATCCGCGAACTTATTGATCTGTTAAAAATGAAAGCCCTGAGCGAAACCGTTTTTCTCGGGCAAAATTATCTTTCTCCCTGGAAAAGAGTTTTTGGCGGGCAGGTATTGGCCCAGGCCCTGAGTGCCGCTACACAAACGGTAGATCCGGAACGTTCGGCTCATTCACTGCATGCTTATTTCCTGCTGGCCGGAGACATCAATGTGCCTATCGTATACGAGGTGGAAAAGATTCGTGACGGGGGCAGCTTTTCTACCCGGCGGGTGGTGGCCAAGCAAAACGGGATAGCCATCTTTTTCCTTTCCGCCTCTTACCAGAAAAAGAACCAGCCGGGATACGACCACTCGATCGGGATGCCGCAGGTACCGGGGCCCGAGGGGCTCAAATCGGACGAAGAGCTGATCCTGAAGTTTGAAAAATGGATTCCGAATACCATCTCCGAGCTGATCAATTCGCGGCCTTTTGAATTCAGGGTGGTGGAAGGCTTCGATATTTTCGATACCCGCCGCAAGCCTCCCTACAAGCATGTATGGTTCAGGGCTAAACAGCAGGTAGAGGCTCCGCCGGAAATTCATCAGCAGCTGCTCACCTATGTTTCCGATTATAACCTGCTGGTGACCGCCACGCTGCCCCATACCGAGGGGCCCTACCCTTTCGACGTTTTTATGGCAAGCCTGGACCATGCCATCTGGTTTCACCGTGAATTTACTGTAAACGACTGGCTGCTGTATGCCATAGACAGCCCGAGCGCCTCCAACAGCCGTGGCTTTACCCGCGGAAATATTTTTACCCGTCACGGCCAGCTGGTGGCATCCGTCACCCAGGAAGGACTGATCAGACCCAAAACCGAAAAATAATATGCCTGTCTTACCCCATCTTAAATTACCGCTTGTAGCGGCCCCCATGTTCCTGATATCCAATCCGAAACTGGTGATTGAATGTTGCAAGGCCGGTGTGGCGGGCACATTTCCCGCACTTAACCAGCGTACTACCGAAGGGTTTGAAGCCTGGGTAGTGGAAATAAAAACGGAACTGGAAAAATTTGAGCAGGAAACCGGTATACAACCGGCTCCTTTCGGGGTCAACCTGATCGTACACCCTACCAACGAGCGCCTTATGGCCGATATGCAGGTGATTGTAAAGCACCGGGTGCCGCTGGTCATTACTTCACTGGGAGCCGTGTCACAGGTAGTAGAAGCCGTGCACAGCTATGGCGGGATCGTGTACCACGACGTAATCAAAAAGAGGCATGCCGAAAAAGCGGCAGAAGCCGGAGTAGACGGGCTTATCCTGGTCTGTGCGGGGGCCGGCGGGCATGCGGGCCTCCTTAACCCGATGGCGTTTGTGGGCGAGATCCGTACATTTTTTAACAAAACCCTCCTGCTGTCGGGCTGTATCAGCCGGGGAGCCGATATAGCTGCCGCACTGGCCATGGGTGCCGATATGGCGTATGCCGGAACCGTCTTCATCAACACCCCTGAAGCGGCCGCACCTGCCGGGTACCGGGATATGATCATCGGCAGCGAGGCCAAAGACATTGTTTACACGGCTGCCATTTCAGGTGTGCATGCCAATTTTATGCTGAAAAGCCTGGAAAAAAACGGCATCACGGAAGACCAGTGGTCCAGAGCAGGCAAAATAGATTTCGGGAAAGAGGCCGACGGCGCCCTGGCCGAGGCCAGGGCCTGGAAAACGGTCTGGTCGGCAGGCCAGGGCGTGGGAACCCTCCGGGAAGTACTGCCGGTCAATGAGCTGATACAGCGGTTCAGTGCTGATTTCCGGGCAGCTGTAGAAAAACTTAACAACACCCTCTCTTCGCTATGACATAAACCTTTTTGTTCCACAAACTTTTAAAAATCATGCATAACAACCGAAGCTGCCTGGAGTGCGGCGTCCGCATTATAGGCCGGGCCGATAAGAAATTTTGCGGCGATATGTGCCGGAACACCCACAACAACCGCCTCACGGCCTTTAAGAATAATACCATCCGGAATATTGATAATGCGCTGAAAAAGAACCGGCGAATGCTGAGCACATTGTGCCCGGCCAACAAAGCACGGGTTCTCCGCAAGGCGCTGACCGGCTTTGATTTCAGCCATTTTACGCACCTGCGGAAAACCCGTACAGGAAATACCTATTATTTTGTGTACGATATGGGCTACCTGGCCCTGAAAAACGATTGTATCCTGATTGTAAGAGAGCGCAAAGGTTAAGGGTCCATCCCGCGAAGGAGCACCGGGATGGCTTTTTATTCCGCTTCCCGGAGATCATCCACCTGGATGTCGCGGGTTGATTTCCTGACTTTCTTCACTTTTCCGAATGAATATACATAAGAAAGCTCAACGGTTCTCCCCCGGTAGTAGCTTTCTTCCCGGATGGCGAAAGACGGGCCCGACAGAGATCGCCGGGTTTTGATGGCGTTCATGACCGGGTTCTGGCTGCGTAAGGTGATTTGTGATTTTTTCCCTGCTTTATACAATGCTTCAAAATTCATATAATGGCTGTTTCCCGTTTCTCCCTGCAGGGTAACGGTATTTCCTACCAGGCTATAAAAGCCTGAAAAAGTGAAATGGCTGACCTGTGTTGATTCAAAGCCAAGGTTGATTCTCCGCTCCCAGCCCCGGTTTTTGTCACCGGTGTAGCTGTACCTGATCCTTTGTATGCCCCCGTTGCTAAAAAAGACCAGCTTTTTGTTCCCGAAGGAAGTATTGAGACTATACGCCAGCTCATGAGAAAGGATATTGCTGATATTCACAAAGGAGGTAACGATCCGGTTATCTTCTCCTGCTGCCCTGTGGGTTCCCATGGCATCTTTGCTATGTGCCAGGCTGTAATTTATACTCAGGTAGGTTTTGCCCAGGCTCCAGGAGTCGCGCAGGCTCAGCATGTCGGTCAGGCCTATACCCAGGTGCCGGTTACCCGTATTCACAAAAAGGGGATTGGAGTTGTCACGGAATATGCTGACCAGGGCCGGGCCCGGGCGCCAGATTTTGCGGGTATACGAAAGCGAGAGCGAGTTTTTCTCCGACAAGGGGCGGGAGACAAATACCCTTGGAATTACGTTGATCCGGTTCAGCGTGGTATCCCCGGAAATCTTATTCTGCGTGCCTTCCAGCTTCAGCCCGGTAATGGTATACCACTTGCCGAGTTGTTTTGTAAGACTTCCGTAACCGTTAATAACTTTCTGATGATAGCTATTATCCGGTCCGTTTATTTCAGAGAGCATAATTTCCTGGAAGTATTTCCGGTAGGTCAGGCCCCCGCCCAGTTCCCACGTGGTTCCTTTTCCGCGCGGAAGCTCGAAATCGAGCCGGGAAACCAACTGGGTTGACCGGGTATCGTTCCTGTTGAGGGTCAGGTCTCCTTCGCGGTTCAGGGTATACTTTTCAGGGGTAACCGCGTATTTGAGCAGGTTGGAAAAGAACATCTTATCCGTCTTTTTCAGGGCTTTGTAGTAATTTCCGTTCAGGTTGAGCTCATACCGCGAGCTTTCCGTATTAACGAGGGTTTCGGGGTTATCTGCCGGGGTGAACCGGGTATCGGAGTTGTTGATACCCAGCGAGCCGCTTGCTCCCAGGCTAAGGGTTTGTTTATTCTTCAGCTTGAAATCTTCACTCAGCGTGAGCCGGAGCAGGTCATTGGCGGTGAGGCTTTCCGATTCCATTTCACTGGTATTCTCCCCTACCCTGTAATCGGTGTGATTGCCTGACCGGGTATGGTCGCGGAAGAGAAGAAGCGAAAGGTTGGAGTTGACCTTACCGTTCAGCTTGGAGAGGTTGGTGCCTGTACCGCTGTTATTCAGCCCGGCGCCACTTCTCCACCCCAGCCGTGACCATACGTCACCGCCCTGGAATATTTCATCTTTTTTACTGACAATGTTGATGATCTGCTCCGCATCGGATTCGTACCGGATAGAGGGGTAATAAATCACTTCTATTTTTTCTACCTGGTTCACAGGAAGGGTGTTCAGGTCGTTAATGGTCAGGTTAGACGGCATACCGTCGCGATAGATCTTATAATTGGCTTTGCCGTTGATCAGCACGTTATTTCCCGCCACGGTTATAAACGGGAAACCGGCCAGCGCTTTGCTGATCCGCTGCCCTTTATTGGCCGGCCCGATGGTCATTACGGAGCGGTCGGGCTTGTTTTCCAGGATGGCATCGCCGCCCTTGACCACAATTTCACCCAGCAGGTTCTCCAAAGGCTTTAGCAGGAGTAGAAAAGTGGTGTCTTTTTTCAGGAGAAACACTCTTTCGCTTGCTTCAAAGCCACTGTAAGAGGCTCTCAGGGTGTAATTCCCCTCAGGCACTTCTTTGAGAATGACCCGCCCGAGAGAGTCGGTAATGCCGCCCTTATTTTTTTTGCCCGCCAGGTATACGGAGGAATAGCTCAGCGGCATACGGGTGACCGAGTCCCGTACCTGGACCCGAACCGTTACCTGTCCGAAAGAAAAGACATTTATACCGCATGCAAAGAGCAGAACGCTCAGCTTTTTAAAAGCAACCATAATGTAACAGAGAGTAGTATTAAATTAAATATAATGTGCCCTGTATACCCGGTTTCCCCCAGGATACCCGCACAGGAACAGGGCGGAGGCGTATACAGCAGATACAGGAGCATTAAATACATGGTAAAGAATATGAGCAGCGAAAATGCGCCCCACAGGTAGAGACTTTTTGCCGTAAAGAGGATACCGGCTCCCAGGCCCAGCATGAGTACGGGTAAGCCGATGGCTATGGTACGTAAAAGCACTTCCGGAATAAGCGGGGATTCGTCGAGCTGGCCTGTAAAAAGAGGCACATTAGCCAGCTTGGAAGCGCCTGCATACAGGTAAACCCCGGCTACCAGGATTTTCAGAATTTTATTGAATGTTTCCATGTGCGGCGATTTCATTTTTTAAAAAATCTCTGAGGTCAAAAAGAAGGATCTGCGAGTTAAAGTAAGCGGCGGCCAGCAGGGAGTCTCCCGAGACGGCCAGTTGTGAAATTCTTGATTTTTTATAGGAAGGCAGGTAAAAGCTGAATAAATACGTGCCGGTGTCTATAGCATAGGCATCTATGGTGCTCCGCCTTACAAAATCGTCACGGGTCTGGTTCTCAGAAGAAACATTGGATACCACCAGCAGCAGGTTTCCCAGCGCTGTGGCATCGAGGCGATGCCGGTTAACCGTTTCTGCCAGGTAACGGCGGTTGCCCACCGTTTTGAATTCAAAGTCCTGATCAGATGCATCTACCAGCCGAAAAGCCCGCAAAGCCGTATATTTTTCATCAAAAACCCATGCGCTGTCTTTGTAGAACGGCAGGCTGACGTAGTATTGGCCTGAGAATGTTTCGGTGCCGGAATAGTACAGCAGTCCCCCGTCTACCCTGGTGGCGGGCAGGAGATCTGCCTGGCGGATATTTCCCCGGAGGTCGGTCATTACCCGTTCAATACCCGCATTTTCAGCCCTGATCCTGTTCAGTACCAGGGTATGGGTATCGGGAACGGCCAGAAGAGCAGCCACCGGGAACCTGAAGGTGTACTGAGCGGTTATTTTTGAATGTTCAAGGTCAAAGCGGGAGATCAGCGACGAGTTGATTTCGTGCAGGTACAGGTTCTTCTCCCGGATAATAAACCCTGAAAACGATCCTCCCGGCGTTTTTAGAGCGGCTACATCGATGGTATTTCCGGAATTCAGGTCGTAACAGGCAATTTTTGTACGCTTGTTCATCCAGAGCGTCCTGCCTGAAAAGCAGAGGTCATCCACATCACCGAATACCGAAAGAGTATCGCTGATTTTGATCCGCTTATGGCTCACCCAGTTGCGGTTGCGGTCATTTTGCACGATTTCCTGCCTCGGGCTCAGCATAACCAGGATTCCCAGGAGGAGTAAGGGCGGCAGGCCAAAGAATAGAATTTTCCTGTTCATCGGGTAAAAGTTGTATTGGTTAATAAAAGACGGCCGTTCTCCTGACCGGGAACGACCGCCCCGGATAGGATCACCAGCCGTCATCATCTCCCGGAGGAGTATCAACGGGTACGTCTTGCTTAACGGTGATCTTATAGATGGTTCCGTCCGGTTTAACACAGCACATGTCGGGGCCACCGCCACATTCTGCTACAGAACAAGCCATTGAAGAGTAAACAGCCATGCTTACGGCCACAAGGGCCAGTACAATCCTGGTTTTCATTTTACTTTTACCAAAGGGGTTAAATTCAGTGCTTCGTTGCATGAAGATTCTTCGGCTGTACAATATTAATTGGCGGTCAGGCAGTTAGGTTGTGTGACTTTTTCATAAGAATATGACATTTTATCATATAAATACAGGCCTTCTATTGCATATTCAATCTGTAAATTTTTTATATTCGCAAAAACATAACTCTATAATGAACTTTAATTGCACCAACCTTTTAAAACTGAGAACCCGGTCAGGGTACTCGCAGGAGTACATCGCTGACCTCCTGGGTATAGATCATTCCTGCTACAACCGGCTGGAAAACAACAAGCGAAGACTGCGAATAGAAGACATCCCGGTATTGGCGCGTGCCTTTGGCAAATCTGAACCGGAAATCCTGGAAGAGCTGATGGGCTGGATACCAGCGGCTCCTGCCCCGATTCCCCCTGCAGCCGAAATGACAGAAACCCTGTTCCTCCGGGTGATCCGGGAGAAAGACAAGGTGATTGAAGAAAAAAACAGGACGATAGAGTTCCTGAGCCGGATGGTTCAGGACCCTCTGCCCCCCTGAACCGGGCTTATACCCGGTAGCTTTTCATGATCCAGCCCCCGCCGATCACGTCGTTGCCTTCGTAAAATACAGCGGCCTGGCCGGGAGCAATGGCTGAAACGGGCTCATCAAAAATAACTTCAATTTTATCGGCTTCCGTTTGCCGGATACTGGCGTTTTCACCCCGGTCTTTGTACCGTATCTTGGTGGTAGTGCTTAATCCGCCATCCGGAATGGAGTCATATTTCTGGAGGTTGAGCTTGCCGACCACCATACCGTTTTTTTTCAGGTATTCTTCGGTTCCGAGCACCACTTCATTGGTTTCTTTGCGGATTTCCGTTACAAAAACGGGGTAACCCATCGCTATTTTCAACCCTTTCCGCTGCCCGATGGTATAGAAAGGATAACCTTCGTGCTTACCGACCACCTGTCCGTTTTCCAGCACAAAATTACCGCCGGCCACCTGTTCTTCGAGGCCTTCCACCCGGCGCTTCAGGAAGCTCCGGTAGTCGTTGTCAGGCACAAAGCAGATTTCATACGATTCTGATTTATTGACGAGATCAAAGAAACCCCGTTCTTTGGCCATTTCGCGAATCTCCGCCTTGGTAAGATCGCCGAGGGGCAGCAGGGTACGCGAGAGGCTTTCCTGCGACACGCCCCAAAGCACATAGCTCTGGTCTTTGGTCTGGTCTACGCCTTTGGAAATCACGTACCGGCCGTTTTCCTGCCTGATTTTGGCATAATGCCCTGTAGCGATAAAGTCACAATTGAGGTTATCGGCCCGCCGCAGGAGGGCATCCCACTTGATGTGGGTATTGCACAAAACACAGGGGTTGGGTGTACGGCCTTCGAGGTATTCACCGGTAAAGTGATCGATCACCGAGTCACCGAATTCCGAACGGATATCCAGGATATAATGCGGGAAACCGAGGTTAACAGCTACTGCCCGTGCATCGTTGATCGAATCGAGGCTGCAGCAGCCCGTTTCTTTTTTGGTACCGCCTGAGGAGGCATAATCCCAGGTTTTCATGGTCATTCCCACTACTTCATAGCCCTGCTCGTGTAGCAGGACGGCCGCCAGTGAGCTGTCGATACCGCCGCTCATGGCTACTAATACTCTTCCTTTTTCTGACATTTGTTCTGCGAGGGTTCAAAGTCCTCCGATTTAAGTTTTACCTACAAAATAACTAAACACTTGCCGATCATTTTTGGTTCTTATGTAATTTTGCGGAAAATTTGTTTGGAGAACGTGTCAGAGCGGGGAAGATTTTGGATTATTACGGGAAAAAAGCATGTTAAATAAAAAAGTACTGGTAAAAAGCATAACCAGCTTGTCAGAGGCCCGGTATTGTGCCGGGATGTTTGTGGATTATATTTCTTTTGATCTCGATGAGGAAAGCGGGTATCATGTACCCAAAAAGAAGCTGGAAGAGATCAGGGGCTGGCTCAGCGGCGTAAAGATCTTGGTTTCGCTGCCTACCGGTAACGTTTCGCTGATCCGGGAGGCCCTTGATGAATACGGGCCCGACGGTTTCCTGTTCAGTCCCGAACAATATTCTCTTTTACCCCTTGTTGATGTACCGGTGAAGGTGCTGGAATGGGCCGATGATATCGATATGTTACCGTTCATCCCCGAGCCGGAGGTGATCCTGCTGCTTACCGGGCCGGGAGCCGTAAAGGAGGAAAAGCTGAAGGACCTGGACAATGAAATTCTTAAGGGATTTGATTTTCAGAATGTTAAGTCTATACCCGAACGGGTTGACGGCTTCGCCTTTGTGGGAAGCTTTGAAGAGCAGGTGGGTCATAACTCGTATACCGGGCTCATGGAAGCCCTGGAATATATCGAAGAAAACTATTAATTAAATACCTGGATGTAAACCGGTTACACAGGAATTTACCTATCAGGAAACGGCATGGAAAACCACCCCGGAATCTGGTACACCAAATACAAGCCCTCATCCTGTTAAAATACCACTCATGTAGTTTGTAATACCAAGTACTGATTCTTATCTCTACATTTGTTTCATAATTATGAAAAGCAAAATGTATAGAATCAAAAATGAGAAAAGTATTTTGGGAGGTGTCTGCCTGGGACTGGCAGATTACTACCGAACCGACGTGACGCTCGTCAGGATCGTCTTTGTGATACTTATTTTCACGGGGATCCCTATTGGAATAGCGTATTTGGTATTGTGGGCGCTGCTACCCAAAAGGTACGGCTACTCGGTCAGCAATGTAGAAAACAGTAATTTAAACGCAGATAACGAAATGAGCAATCAAACAAGAAACGGGAATATTGCAGGAGGCTTGGTCCTGATCATTCTGGGTGCCATTTTTTCTTTCAAAACGTTCTTTGATATCAATCTTTTCTCCTATATCAAGAACATGTGGCCCCTGGTACTGATTGGTCTGGGTGTCTGGATCATTGTAAAGGAAAAAGATGATCACCAAAATCCCGGTAACCCTCCTTACGGTGGAAATACAGGGGGAACCAGTTACTAAAAATAAACCGCAAGCCATCGGCTTCCTGACAGCAGATTGTACGATATGCGCCGTCCGACGGTTCGTTGCCCCGGCAGGCCGTTCAAAGGTACTTCGCCGCTCTGCGCTCCAGGAAAGCAGGTTGCTGATAACCGGAATAAACTATGAAAAACAGCAATAATATATTTATGGGCGTGATCCTCATTGTATTGGGTGGTCTGGCCCTCGGACTGATCAACGACTGGTTCAGTTTTGACATCAGCATGCGGGAGATCGCCCGGTTCTGGCCGATACTGATCATCCTGGCGGGAATCGCCGTTATGCTTGACAGCCGTCGCAGCCTGCTGAACTCCACTTCGGTGCTGCTGGTAGCGCTGGCTATCCCGTTCGGGGTTTATAACTGTACTTCCAATACCTTAAAAAAAGTGGAAGACAAAATGCACGGAAAAGGGTTTGATTTTGATGTAGACGTCAACGATGACGATTTTACGTACGACGAAGGCACGGATTCGACTTCGGAAGCCAATCACCAGACCTACAAGGTGGATAAGGTGGAAGGCGTGAAAAGCGCTGAATTAAAGATAGGCGGCGGTGCGGCCCGGTTTTTACTGGAGCAGGCCGAGCCGGGTCAGCTTTTTGCTGCCGACACCCGCCTGGCCGGTGTTAGCGGGTTCACCCTCCGGGAAGAAGCTTCAGGAAGCCATCAGAAGGTGGTTTTCAAGATGAAAAGCCAGAAGAACATCCGGCTGAACGATAAGGGGCTGGACCGCAAGGTAACGTTAAAGCTGAACACCGAACCGGTTTGGGACATCAATATGGAGATTGGTGCTGGCGACCTGAAATACGATCTTACCCCGTATAAGGTGGAGAAGATCACGCTGGAAACCGGGGCATCCAACATTGATCTGAAGCTGGGTGACCTGCTGTCGCAATCCAATGTGAAAATTGAAAGCGGGGTGGCCAATATCGAGATCGCCGTGCCGGAGAACGTAGGCTGTGAGATCAAAATGGACGGTGCGCTGAATGCCAAAAACTTTACCGGGTTTACCAAGATCAAATCGGGGCTTTACCGTACGGAGGGATTTGACAGCGCAGCCAAGAAGATTTATATTGATACCGACAGCGGGATGTCTAATTTCACGGTGAGGAGGTATTAATTTAATGGGGTTCTGATAAGCCGGTTCTCGTCTTCGCCCGGTTCTCGTCTTCGCCCGGTTCTCGACTACGCTCGAACTGACAGGTGGCATCCATACCTGTCAGTTCGAGCGTTATTATTTCCAGTTTGAGCGTTATTATTTTCAGTTCGAGCGTTATTATTTTCAGTTCGAGTGCTCTTCTTTCCAGCTTGAGCGTCCTTCCTGTCAGTTCGAGCGTGCTTCCTTTCAGTTCGAGCGCCCTTCCTGTCAGTTCGAGCGTAGTCGAGAACCGAGCGTAGTCGAGAACAGAGCGTAGTCGAGAACCGGGCGTAGTCGAGAACAGAAAGCATAACCCGGAACCGAATCACCGGAAATCACACACGCTATTAAAACCTAACCGGATATCAAACCTAATCCTTATACTTCAGAGCCGTTACCGGGCTGATCCTGGTGATGCTGAATGTAGGTAACACGGTAACCAGGAGCACCACGATAAAAACACCGAGGTTTACACCTGCCACAGCCAGCCAGCTCCATTCTATCGGCACATAATTCATATAATAATTCTGGGCATCCAGCCGGATCAGCTCAAATTTCCATTGCACAAAAGACAGCACCAGGGCCAGGGCATTGCCCAGCAAAAGGCCGTACAGGATGATCCGTGAGCTGTTGATCAGGAAAATACGGCGTATCAGCGCATTGGATGAGCCCAGCGACTTCAGCAGGCCGATCATGGGAGTTCGTTCCATAATCATGATCAAAAGCACCGAGATCATATTGAATGCCGCCACCACCATGATCAGTACGATGATCAGCACGATGTTGCGGTCAAGGAATTTAAACCACTCAAAAAAATGGGGCAGCAGCTCCTCCACTTCGGTAACCTTGTAGTCCTGCGGGAAAATATCAAGCAGCTGTGATTTGACCTCCTTCATGCGCGATATATCTTTCAGATAAACATCCAGGTGGCCGAATTCACCGTTTTCCCAGCCGTTGATCCGCTGAATAAGCGACAGGTCGGCCAGCACATAGAGCTGATCCAGCTCTTCCACGTGGGTATCGTATATGCCCGTAACGGTCAGCTTCCGGGCACGGGGCGGATCCTGGATAAAGTAGGCAAAGATGCTCTCTCCCACTTTTGCATTTAGTATACCGGCAATACGGGTGCTTAAAATGATCTCATTGGCCGAATCGGGATGCAGCACCCGGCCTTCTACCAGGTTCTTTTCAAATTCCGTCCAGTCGTATTCCTTATCCACTCCCTTTACCACCACCCCTGAAATTTCTTCTGCTGATTTCAGGATAACCGATTTGTAAGCTACCCGGCTGACCGAACGCACACCGGGCAATTCGGAAACCTGCTTAAAATACTCTGAATTATTTGGAACCGGCGCTTCTTCAAATGAGCGATTAAGTGTAATTTTGCTGACCTGAATATGAGAGGTCTGGCTGAAGAGTTTCTCTTTGATTGTATTTTTGAACCCCAGCAGCACAAAGAACGACAGGATAATAACGGAAACGGTGATTGCCACGCTCAGGATACCTACTCTCACGATGACTCTGGAGAAAGACCGGCCTTTCGGGTTTCTTATTCGGTTAGCTATGAAGTAGGAAATTTTCATCGGAGATTTCTGCTTCCGCAAAAATAGTACAGTATTTTAGACAATTTATCATCAAGTAAAATATATTATGCAGGAGATTCTGATCATTGATTTTGGTTCGCAATATACCCAGCTCATTGCCCGCAGAGTGAGAGAGCTCAATGTTTATTGTGAGATCCACCCGTTTAATAAGCTGCCTGAGATCACCGAAAACATAAAGGGAGTTATTCTTTCGGGTAGCCCCAGCTCAGTTATGGAAGAGGGTTCTCCTGCTATTGATCTCAGCCTGTTCAGGAAGAAGCTGCCCATGTTAGGGGTATGTTTCGGTGCCCAGCTGCTGGCCAGGGAGTTTGGCGGCTCGGTGGAAAAATCGGATACCCGGGAGTACGGCCGGGCCCGGCTGGTGTCTATCGATAATAACGATAAGCTTTTCAGGGGTATCCCGATGCGGTCACAGGTGTGGATGTCGCACGGGGATACTATCATGCAGCTTCCGGAAGGCGCGTACCTGACGGCCTCTACCGAGTCTGTACGTCATGCGGCGTTTACTTTTGAAGGAGAAGAAACCTATTGTATCCAGTTTCACCCTGAAGTAACGCATTCGGAAGACGGCCGGAAAATGCTGGAAAATTTTGTGGTGCATATCTGCGGATGCGACCAAAGCTACACGCCGGAGTCTTTTGTGGAATCTACCGTAGCCGAGCTGAAAGAGATGCTGGGTAACGACAAAGTGGTCATGGGACTATCGGGCGGAGTAGATTCTTCTGTGGCCGCCCTGCTGATTCATAAGGCTATCGGGGCTAACCTGTATTGTATTTTTGTAGACAACGGCCTGCTGCGCAAGAACGAGTTTGAGCAGGTGCTGGATTCGTACCAGGGGCTGGGCCTGAACGTGAAAGGCGTAGATTCCAAAGACCGTTTTTATGCGGCTTTAAAGGGACTGACCGATCCTGAAGACAAACGCAAGGCGATCGGCCGGACCTTCATCGAGGTTTTTGATGACGAAGCCCATAAGATACAGGACGTAAAATGGCTGGGACAGGGCACCATCTACCCGGATATTATCGAGTCGGTGTCTGTCAAGGGGCCTTCAGTGACCATTAAGTCGCACCACAATGTGGGCGGCCTGCCCGATTTCATGAAGCTTAAAGTAGTGGAGCCGTTAAAGCTGTTGTTCAAAGACGGTGTACGGCAGGTAGGGCGGTCACTCGGTATGCCCGATCACCTGATTTCAAGACATCCCTTCCCTGGTCCGGGGCTGGGCATCCGTATCCTGGGCGATATTACGCCTGAAAAGGTGGCTATCCTTCAGAATGTGGATGCTATTTTTATTCAGTCCCTGCGGGATAAAGGGCTTTATAATTCTATCTGGCAGGCAGGCGCCATACTTCTCCCCGTACAGAGCGTGGGCGTTATGGGCGACGAAAGAACATACGAAAACGTGGTGGCCCTGCGGGCAGTAACCAGCGTAGACGGTATGACCGCCGACTGGGCGCATTTGCCGTACGATTTCCTGGGTGAGGTTTCCAACCAGATCATCAACAAGGTGAAAGGCGTAAACCGGGTGGTATATGATATCAGCTCGAAGCCGCCGGCTACGATTGAGTGGGAATGAGGAAGAGTTAAAAGTTAAAAACGAAAAGTTAAAAGTTGCGGAACAATTCTTATATAGAAAATACTAATGTTGTACCGAAATTTTTAACTTTTCACTTTTCACTTAATTATTCACTGCCTGCTTTTTCTGTGCCGCCACACCCGCCGGGGTGGTTTCGCGGCCTTTCCGGGAAGCGCGGTTACGTACGTAACGCACCCGTTCTTTTTCGAGGAGGAATCCTACGAGGATATAGAGGGAAAAGATGGTCAGAATAGCTACCGACAGCTGGGTATTGGTGAAATACTGCCGGGAGAAGTAAACAGCCGAGGTAAACAGGATAGTGAACCCGTAAAGGATAAACGACGCAACCGGGTGCGAGAGACCCAGGTCTACCATCAGGTGATGAACGTGGCTCCGGTCAGCAGAGAACGGCGATTTTCCTCTTAAAATACGGATACTGAACACCCGTAGGGTATCAAAAATAGGCACCGAAAGCAACGCAATAGCAATAACCGGGGCATTCTGGTGAACGTTTTCACTGGTTATATTCACATTCAGCTCAACAAATTTAAGCGCCATAACAGCTACCCAGAAACCAACCACGAGCGAACCGGTGTCGCCCATAAATATCTTGCTTGTTTTGGAGAAGTTAAAGCGCAGGAAGGCAAACAGCGCGGCCGAAAGGCTGAAGCCCAGGCAGGCCAGCGACCAGTAACCGTTCAGCATAAACCAGAGCGCAAAGCCTCCGCTGGCAATCATGGCCACCCCGGCCGAAAGCCCGTCTATGCCGTCGATCAGGTTAAAGGCATTGATCAGGGCAACGATCAGGAAAATGGAAAACAGCACACTGATGATGTACGGAAGCTCATGAATGCCGAAGATCCCGAAGAAGCTGGAGATGCGCAGGTCACTTCCTACCACAATAAGCAGGGCCGTAAGGATCTGTGAAAAGAATTTTTTCACGGCGCTCAGGCCATAGATATCGTCTTTGATGCCCAGGAAAAACAGGATGACCGTGCAGGCAAATACCTTATGCATGAGGTAACCCTCGTCCATGAAGTTCCAGATCATGTAGCCGATCAGGGTTCCGGCAAAAATACCCACGCCCCCGAAGGTGGGCACGGGATGTTTATGCGAGCTTCTCTTAATCGGGCTGTCAGACAGATTCCGCTCTTCACAAATGTTCCTGATCACCGGAATTGCCTGCCATGTGACCGCCAATGCAGTTAACCCTGAAATAATTACCCTGAAAAGATTATCAGTGATTAACTCTTCAAATATCAAGCTCATATAAGTGGCACTAAATTATTCTCTACTGTTTCCGTTCTGTTATAATAAGAAAAGCAACTTTTCGGCAAAATTTATTTGCATGGTTCTGTAAAAATATACAATAGTAGTAATTATAAAAAAAAAAGTTAGTTTACGGTCCTTTTTTTTATCGGAATTGCCGGATTTCCCCTGGAAATGGTCCATTCTTCCAAATTACGGGTGGCTACGGAGCCCACAGTGAGCACAGCATGGCTGCCGACGGTCACTCCCGGGCATACCACTGTTTTGGCGCCCAGCCAGGCCCCTTCTTCTATTACTATAGACCCCGTTATGAGGTTAAAGGTTGCTTTGCTGAAATCGTGATTACCGGTCAGCAGCATAGCCCCCTGCGAAAGACAGCTGCTGGCCCCGACCTTTACCATCACCAGGTTATCGATCCATACGTCTTCGCCTATCCAGGCGTGGTCACCTATTTCGAGGAACCACGGGTATTTTATATTCACATTGGGCTTAATCACCACCCCCTGCCCTATTTTTGCGCCGAAGGCCCTCAGCACCGCACATTTTACACTTACCGGTAAAGGCAGCTGGGAGTGGATCAGTGCTTTGCTGAACAGGTGCCAGAGCAGTCTTTTCAGGACGCCGGCTCCGTGGTCATATTCCGGGTTGCGGTATTTGCTTAAATCTACTTTCATTTGTCCTGGTTTAAGCGGTTTAACAGCAGCGTGCTCTTGTCGCGCCCTTCCTGCAGCCTGTCGCCCAGGAACCGGCTGGTGGCGGTAAAATGTTTTTCATAGGTGCGCCGGTCTCCGATCTCCAGGATGTTCGTCCACTCATGAACAGCCGTATGGTAAGCCAGGTCATCAATGTAATTGGATCTATCGGTAAGCGCGGTTTCCAGCGATTCGCGCAGGAGGTCTTCGTTGTAAAAAAGATATTCGGCCAGGCCCACCCGCAGCCGGAAGGGCGGTGTCTGGCAGACCATATTTTTGTAGGGATCAATGCCCAGATCGGCCCAGGTACAGACCATGGTCAGCAGGCTCAGGTGCGAGTTGGGCTTGTGGTTGCTGCCGGGATTCAGGGTGTATTCGCGCATGAGGGAGTCATCGAGCATCATTTTTGCCTGCGGTACGGAAAAGACCTTTTCGCGGGCTTTCATTACGCGGGATTCCAGCATTTTCCGGTTCTGGGTGATCATCCACCCGAAAAGCTCGTTCTCGATCTGGGCGAATTTCCGTACATCCCGGATGGCAAACGGGTTCTCGAAAGCCAGGCCCGAATACACGTGCGGCTTGTAGGAGAATATCCGGAGGGTAAGGAGCAATTTGATATTGTCGATCCCCTGTATCTGGCTTTTGTCTTCCCAGGGGTACGTTTTGCGGTGCATAAAGGCCGTGCCCAGGCTTTCGAAGCCCACGTGGGTGATCACCTGTATGTCGGCCATCATCTGGTCATGGGCCCGGTAGCTTTCCAGCTCTTCCACGCGGGCCCCTGTGGCTTCGTACAGGGCTTTCAGCTCTTCAAAGGCTTCGTTGCTGCAGCGATGCCTGTACATGGCCACGATCTCACCCTCAGGCGAAATTGACGGCCCGAAAAGGGCATGTGAGCCTACAATCCGGGCATCGTGCGGCAGGTATTTTTCAAAGGCCTGGATTTCGGGTGTTTTCACGGAGGTCTGTCCTGTGACCACAGCACCAAACTTAGTCGAAGGCCCGGCCACGCGCACCACTTCTTCTATCCGTTCGGTTTCTACGGCATACATGATGATATCGCTGATGCGGGATACGGCTACGGCGTCTTCCAGCACATGGATGCCGGGCAGGACTTCCCGAAGCGTTTCCGTACGGGCAGGAAGGTCACAACCGTAGACCTCGTAGCCTTTTTGCGCCCATATCCGGGCAAAAAGCTTCCCCATATCGCCCAGTCCGATTACACCGATCTTCATCTGTTATTTTTTGAAACGACAAATTTACCGCAAATGGGCAGGAAATAAAAGTGAGGGGGGAAAAAGGTTCGGGGGAGGGTAGTTGCGAGTTCCGAGTGACGAGTGATGAGTGGCGAGTGATGAGTTCCGAGTGGCGAGTGATGAGTGACGAGTGATGAGTTCCGAGTTGCGAGTTGCGAGTGATGAGTGATGAGTAGTTAGTGGCGGGGGCATGTAAAGGAAATCGCAGAGCCCGTTGGTGACAGGCTCTGCGATGAAAGAGGGTTCCGTGATACGGCTTACTTCTCCAATCCGTACTTTTCGAAGTACTTTTTGGCCAGTCTTTTCTGCTTGTCGTCGAGGTTCACCTCTGCGCCCCGGATGAAGGCACGTGTTACTTTGGCGGTACGCATATCCAGGATATCCCCTTCACTGATTATAAAAGTGGCATGTTTGCCTGTTTCCAGGGTACCTACCCATTTGTCGATCCCCAGGATCTTCGCGTTGGATGAGGTAATCAGGGCCAGTGCTTCTGCTTTGGTCAGTCCGTGAGCTACTGTGCTGCCTGCTACAAAAGGCAGGTTACGGGTTCTCCAGTAAGAGTCATTGTAATGAAGCCCTACAGTCAGGCCTTTTTTTACCAGGTAAGCCGGCAGCTTATAGGCTTCCCATACGTCAGAGTCTGCCCTATCGGGTAAACGGTGGGTAGGCGAGACAATAATGGGAACGTTGTTTTCTTTCAGCGTCTGGATAGCCAGCTCGGAGGTCACCGATCCAACCACTACCGGGTATTTCACGCCTGCTTCTTTGCAGAAATTAACGGCCTCGATGACTTCTTTGTCGGTTCCTGCCTCAATAAACAGGCGTTGCTCACCGGTAAGCACCCCGTTCAGGGCCGACAGCTTCAGGTTATCGTACGGGTTGCCGCCTTCTTTCTGCGCCACTGATTGGGCAAAGAGCTCGCGGAGCTCATCGATGGTTTTCTGATAGCGCTCGTTCTTCTGAAGCTCACGGGTCATGGTCTGAAAATTGAAGCTGGGCGTCATTCTTCTGGGCCAGTGCAGCCACATGCCGTCATCGGCTTTCAGCACGGCGTCTTCCCAGTTCCATCCGTCCAGATAAAAAATAGATGAACGCCCGGAGATAATTCCGCCGGTAGGTGTAGCCTGGGTAATCAGCACCCCGTTGCCGCGAACGGTAGGGATGATCTCCGAGTCGGTGTTGTAGGCCACCAGGGCACGTACATTGGGGTTATAGTCTCCCAGCTCGTTGTAGTCAAGCGTAGGCCGGCTGGATTCTATTTCGGCCAGTCCGAGGGTATTGGCCGGCGATATGATGCCGGGATAGATATGCTTCCCTTCCACATTGACTTTCTGGGCATTGGGATATTTGGCCGAAAGGTCAGATGCCGAGATTTCTTTGATCAGCCCCTTTTCAATCAGCATGGAGCCCGAAGCATGCTCGGTTCCGTTACCGACAAAAATGTGCGCATTGTAGAAAAGAACAGGGCCTGGCGCTGCTTTTCCCGCTCCCGGATTCTGGGCAAACGCCGCCCCGGTTAGCAGGCAAAATAGGAATATTATAAGTTTTTTCATTTACCGCTGGCGTTTAAAATACGTAAGAAAAGGTCAAGGTTTTCAACAGATACTCCGTCATATTCCATGATGTCATCGCAGTGAATATGTTCCTGGCGCTGACGCATCACCGGTCTTTCGGTAGGGGCGCCTTTGCCTTTTTCAGCCAGGAGGATCTGGATCAGCCGGTTTTTCTCATCCCGGAGCTCTTTGTCTTTCTGATCCTTGGTATCCAGGTCAAAATAGACGGCACCGTCAATGATGGTTTTTTCCGGCTTGGCGTAGATCGACAAAGGATTGTCTGTCCACAGTACCAGGTCAGCATCTTTTCCGGTCTTTATTGAGCCCAGGCGGCTGTCGAGGTGCAGCATTTTTGCCGGGTTCAGCGTAACGGTTTTCCAGGCCTCTTCTTCGGTCAGTCCGCCATAAAGAACGGTTTTGGCAGCTTCCTGGTTAAGTCTCCTGGCCATTTCGGCGTCATCGGAATTGATGGCCGTGGTGATGCCCATTTTGTTCAGGATGGCCGCATTAAACGGTATGGCTTCTTTTACCTCCATTTTGTACGCCCACCAGTCGGCGAAAGTAGAACCGTTGATGCTTCTTGCTTTCATTTTATCGGCTACCTTGTATCCTTCCAGGATATGCGTGAAGGTGTTGACTTTGAAGCCCAGGGAGTCAGCCACTTTCATAAGCATATTGATCTCCGACTGCACATACGAGTGGCAGGTGATATTCCGCTCGCCGTTCAGGATTTCTACCAGCGCATCCAGCTCAAGATCTCTCTTCGGTGCGGTCAGGCTGGTTTTCACTTTTGCCTTGTTGTAGTCTTCCCATTCTTTTTTGTAGGCAATGGCACGGGTGAAGGCATCAACAAACACCTGCTCTACGCCCATACGGGTGATGGGGTAACGGTTAGGTGTGGTGCTGGCATTGCCTCTTTTCACGTTTTCACCGAGGGCAAATTTGATAAATTTCGGAGAATCCGGGATGATCAGCTTATCGGGTGTCTCGCCCCATTTCAGCTTAACAATAGCCGATTGACCGCCGATACAGTCGGCCGAGCCGTGCAGCAGCTGCGAAGTGGTCACTCCACCGGCCAGCTGGCGATAGATATTGATGTCTTCAGAGTTGATAACATCTTCCTGTCTTACTTCAGAAGAAACCGATTCTACCTCGTTGATCGAGAACAGGGCAATATGGCTGTGCTCGTCAATGATACCGTTGGTCAGGTGCTTGCCGGTACCGTCAATCACTTTTGCATTGCCGGCCGCCAGGTTCTTCCCTACCGAATGGATCTTCCCGTTTTTCACCAGCACATCGGTAACGACAGTACCTTCTTTCTCGTTGGTCCATACCGTAGCGTTCCTGATCAGCAGGTCTTCCTGCTTAGGCAGCTCTTTGTTTCCGTACGCTACAAACGGGTACAGCACGGCTCCTTTTGCGGCAGCAGGGCGGCCGGCGTTCCGGGCGGAATCCTGTTTGGCAACGGCTGCATTTTCTTCGATCAAAGTAGCATTCCAGTTAAAAGGCTGACCTTTGGCATCTACTCCCTGGCCGCTGATCTTTTTACCCGAGATCAGGCCGGTCAGGCGGGAGATGCCCTCGTTGCCTTTGCGGTAAGAGATGGTCAGGAAGTCTTTGTCGCGGGTTACGGTTGGCTTCACCTTCACGGTATCCAGCGCCAGCTCCAAAGCGGGCTTATCGGGTTCTCCGGAAACGGTGAGGCGGTTAAAGCCCGGTATATTGGTATTGTATTTACCGGCTATATCGGTCAGCGAGATGTCATTGACCACAAACCGCGCTCCCTGCACCCAGTTTTCCAGGATTTTGGTCTTTTCTTCAAAGAGCTCTTTGTCGGTGATCAGGAAGTTAGCCAGGAGCCCGGCTTTCAGTGTACCTACCTTGTCCTCAATTTTCAGCACGCGCGAAGGGTTGACCGTCAGGGCTGCCAGGGCATCTTTTTTGCTCAGACCCGCTTTGATGGCGGCCTGCAGCTGGGTAAAGAATGCCGATTTCATAGGAAGATCAGACGCCGTGAAGGAGAAATCTATGCCTTTGGAAGCCACTACCGCCGGGTTGGCCGGTGCCAGCTCCCAGTGCTTCAGATCGGCCAGGGCTACATTCTCAGCATCCACAGGGTCTTCCACATCCAGGGCTTTCGGGAAGTTCAGCGGAAGAATGAGGTGCGTATTCAGCGCTTTAATCTCATCGATCCGTTTGTAGTCGTCACCTCCTGATTTGATGATGTATTTCACGCCGAACTCATTGCCCAGCTTACCAATCCGCAGCGCATCGTGGAAACCGGCGCTCTGGAAAACCGAAGGCAGGCTCTGATTGGCAGCGAAGGCCTCCAGCGAGAGGTTCTTTTCCGGAAGGTTTTTCGCCTTTTTATACCAGTCGGCATCGTAGTAGGTCTGGCGCAGGAGAGCCACACAACCCATCAGCGAAACGGGGTAGGTCTGGGGGCTCATGCCTTTCAGGAACGAATAGTGTGAAGACACATCGGCTCTCAGCAGCGCTTTGCTGTCTTTTTCTTCGCCCAGGGTAACCAGCACCGAATTTCCCCTGACAATACCGTCTTTCACGTGGGAAACCACCGAACCGAAGCCGATCTTACGGAGCTCCTCAGCGGCTTTCGCATTGATGGTGAACATTTCGGCCGCTTTCACTTCGGGCTTGATCGCCTGGTTATAGGCATAGGCGCCCTGCTTTTCCGATTCGAATTTCATTTCATAGAAATTCCCCCTGCCTCCCATGGGTCTGCGGAGCTCGGGAAGGCCGTAATCGGAGTAGATGTCAACAAAGGAAGGGTAGATATGCTTCCCCTGCAGGTCAATCACCCGGGTTGATTTCGGATAGTCGAAGTTTTTCCCGACTTTCTCAATTTTATCCTCCTTTACCAGGAGCCACGCATCTTCTAGAACAGTACCCGGATCCACGTGCACGGTAGCGTTCTTAAATAAGTAATAGCCGGGCCGTTTATCCTGCACCCCGTTTTGATTGGGTTGTGCAAAAACCGCCGACTGTCCTGCTAAAAGAAGCAACAGTAGAAATACTTTCTTCATATTTTACAGTTTAGGTTTTAATTCCGAAATTTATATAAATCTCCGAATATTCGGACAGGGGAAGAGCAATCAATCGATATAAATATTGTTTTCGTGGATAAGCATCAGGATTATTTCCACCCGGATAACGTTTTTGAGCGTCCATGCCTTATTTTTGCACCACGATAGCTAATTATATAAATTTTTTAAACCTTTAAATGAAACCAACATTATTGATTCTTGCTGCCGGTATGGGCAGCCGCTACGGTGGTATCAAGCAACTTGATTCTTTCGGTCCCAACGGTGAAACGATCATTGATTATTCTCTTTTTGATGCCATACGAAGTGGTTTCGGCAAGGTAGTTTTTATTATCCGTGAAGAGCTGAGAGAAGAATGCACCCGGCTGTTCGGACCCAAGCTGGAAGGAAAGATCGAGTATGATTTTGCCATCCAGGGATTTGATTCGTACCTGCCGGCCGACCTGAGCGATGTAAAACGCGAGAAGCCCTGGGGAACGGGACATGCCGTGCTCTGTGCCTGGAAGAATACCCAAACTCCTTTTGCCGTGATCAACGCCGATGATTTTTACGGTCGCGAAGCTTTTGAAACCATTGCTGATTTTCTTAAAAACGATACTGACGAAACGATTCATACACTGATCAGCTACCAGCTGAAAAATACGCTTTCTGAAAACGGTACCGTATCCCGGGGAGTATGTACCGTAGATGACGAGGGTTTTCTTACCGATGTGGTGGAAAGAACGAAGATCGAGCGGCTGCCCGACGGAAACATCGTTTTCCACGACCTGGGCGAGCCCCGGATCCTGGACGATAATACGCCCGTTTCGATGAATTTCTGGGGCTTTAAACCCGGTGTTTTCCCCGAGATCGAGAAGATGTTCCACGCGTATGCCCGTGCGAATTTTAATGCCCCAAAGGCCGAGTTTTATATTCCGAAGGTAATGAGCAACCTGATGGAAGAGGGAACCGGGAAGTGCAAGGTATTCACCAATTCTTCTGACTGGTTCGGCGTTACTTACCCGGAAGATAAGGAACCTGTGCGCAATGCGATCAGGAGGCTGATTGAAGAGGGCCAGTACCCGGAAGTACTCTGGTAAGATTATGGATATTGTATGGATACACGGTTTTGGTGAGGATTCTTCCGTATGGGAAGATTTCCTGCCCGCAATTCACTCGTATTATACCTCGCACGTGTTTGATCATGCCGGCTTTACAGGCTATGTGTCGATAGAGGAATATGCGAATGCGCTGCGGGTTTTCCTGGCCGGGAAAGGCATTGAAAAACCGGTGCTCATCGGGCATTCCATGGGCGGGTATATTGCATTGGAATATGCCGCCCGCTACCCCGACCAGGTACACGGACTTGGTCTTTTCCATTCTTCTGCTGCGGCCGACAGCGAACAGAAGAAGAAAGAACGGGATAAAACCGGTGCGTTTATTGCGCAAAACGGTACAGCCGCCTTTATTAAGAATTTTTATCCCAATATGTTTTCCGAAGGCTTCAGGCAGGAAAACGCTGATTTTCTGGCGCAGAATATCCGGAGGTATTCGGAATTGAGCGCGCAAGCCCTGGTCAGCGCTACCGAATCCATGAAAAACCGGCGTGACCACCTGGAAACCCTCCCAACCTTCATCTTCCCTGTATTCCAGATCCTGGGGAAACAAGATACGTTTGTGCTGCTGGAAAAGGCGCTGGAGCAAACCGCGCTCCTGCAGCGGCCATCTGCGCTGATCCTGGACACGATTGCCCATGCCGGTATGTTCGAGGCTCCCTCCCTGTGTGCTGATTTTATCAATCACTGGCTGGGAAGCGACGGCGCCTGAAAAGGCGGAATGGCCGGTATTTTCCTTTTTGAACAGCCCTTTACACCTTGTAGCTCCTGTGCGCATCCAGCTTCAGGAAGATAAACAGGAGTATGGTAAACGAAAGCAGCGATGAGCCCCCGTAGCTCATGAAGGGCAGTGGGATACCGATAATGGGAATAAGCCCGATGGTCATACCGATGTTAATGAGCAGGTGAAAGAAGAGGATGCTGGCTACCCCGTAGCCGTAGATCCGGGCAAATTTGAATTTCTGCTTTTCTGCGAGGTTAAAAATACGGGTAATCAGGATAAAATACAGGCCTATGACCACAAAAACGCCCACAAAACCCCACTCCTCGCCCACGGTACAGAAAATAAAGTCGGTTGACTGCTCGGGAACAAAGTCAAATTTGGTCTGGGTGCCCTGCAGGTAGCCTTTGCCCGTTAATCCTCCGGTGCCGATAGCCAGTTTAGACTGAGTGATATTCCAGCCGGCGCCCAAGGGGTCTACGTCAGGGTTGACCAGCACCCGGATACGGTTCTGCTGGTGCGGGGCAAAAACATGGTTAAATGCAAAATCTACCGCCAGCACAAAGGCACTGAAAAGGATAAAAAGGCCGATGACCCGCTGCAGGTTCTGGCGATTTCTGTCGTAGCGTTTCAGGAAGAGGTACCAGAATAAAACCGCTACCAGTGCCAGGCCGAGAATAACGATCCATATCTGGTCTTCAAATACGAGCCCGAGAATAAACAGGGCCACAAAGGCGAGAAACAGGGCCGGGTAAACACCGGGCAGGCCCTCGCGGTACAGGATGATGATAAAGGCGGCAAAAGCCAGCGCAGAGCCTGTTTCTTTCTGCAGGATGATGATCACGGGCGGTATAAAGATAAGCAGGCAGGCTTTAACCAGGTTATCCAGCTTGCTGACGGTTACCCCCTGGGTGCTCAGGTATTTGGCCAGCGCCAGCAGGGTGATGGTCTTGGCCAGCTCGGCCGGCTGAAACTGGAAGCCCCCAAACCGGAGCCAGGAGTGCGACCCTTTAATATCAGGTGCTATAAAAATAGTGAGAATAAGAACGAGTATCCAGAACCCGTAGAAAATGTAGGCGAAGGTATCGTATACTTTATAATCAATAAACAGGATGATCATTATAATAACAAATGCCAGCACCATGAACATGATCTGCTTACCTGCATTGTGATCCAGCGAGTAGATGGGCCTGGGATTATCTACGTTGTAAACCGCTGCATAGATGTTGACCAGACCGATGACCAGCAGTATGATGTAAATCCATACGGTGGTCCAGTCCAACCCCTTCTTGATGTCTATTTCTCTTGCCATATTATTCTACCTCTCTCACTGATTTTCCTCCGGCTACGGTGGTGTAGCGGGTGTTCATTATGCTTTCTTTGTATGCTTCGCGGTTATGATAACCTTTCAGGAATTTTTCCATAAGCATCCCGGCAATAGGCGCCGAAGCCCTTCCTCCAAATGTACCGTTTTCTACAACTACAGCAATTGCAATCTTTGGATTATGCTTGGGAGCAAACGCAATAAAAATAGCATGATCTTTCCCCTTTGCGTTTTGGGAAGTACCGGTTTTTCCACACACTTCTACCCCACTTATCTGAGCCGCACGGCCTGTACCTGACTGCACCACCATTTCCATACCTTTGACCACCTCTTCAAAATGCCGTTTATCTATCCCGGTTTTATGGATCTCCGTAGGTGTGGCTTTGCCTTTGGCCACATCCAGGCCCGTACTCTTTACAATGTGCGGCGTGATCCAGTATCCGCGGTTGGCAAAGACAGCCGCCATATTGGCCAGCTTCAGCACGTTCACCCCGTATTCCCCTTCACCAATACTGATGGAATAGATGGTCGAATATTTCCATTGATTTTTACCGTAGGTTTTATCGTATCTCTCGGGAGTAGGGATCAGTCCTTTGGTTTCATAAGGAAGGTCAACCCCCAGCTGGCGCCCGAAACCGAAGCGCATGATTTGTTCGTCCCATAGCTTCATCCCTTCTTCTACCGGAATCGCACGGCCCGTTTTCGGGTCGTTGTGCAATATCCGTCTCAAAACGTTATCGAAATAGGGATTACTTGATCTCATAATGGCTGTAAACAGGTTAGCGGTTTCCCCGGCGCTATGCATAGCAAACTTACTGTTTCCTGACAAAGAGGTGGAAGTAGTGATGACCCCATCGCCCAGTCCGATAGCTGCCTGTACCAGTTTAAAAGTAGACCCCGGGCGGTAGAATGCCGATACGGGCCGGTTATTCAGGGGACGGTCGGGATTACGGGTAAGAACCGCATAGTTTTTGGGAAATTCCCGGCCCGACAGCAGGGCGGGGTCGTAAGTAGGATAAGAACCCATAGCGATGATCCCTCCGGTAGCAGGCTCAATGGCCACTACAGCGCCTACTTTGCCCTGAAAAAGGGAATCGGCCAACTGCTGAACGCCCAGATCCACATAGGTGTACAGGTTATTTCCGATCACAGAGGCCGTATCGTACCGGCCTTCGTGATAAGAGCCCTTGTCCTCCATTTTCGAGTTCATGAGTACCATCCGGCTGCCTCGTGTTCCGCGCAGTTCCAGTTCATAGTATTTTTCAAGGCCGGCCAGACCGATGTAGTCACCTTTACGATAGTATTCTATTTCCTGCTCCTCGTATTGCTTTTTGGGAATCTCACCAATATAACCCAGGGCATTGGCCATGGTATTACCGGGGTAGGTACGGTAGAACGACTGTTCAAAATGAAAGCCGGGATATTGGATCATGGCGTCGATCACGCCGGAGTATTCCTGCTTCGACAGCTGGCGCAGAAAAAGTGATGCACGTAGTTTGGAATATTTCCTAGCCTGGTTCAGCATAGAATCTACATAGGGTTTATCAATGCCAAAAAGGTGGCAGAACGATACGGTATCGAACGGCAGTACTTTCTGAGGGATCACATACATGTCATATACTTCCTCGTTTGCTACAATGAGCTTACCGTGACGATCGTAGATCTGGCCCCGCAGGGGTATACTGATTTCCTTACGCACAGAGTTCAGGGCCTCGATAGTGCGGTAATCTTTGTCAATGACCTGCAGGTAAAACAGCCGGAGCAGGTAAATGGCACCGATGGTATAAATAAAAATAAGTATAGGAAATTTCCTGTTTTCGAACATGCACCTTACGATCTGGAATTGAGATACAAAGTTCTGAAAATTTACGGTCTTTTAACAGCATTTCCCCATATTAAAATTATACCCCTTTACCAGAGCGTTTCCCCCTTGTAGAAGTCGAGCAGCTTAGACCGTAACACCGCCTCATATTGCGCCGAGATCAGGTTAATATTCGCCCGGTCGAGGTTGTTTTTGGCCGTAAGATAATCAATGGAATTGCCTACCCCCTGGTTAAAACGGGTTTCAGCAGCCCGGAAAGACTCTTTGAAGGCCTGCACCTGGCGTTCCAGCGTTTCGCAGCGCTCAAGGGCTGTCTGCAGGTTAATTGCAGCCTGGTCTATGGCCTGATCCAGCCCGGTTCTGGCGGCATGGGCGGCTATCTCATTATTTTTTACGTTTAAGCGCGCCACTTTTACCCGGTTGCGCTGCTCCAGCCCGTTGAAGACGGGGATGTTCAGCGAGAGACCGAAGGAAGAAAAGAAGTTGCCTGTGAGCTGGCGGGTATAGGGAATATTATCGCTGGCATAATTACTTACCTGGCGCATAACCGGGTACTGGGCTCCGCCGATGCTTACAAAATCAGACGATGCCACGGTATTGGTATTCAGGAGAGTACTGGTGCTGGCCGCGCTGGAGTAGTTGGTGTTCACATTCACCCCCAGGCGTAAGGTAGGCCAGAGCTGTCCCCGGGCCACGTCAACGGCCTTCTCCGCACTTTTCACCCGGAAGTCGGCGGCTTTTATAGCAGCAAAGCGCTGCAGGGCCGTTTCATACACTTCCTCCGCCCGGGCTCCGTAAAGGCCGGGGAGCTCGGGATTGATCTTTTCGAGGGTCATGGGACTGCTGTAAGGCACGTTCATAAGCCGGCAAAGGTTCAGCCTCGAAGATTCCACGCTGTTGGTAGCGCTGATGACAGATAATTGCTCACCGGCATACTGGCCCTGGAGGTCTGAAAGCTGGGAGGGCGGAATGCTCCCGTCCCTGTTCAACACTTCCAGCCGCTCTACCTGCTTCCGGGTAAGCTCCAGCTGGCTTTGCATCTGGTTAAGTACGTCTTCATTGGTCAATGCGGTAAGGTAGGCCAGGATCACCTCAATGGTGAGGTTATCTTTGGCCTGCTGCAGGTCCATGCGGGCCGCCTCGTACCCGAAACGGTCGCGGGCTACGGCATTGTTCAGCGCTCCACCGCTGAAAAGAACAACCCCTGCGCTTACCCCGTAGTTTCCATAGCCCAGCTGGTTATTAACGTAGGCATTGGTGAAGGGGTCTATGCTGCGGCCCTGGTTAATGCCGTGGCCTACCGAGGCATTCACGCCGGGCAGCTTGTTCAGCCGTGACTGCTGAAGCTGGATCTCGCTGTTCTGAGCCTGGATACCCGACTGGTTGACAGCCGGGTTATTTTTCAGGGCGGTTTCAATGCATTCTTTCAGGGAAAGCGTAGTCTGGCCGTTTGCGGCGACATAGAGAAATGTGAGTATAAATACAGTTAGTTTTTTCATAATCGATATAAGTTCATATAAGTTCCGAGCGCTTAGTTCCGAGTACTTAGTTCTGAGTGCTTAGTTCGGGTACCGGGTGAGCTGTCCGCTGTTACGCGGAGCAGAGGGGGTGAGCCGGAAGTTTCGGTTACTTTAAATAGATATTTATATATTTATTTAATTAATAATTTAATATAATTTTTATTATACTAATTTTATATTTATTTAAATTTCTACTCTTCCATCCAGTAAATTAACTATCCTGGAGCCGTAGGCCGCGTTTTTTTCACTGTGGGTGACCTGGATGATGGTCATGCCTTCTTTGTTTAGCTGGGAGAAGAGTTCCATGATTTCTTCGCCTTGTTTGCTGTTCAGGTTGCCGGTAGGCTCATCGGCCAGCAGCAGGCGGGGCTTGGCGATGAGGGCCCGGGCTATGCCCACCAGCTGCTGCTGTCCGCCCGACAGCTGTGCCGGAAAGAGGTCTTTTTTACCTACAATATTGAAGCGGTCGAGCATATCGGCAACGAGGGCTTTGCGCTCGCTTGTCTTTGTGTCCTGGTAGAGCAGCGGGGTTTCGATGTTCTCATACACGGTGAGCTCATCAATGAGGTGGTAGGCCTGGAACACAAACCCGATGTATTGCCTGTAGAGGGCCGATCGTTGCTTCTCTTTCAGGGTGTGCACCGGCTCCTGCAGGAAAGTGTACTCGCCTTCGTTGAAATCGTCGAGCATACCAACCACGTTCAGCAGGGTGGATTTGCCCGAGCCTGAAGGCCCCATGATGGAGATAAACTCGCCTTCTTTTACGTTCAGGTCCACGTCTTTCAGCAGAAATACCCGGTTTCCGCCGGTGTTCACCCATTTAAAAATTCCTTTTAGTTCTAGCATATTTTTGGTTTTTGTTTTTTCGTAAAGTTGTTTTTTCGTTTTTCTGATGAGCTATATTCTGCCCTGAGGAGAAACGGCTTTACAAAAACACGACTTTACATTTATTCTGTTCTTAAGCTTTTCACCGGGTTAGCTACGGCTGCCCGGATGGCCTGGTAGCTCACGGTTAGCAGGGCGATGACCGCCGCTGCCATGGCGGCCAGCACAAATATCCACCACTGAATTTCGATCCGGAATACAAAATCCTGCAGCCACTTGTTCATCATCCACCAGGCAACGGGCGACGCGATAAGCACCGAAATCAGCACCAACGAAAGAAATTCCAGGGAAAGAAGCCGGGTGATATTAAACACGGAGGCGCCCAGCACTTTCCGTACGCCGATCTCTTTGGTACGGCTAAACGCCGTGAGCGTGGCTAGCCCGAACAAGCCGAGGCAACTGATCAGGATGGCAATGGCTGTTGCCGCGGAAACGAGCTTCCGGGTGCGCTGCTCGCTTTCGTAGAATTTCTTTATCGTATCGTCGTAAAAAGTGTATTTGAACGGTACGGCCCCATACACCTTTTTCCATTCATTTTCTATCGTATTGAGAGCCGCCGGCCATTGTTTTGTCTGCTCAGGGAGCTTGATGTTCAGTATGGAAGCCGGTCTTTTCTTCGTGGCGATTACAGAGGGGCTGATTTCTGATTTCACCCCGAACTGCTGAAAATCAGAGACCACGCCCACAATGGAGTATGCCCGGGCTTTATTCGACGGAGTCACCAGCATTTTGCCCAGGGCTTCCTGCGGCGTGCCCAGGCCGTAAGCCTCCAGCGCCTTTTCGTTGACTATAATCTCGCTCATGGTGTCAGAAGGCATGAAATTCCTGCCGGCCAGCAATTTAAATCCGTACAGCCCCAGGTAATCGGTGTCCCCGAATTTCATGTGCACCATAGACTGGAACTCCGTGGTATCCCTGTAATGGACCAGCACATTGCCCCACATGCTATTGTCCATCGGCCGGCTACCGATAGCAACTCCCGCCACAGAGGCGCTTCTTACCAGCTCATTTTTGAGCACTCTAATCTTGTCTCTCAGGGCACGGTCATTGGCCACATGGTCGGGCACCTCTACCGTGATCACCCTTTCTTTATTAAAGCCGGGGTTTTTATCGAGTGAAAACTGTATCTGCCGGTGGATAATTATGCTGCCTATGATAAACACCTGGGCTATAAAAAACTGGAATACAATCAGGCCTTTGCGTAACGAGAATCCATTTCTTCCTGCTGTTTTTTCCGTAACCCCTTTAAGCACATTTACCGTATTCACCCGGGCCGAAAGCCAGGCCGGGTAAAGCCCGGAGATCACGGAGACGCCCAGTATCAGGCTGGCCATAAAAACGATCATGCTGCCGTAGTTCATATAATTCTGAAGTCCTTCGGGAAGGAAGTCGCGGAACAGCTGAACCCCTACAGACGTAAAACCGAAGGAAATCACGGCCGCCAGGGAAGTCACCACCATCGTTTCCACAATAAACCGTACGATCAACCCACCTTTGGAGCTGCCCAGGGTTTTCCGTATCCCTATTTCTTTGGCCCGCTGAGGGAGCTGTGCCGTGCTGAGGTTGATGTAGTTGATGCAGGCCAGCACCAGCAGGAAAGCCACCGTGATCATCAGCCCGTTCAGCACTTTTTTATCAGCAGTCCTTGTCTGGGCACTCAGCCCGGGTTCAAAATGCTTTTCTGACACCGGAATGACATCATACCAGCTACGGTATTTGTATTTTTCAAAAGCTTCCTTATTCCGTTCAGTATTGAACTCGTTGAGCCGCGCCATTATCTTCGATACCTGCGCGCCTTCAGCCGGCCGGATAAATAGCAGGTCATTAGACGACTTCCCGCTCCAGAAATCATCTGCCAGATCTTCTTTCAGGAGGCCGATAAATTCATGATTGGATTCAAAGCTATTCGGAAAATCAAAGGCGGCTACCACAGCCGAGACCCTCCGTACCAGTGAGTCATCATAGGTTACGGTTTTACCGATCACCTCTCCGGGGCTCATTCCGGGGAAATAAGCGCGGGCACGCACATCCGTCAGTACCAGCTTATCGGGAGCATCCAGGGGATTCCGCTCATCACCGGCCAGGAACCTGTAGGAAAAAAGCCGGAAATAGTCGGCCGTGGTAGAAACCACCTCCAGGTCTGTTTCTTCTCCGTCTTTTACACGCCTGATCTGGTCTTTGCCCGGTACGGTAGCGTGATGATAATATTTATAGAAAGCAGGTATGGTAAACGTTGCGCCGGGAATCTGGTCTTTCAACACTTTATACACGGGCTTTGAGACACCAGCAAAACCGTTGACTTCACCGTCTGTGCTTTGGTCTTTAGAAATCAGCTGGTAAATTTTATCCGCCCCGGGTATTTCCCGGTCGTAGCTGTATTCATAATCTACCATCCGGAAAATGACCCAGGCCACGCTGATGCATACACTGAGACCCAGGATGTTCAGGAAGGTGTAAAGGCGGTTCCGCCAGAGCTGCCGCGCGAGGGTTGTTAAAAATAGCTTGATCATAGTTTTTTTGTTTTTTTGTTTTTTTGTTTTTCTGACGGGCTGTACCCGCTTTCCGGAAAAATGACTTTACGACTTCACGAAACAACAACTTTGCAACTTTACATTTATTCTGTTCTCAAACTTTTCACCGGGTTGGCTATTGCTGCTTTTATTGCCTGTGTGCTGATGGTTATTAAAGCAATAAGGATAGCACTCAGACCTGCCGCCGGAAATATCCACCATTCTATACTTACTTTATAAAAGAAATGCTCAAGCCAATCATTCATCAGCCACCAGGAAACAGGAAAAGCCACCAGGAAAGCGATAATGACCAGCTTCAAAAAGTCGATTGATAATAGGTATATGATTCTGCCAACTGATGCACCCAGTATTTTACGGATGCCTATTTCTTTTGTACGCTGCACTGCCGAAAAGGCTGCCAGCCCGAATAGCCCCAGGCAGGAAATAAAAATGGTCAGGACGGTAAAGCTTGCTGAAATGATACCCAATACCTTTTCATCTACTAATTTTTTTCGAAAACTTTCATCCGTAAACGTATATTCGAAAGGATAATCCGGGCTGTATTTTGCATAAACAGATTGCAGTAAACCTAAACTTTCAGCAGCATATTCAATTCTAACGATCACTGTTCTTATTAAACTTATCGTAACTAAACTCATTGTACACATAGAGCATCAGCAGGAAGCTGGCAGCCATACCCACAGCCAGCCCTCCTATATTGATCATAGAAGATAATTTGTTTGCAGTAAGACTTCGCCAGGCGATTTTTAAATAATTTTTAACCATCGTTATATCTATTTAACAGGATAAGATGGGTATTCCTGCTGACTTTAATAATCCCATTCCATCAATTATTATTCCGTCCTTAATGATTTCACCGGATTAGCTGCCGCCGCTCTGATGGCCTGCAAGCTGACCGTTACCAGGGCCAGGAACAGTGCTACTGCGCCGGCTGCCGCAAAGATCCACCAACCGGTTTCTACCCGGTACGAGAACTGCTCCAGCCATTTGTTCATGGCCAGCCAGGCCAGCGGACTGGCAATGACAAACGCAATGAGCACCAGCTTCACAAAGCCGGAGGAAAGCAGGGTAACGATCTGCAGCCCGGAGGCGCCCAATACTTTACGTACACCTACCTCTTTTACGCGCTGACGTACGGCGTAAGCCGACAGCCCGAAGAGCCCCAGGCAGGCCAGCAGCACAGCCAGGGAGGCAAAGATGTTGAATACGCGACCGGTGCGCATTTCGGCATTGTACATCTGCTGGTAGTCTTCATCCATAAACCGGAAAACAAACGGCCGGTAAGGCGCCAGCTGTTTCCATTTCGCTTCAATGGCCGCCAGGGTTTCCCGGACGTTATTGCCGTCTATTCTCACAATTGCCGTATTGGCCCAGGGGCTCGGGAAGAGCACCAGGGGACGGATGGAGGTGTGCAGCGACTCGAAATGGAAATCTTTTACCACTCCTTTCACTTCTCCGGGCCTGTACTCATCGAGGTACATTTTCTTCCCGATGGCTTCTTCCGGGCTCCAGCCCAGCGCGCGTGCCGCCGACTCGTTCAGGATAAAATGGAAGTAGTTCTCGGTGTAATCTTCGCTACTGACGTCCCGGATATCCTGAGCACTCAGGTCGGAACCGGCTATTAATTCGAGGCCCGTCACTTTAAGGTAGTCTTCATCTACCGGGTTAGCGGTTACGGCCATGGTCTGGCTCAGGTCACTGCCGCTCATATTATAGCCGCCACGGATGGTTACCGGGGTTTCGTACGCCAGCGATACCCCGCTTACAGCTGCCAGGGAATTAAGCTCTGATTTTACCAGCTCTCTCTTGTCATTCAGGTTCTGATCCATACCCAGCAGCACCCTGTTTTCCCGCTCATAACCCAGCTTTTTCTGCTGGATATACCGGAGCTGCGAACTGATAATAAAGGTAGAAATAATCAGGAAAACCGAGATGACAAACTGGAATACGGTCAGTCCTTTGCGCAGGGCATTGCCGGAGCCCGTATTCTTAAACGCCCCTTTCAGCACTCTGACCGGTTGAAACGATGAAAGAATCAGCGCCGGGTAGCTGCCGGCCAGGAGGGCTACTGTAATCGCCGCCAGCAACGCCGCCCCCCAAACCAGTGGGTGCCCCAGGCTGGTATACGAAAGCGTAGTGCCGGCCAGGGTGTTAAAAGAAGGCAGGAGCACCAGGGCCAGCAAAAAGCTGATCATCAGTGCCAGGAAGGTCAGCACTGCCGACTCGCTGATAAACTGCCAGAAGAGCTGTGAACGCCAGGCTCCGGCCACCTTCCGGATACCCACTTCTCTCGCCCGCTCGGTACTTCGTGCGGTAGAAAGATTGACGTAGGTAAAACAGGCAATCACCAGGATGAGCACGGCCACACCTGCAATGATATAGATATAGCTGATATTGATATTGGGCGTAAAAGCGTCATAGGGAGAATACAGGTGAATGCGGGTGAAAGGTTCGAGGTCGAAATTCACTTTAAACTCGCTGTCACCCGTTTCTTTTTTCATGAACCGGTTTACTTTGTCCTGCAGGGTATTCAGTGATTCTGCCCGGTCCATCAGGAGGTAGGTAACGTAGTTGGCATTGGAATAGGTTTCTTCCTGCAAAGGCCCGAAGCTGGAGATGGAAGCCACCATGCTGTACCGGATCTGGGAATTGGACGGGCAGTCTTCCGACACCCCGGTGACCCGGTAAGGTTGCTGGCTGCTGTTCAGCAGGAGGGTTTTGCCTACGGGATCTTCCTTCCCGAAATATTTTTCAGCCAGTGAGCGGGAGATCACCACCTGGTTAGGCGCTTTCAGCACATCAGAGGCTTTCCCGCTCAGCAATTTGAAATCAAACAGTTCGAAAAACGCAGAGTCGGCGTGAAGCACGTTATCTTCCATCCACGTTTTATCGCCGTACTTTACAATGCGGTTGTTGCTGCTCAGGCGGGTACCGCTGACCACCTCCGGGAATTGTCTCCTGAATTCGGGAAACACCTTGGTACTGGTAAAGTTTCCTTTATTTCCCGAAGTACCTATCTTGTATTCCATGATCACCCGCACCAGGCGGTCTCCCTTGCTGTGGAAGCGATCGTAGCTCAGCTCGTGCTGCAGGTAGAGCGTCAGCAGCAGGCAGCAGGTCAGCCCTACGGCCAGCCCCAGGATATTGATCAGCGCAAAGCCCTTGTTTCGGAAGAGATTGCGCCAGGCGGTTTTGAAATAGTTACGTATCATATTTTTGTTTTTTAGCTATCAGCCTTCAGCTATTCTGTTCTCAATGCTTTTACCGGGTTAGCCAGGGCTGATTTAATGGTCTGAAAACTAATGGTCAGCAGGGCTACGGTGACCGCTATGCCACCGGCCAGGGCAAAAACACCCCAGGGGATGGTGATGCGGTAGGCAAAATCAGCCAGCCAGCGGTTCATCAGCCACCAGGCTACGGGAGAAGCCAGTACAGTGGCCATCACGACCAGCTTAAGGAAATCTACCGAAAACAGCCTGACAATGGCGTGCACAGGGGCACCCAGCACTTTCCGGATGCCGATCTCCTTCACCCGCTGGGCCAGGGCCTGGGTAACCAGCCCGAAGATTCCGAGCGCCGCCAGGAACATGCTCAGTCCGCTGAAAAAGCTGAACAGGCTCAATAGCCGGCTTTCAGTGCGGTATTGCTTAGCCAGCAGGTCATCTACCCAGTTCATCTCCAGGTATTTGCCGGGGTAAAACTGCTTCAGGAGGGTTTGTACCGCTTCAGCGGCCTGCTGCGTATGGCCGGGCTCTACCCGGATCAGCATGCCTCCGTAATCGGATGAGCTTTCAGCGGCAATGAAGGTGGGTTGTAAAGGGTTTTTAAGCGACTCATTGTGAAAATCTTTGACAATTCCCACGGGGCGCGTAGGTACCCGGCGGTCCGGCACCTCCAGGTCACTGATCCCTATGGCTTTAGCACCGAAAGCCGTAACCAGCGTGGACTGGTTCAGGTAAGCATTCATGGATTGGGCCGAGTCCATCTCCATCACCTGGTCTGTATTTAATTTATCGTAGCTCAGCGTATTCCCCAGGAAACGTCCCCGCTCCAGCTTCAGTCCCAGGGTTTTCCCGAGGTCGGTATCTCCGTTGATATAATTGACCTGAATGGTCTTATCCGGGTTTTGCGGATCCTGTATTTTCCGGCTCATGGAGCCCGCGCCGCGGGATGGGATCCAGTTCGCGATGCTTACACTCTCAATACCGGTTTGCCGGAGAAGCTCATTTTTAAAGGCTTCTCCTTTCCCCTCCCAGGCCGTGAAATCTATGCTCAGCAGGTTCTCCTTATCAAAACCCAGGTCTTTGTTGTTCAGGTACCTCACCTGCATCTGCACCACCATCAGGCTGATCAAAACCACTATGGATACGGCAAACTGACCTACTACCAGTGTTCTTCTCACCCGGTTCTGGTTTCCGGCTCTGCCGGTATTGCCTTTCAGGGCATTGGAGGTTTTAAACCCGGAAATAATGAGGGCCGGGTAAATGCCGGTCAGCATGCTCAGCAAAACAATGAACAGAAGCGCTGCGGCTACCCGTCTGAAACCCGAAAAAAGCGTAAGGGTCAGCGGATGCTCCACGAAGTGCTCCAGGCGGGGCAGTCCTACCGTATAAATGATCAGTGCGCCGACTGAGGCAATGGCAAAAAACAGGAAGGATTCGGTTAAAAACTGCAGGATGATCCGGCTCTTATCTGCGCCGAGTATTTTTCTTACGCCTGTTTCCTTCAGCCTGTATACTGCCCGGGCCGAACTCAGGTTAACGAAGTTTCCACAGGCAATGAGCAGCAACAGAACGGCCACGCCGGTAAAGATCCAGACATTTTTGATATCTCCTTTCACCGATTGGCCTGCAGCAAAGTCAGAATGCAGGTAAACTGCTTTCAGGGGCTGGAATTCGTATTCTGTCACATAGCGCCCCCTGTCAAAATCTTTTGCCCGGCTATTGACTTTCCGGGTCAGGGCCTCCACATCGGTACCGGGCTTTACGAGCACATAATTCCTGGAGAAGCCCCTGAAGCCTCCCGCTGAAAGCGTCTCCGCAGAAGGTTTTGTCACCAGCAGCATGTCTGCCCTGAAAATGCTGTTGGCGGGCAGGTCGCGGATCACGCCGGTGATCAGGTAGGGCGTGCTTTCGCTGGTAAAGGAGGGAACATCATAAACGGTTTTTCCTACCGGGTCTTCTCCCCGAAAATATTTATCGCGGTAGCTTTCTGTTATGACGAGGTTACGGGTACCCTGAACCAGGGTTCCGGGCGTACCCGCCAGGATCTCCAGGTCAAGCATTTCCCAGATGGTGGAATCGGCCCGGATAAAGGAGGAGCTTATACCGCTTTCATCGGTTGCATTTAATTTAAGGCGCAGGTCTGAAGAGGAGATCCGGGCGCCGGTCTCTACTTCCGGGAATTCTGTTTTGAGATGGGTCAGCATCCCCGTATAAGACGATTCATTCTTATTGTACAGTCCCGCTCCCATCTTATCCACTGATACCAGGCGGAAGATCCGTTCGCCCCTGCTCCATTGCCTGTCGTACGACAGATCATCCATCACCACGGTGCTGACCAGCATAAAGGCGCTGAGGCCTATGGTCAGGCCCAGGATGGTGATCAGGGAATACGCCCGGTTACGGGTGAGGGTGCGCCAGGCGGTTTTGAAATAGTTACGTATCATGGGTCTGGTGTTTTCATTCTGTTCTTAAACTCTTCACCGGGTTAGCCATAGCGGCCCGTATGGCTTTTATACTTACTGTGATCAGGGCAATACCTAAAGTGATCAGGGCCGCCAGCACAAATACCCATCCGCTTACAGGGGTTTTGTACGCAAAGTTCTGAAGCCATTGGTTCATGGCCCAGTAACCTGCCGGTAATGCGATGCAGGTGGCTATGACCACCGGCTTTAACAGGTCTTTTGACAGCAGTACCACGATGCCCTTCACGGAGGAGCCCAGCACTTTCCGTACACCGATCTCCTTAAAGCGCTTGGCAGCCGTAAAGGAGGCCAGGCCAAACAGCCCCAGGCAGGCCACAAAGATGGCCAGGCCGGCAAACACGGTTAAGAGCGTTTGCTGGCGCAGGTCTTTTTTGTACATATCATTAAACTTCCGGTCTAAAAATTTATATTCCAGCGGGTAAGCAGGCGCCACTTTGCTGTATTCCTTTTTAATGAGATCTATCCCGGCCGGAATATTGCCCGGATTTAATCTGACCAGGATGACCCTTTTGTCTTCTACAGGTGAAATGACCAGGGGAGCTATATTCTCCTTTAAACTCTCAAAGTTAAAGTCGTCTACTACCCCTACGATTCTCCGTTTTGCACTGTCGCGAGCGGTATTCTGTATCCACTTACCGATGGCCTCAGCGGGTGTCCAGCCCAGGTTGGCCACAGCCGTTTTGTTAACCAGTACGGCCTCAGTGGAATCCGTAGGGAACGTAGCTGAAAAATCCCGGCCGGCAATGATCTTTAATCCCAGCGTTTTAACAAAATCAAAATCGGCAAATTCCGTCCGGGCATTCCATCGCTCGCTTCGCCCCTCCACATCAAACACGTACCCGTCAAAAAAGCCTCCCGGCTCGCCGGACATCCAGGATACCTCCTGCACGGCGCTGTGCTGTTTCAGGCCGGTTTTAAATGCATCCAGATTCCTGTAGATATCTTCGTTATCCACCGGCAGGCTCACCGTCTGCTCCTGGTTATAGCCCAGCTGCATGCCTTTCACATAGTTCATTTGCCGGGTGATGATCAGTGTACCTACAATGAGAAATACGGAGATGCTGAACTGCACCACCACCAGTACCTGCCGGAAAGAAGCACCGTTTTTACCCAGGTTCAGCCGGCTTTTCAAGGCCTGCACCGGAGAAAAAGCCGACAGTACAAAGGCCGGGTAACTTCCCGCCAGGAAGCCTACTACTACGATTACCCCCACGAGAAAGAGCCAGAGGTTCGGCGTATTCCACGAGACGGTCAGGGAATAGCCCAGCAACTGGTTATACCAGGGCATGGTCAGCCACAGGAGCAGTACCGCCAATACGCAGGATATGAGGGTGAGCAGCACGCTCTCACCGATGAACTGCCCCACCAGGTGGTTTCTAAGTGCTCCGAGTACTTTACGCAGGCCTACTTCTTTGGACCGTTCTGCCGCCCGGATGGTGGAGAGGTTCATGAAATTGATGCAGGCGATCAGCAGGATGAGCACGGCAATGGAGAGGAAAATAAACACCACTGTTTTATCACCGTGCCGGATACTGTCGCCGAATTCAGCCGGTGCTTCAAAATAAATATCTTTCAGCGGGGTAAGCGAAAGCCCCCAGGCGAACCCGTATTTGCGCATATCAGCGCCGAGGTATTTCTCCATGTACTGCGGAAATTGCTTTTCTACCTGCTCCTGGGTAGTGCCGGGGCTCAGCTGCACGTACGTAAATACGCCGTTATTGATCCAGGTGGTCATATCCCCCCTGTCCTTATAGTTTTCAAGCGGCACCATCAGGTCAAACTGAAGATGGGAATTGGAGGGCACATCTTTCGCAATACCGCTTACCGTAAGGAGCAGATCTTTGTGAAGGGTGATCTGCTTGCCCATGGCCTCTTCTACCGTTCCGAAGTATTTCTTTGCCGTGCTTTCGGTCAGCACCACCCGGGCCGGATCCTGCAGCACGGTAGCGGCATCGCCTTTGAGCAGGGGAAAAGAAAACAGGCGGAAGAAATCGCTGTCTGCATTTACCACCCTTTTCTCCCGGAACGAGCGGTCGCCAATGGTCACCAGGTCCTCGGCCGTGCTTACCCGTACCGATCGCTCGATCTGCCCTTTAAAATCATTCATCAGCGCCGGTGAATGCATTCCGGATAAGTACGCCACACTGCCCGGCTGGCCATCGCGCTCATACGAGCGCAGGACGCGGTAAATGCGGTCACCGTTAGCATGAAACTTATCCACGCTGAATTCATTCATAATAAAGAGAAAGATCATCATGCAAACGGTAATGCCGATGGTCAATCCCAGGATATTGATGAAAGAGAACACTTTGCTCTTCATCAGGTTCCTAAGGGCGATTTTTAAATAATTTCGTATCATGGTTTTTAGGTTTAAGCTATTCTGTTCTTAAACTTTTCACCGGGTTTGTCCTCGCCGCTTTTATGGTATTTAAGCTAACTACCACTAATGCCAGTAGTAAAACCAACATACCTACAATTCCAAACAGCCAGATACTAATATCAATACGGTAGGTATATTTTTCCAGCCAGTTGTGCATAAGCCACCATGCCAATGGTGTGGCAATAACAAACGCAATCAATACCAGCTTTAAGAAATCTTTTGAAATAAGCAAGAGCAATTGCCGCACGGTGGCGCCCAATACTTTGCGGATACCGATTTCTTTGAAACGTTTTTCGATGGTAAACGATGCCAGGCCCGCCAGGCCAATGCAGCAAATAAAAATAGCAAGACCTGCAAAAATATTCGTGAGTTTGCTGATGAGCTCTTCGGTCAGAAATTTCTTTTGAAATTCCTGGTCCACAAACTTGTACTCAAAAGGCACAGCAGGGTTATATTTTTTAAAAATGGTTTCAATGGCTGCAATCGCTTTTTGCGGCATTATTCCTTCTTTTAAACGGAGGGTATTCATGGAAGACCTGATGGGATCATACATGATCATCATGGGATACGCTGGTTCAAAAGGCGAAGTCATGATTACATTATCTGAAACTCCGATAACGGTGTAGGTTCTTCCATAGCGCATTTGCCTGCCAACCGGGTTTTGTAGTTGCATGGCATCAACGGCCGCTTTATTCAAAATCATGGAGGCAGAGTCTGAAGGTGTGCCGGAGAAGTCCCGGCCCTGAAGCATTTTAATGTTCATGGTTTTGCTGAAGTCAACATCAACGCCCAACCCACCCATGATAATCTGAGCATCAGCCGGCTTGCCATCATAATCAGGAGCGCCGGTATTCCACCACACTTCTGTTATCGGAGATGATGTTCTTGTAACGTTGCTGATCATACGGGTTGCAAGCAACTCCTGTTTTATCACAGCAAAACTTTTATCTGTATCCGGCGTTGACGGTATCATGATAAGATTATCGGGGTTATATCCCAGGTCACGATCTTTTACATGCTCTATCTGGCGGTACACAATAATGGTTGCAGAAATGAGAAGAATAGAAATTACGAATTGCGATACCACCAGTACATGCCTTGGCAATATTGTTCTTTTCCCGGCAGTGAATGAACCTTTCAAAACCCGAACCGGGTTGAATGAAGAAAGATATAATGCCGGGTAACTTCCAGCTACCAACCCGGTAAACAAAATAATTCCAACCGCCCCCAGCCAGAATATGGGCCCGGATACATCCAGCGAAATATGCTTGTTTATAAGTAAATTAAATGAGGGTAGCAGTAACACCACCGTTGCTACAGCGAGCACGAAAGCAATCAGCGTCAATATCATTGACTCAAGAAAGAATTGCAGAATCAGCTGTTTTTTGCCTGAGCCCAGTGTTTTCCGGATACCTACTTCTTTTGCACGTTTTTCGCTTCTTGCGGTTGACAGGTTCATGAAGTTGATACAGGCTATCAATAAAATAATCACCGCTACCATAGAAAACAGGCGTACATATTCTATCATACCGCCGGTGTTTATACCCTGGTTAAAATCACTGTAAAGGCGCCAGCGGCTCATAGGAAACACAAAATAGCTGCTGATATCATCGTTACCATGCGATCTCTTTAGCTGAGTAATGCTTTTGTTCAGCATAGCTGTGTCAGCATTCGGAACAGTTTGTATAAATACATTCCATGAAGAATTTACCCATTCGTTCATAGAACGTTTTGTACGCGGGTCATTATAATTAAACGGTGTAAGCCAGTCAAACTGAAAGGTAGAGTTTCCGGGTATGTCCTTTAATACACCCGTAACTTTTACATCACGGTCATTATCGAAACGTAACACCTTGTTAATGGGATCTTGTATACCGAAAAATGCTTTTGCAGCGGATGCTGTCAGCACAATAGAGTTGGGCTCTTTCAAAGCGGTTGCGGCATTGCCCTTTATAAATTCCCACGGGAACAAGTCGAAATAATGTTCACTTACCGTGTACCCCTCCTTTTTTAGTTTAACGTTGTCGTGTGTAAGCACCCGGGGCTGGGGGTGAGTGGTAACCGCGGCATGCTTTATCAGTGAAGAGCTACGTTCAAGTTCAGCCGCAAGCGGTAGCACCATACTTCTGTCGGTAAACACCTGGTTATTAAAATCGCGGTTAGCAATGACCTGGTAAATAGTATCATAGTTTTCATGAAACTTATTATATACCAATTCATCCTGTACCCATAAAGAAATGAGAATGGTGCAGGTAATGCCAATGGTTAACCCAAGTAGGTTGATTAACGAAAAGCCTTTATTGCGAAGCAGGTTCCGCCAGGCGATTTTGAAATAATTACGTATCATATTTTTAGTTTTGAGCTATCAGCTTACTGAAGGCTAATAGCTATTCCGTTCTTAATGATTTCACCGGGTTAGTCAGCGCCGCTTTTATGGCCTGGAAGCTGACCGTCAGCCCGGCTATTACCAGGGAGATAATGCCCGTGACGGCAAATACCCACCACTCGATGGAGATGCGGTAGTTATACCCGCTAAGCCAGCGGCTCATCACATACCAGGCGATGGGCGCTGCCACGCCGAAGGCGATGATCACCAGCTTCAGGAAGTCTTTAGATAGCAGCAGGGTGATATTCCGGACACTGGCGCCTAACACCTTCCGCACGCCTACTTCTTTCACCCGACTGGCTGCCATGTAGGCGGAAAGCCCGAAAAGGCCCAGGCAGGAGATGATAATGGTCAGGAGGGCAAACAGGCTGGACAGCGTGCCCGTACGCCGGGTGTCGTCAAATTTCAGGGCGTACTGTTCGTCTACAAACTGGTATTCAAACGGGTAATGCGGGTTAAACTGTTCGAACACCTTCTGGATGGTGGCCAGGTTATCGGCCACGGCCCTGTCCGGGTTCAGCCGGATATGCAGCACATTAAACCAGGCCGAGGGGCCGTTAATCATCATGGGGGCTACCGGCTCAAACGGAGATGCGATAATAAAGTCTTTCACCACGCCCACTACGGTCCACTTTTCATCGTCATCGGTAATGACTTTCCCCACGGGATCTTTTAAGCGCATTCTTTTTACGGCGGTTTCGTTCAGGAGCACGGCGCTGGAATCGGAGACGTGCTGTGTAACATCAATGTCGCGGCCCTCTACCAGCTGGGTACCCATGACCTTCATAAAGTCGCCGTCCGTGCTGAACCGGATAAAATCCAGCTTTTCATCTTCCGGAGTACTACCCGGCCAGGAAAATCCCCAGCTGTCGCTCGAGTGCTGGGTAATGGGACTCATGGATTTTGTGACGGCATCCACGGCTCCGCTGGCCAGCAGCGACTGCTTAATGGAAGAGTAGCGTTTCCCGATATCGCCCTGAAGCGATACATAGATGAGTCCATTCTTATTGTAGCCCAGCTCCCGGTTCTGGGCATGCCGGATCTGCCGCTGAATGATCAACGTAGAGATGATCAATACGATGGCAAAGGTGAACTGGATCACCACCAGCACCTTGCGCGGATCCAAAGCGGCTTTGGCCCTTCTGAAAGTACCTTTAAGCACTTTTACCGGGCTGAATGACGACAGGAAGAAGGCCGGATAGCTGCCGGCCAGGAAACCCGTAAAGAGGATAAAACCGGTAAGCTGTGCCCAGAAGGCCGGGTTACCGTAGTCCAGGAACAGCTGCTTACCCACCAGGTCATTAAAGTAAGGCAGGCTGAGCTGCACGATGAGCACAGCCAGCACGCCCGCCATGAGGGACAGCAGGACGCTCTCACCGATAAACTGTACAATGAGCGAGGCCTTGCCGGCACCCACCACTTTACGGATACCCACTTCTTTGGCCCGTTTTTCACTGCGGGCCGTGCTCAGGTTCATAAAATTAATACAGGCAATCAGCAGGATAAAGATGGCGATGACCGCAAACAGCCTTACCGTAACGATGCGGCCGTCAGTCAGCTGCCCGTTTTCACTTTTTCCGTAGAGATATACCCGGCTGAGCGGGTAGCCGAACACCTCGGTGGTGGCCTTGTTACCTTCCGGGCTGTGGTCTATGGTAACGGTTCTTACTTTTGTGTTAAACTGTTCCGGAGATACCCCTTCTTTCAGCAATGCATAGGTGGTCACCGAGTTATTCCCCCACCATTCATCATCCCACCCAAGTTTTTTCATGTAAGACCAGGGCAGCAGGTAACTGACCGTGGTCCGGCTGTTGATCCGGGTAGTATTCGGAAAATCTTTCATTACCCCCGTCACCGTAAATATATCTGTGCTGTCCAGTTTAACGGTCTTTCCCATAGCGTCCTCTTCACCAAACAACTTTTTGGCGTAGCTTTCGGTAAGTACGATGTGGTTTACCGCATCCAATGCCGTAGTACTGTTTCCTTCCAGCATCTCATAGTCAAACATATCCAGGAAGCCCTTGTCCACAAAAAAGCCCTGTTCATTCAGCTTCTTGTCGCCTGCCGTAAATAAGAAGTTGGCCCACGACACGCGCACGGCGTCCTCCACCTCCGGGTAATCTTTTTTCAGCACAGCGGCCATCACCTTTGGTGTGGTACCCCAGGCATGTTTTTCCCCACTGAAGGTATCGCGGTTATACATCAGGTATATGCGATCTGTTTTAGGAAAAGTGCGGTTCATGCTCATTTCATTCTGAATCCACAAAAGAATCAGGATAGCTGCCGCCATGCCTATGCTCAGGCCGCTGATATTCAGAAACGCAAACCCTTTTTCCCGCCTCAGGTTCCGCCACGCAATTTTGAAATAGTTTCGAATCATTGTTTATAGCTTTTTCGTTTGGGTGCTTTCTTTTTTTGTAAAGTCGTAATTTCGTTTTTCTGGCGGGTTATATCCAGTTTTCTGGAAAATCGGCTTCACGAAAAACAGCTTTACAAAATCATAAAAAACAACTTTACTTTTACTCCGTTCTCAAACTCTTCACCGGGTTGGCCAGGGCTGCCCTGATGGCCTGCCAGCTTACCGTAGCCAGGGTGATCAGCAGGGCCGCAACTGCGGCAAGCACAAAAACTACCCAGCTGATACTGATCCGGTAATCGTAATTGGCCAGCCAGTCATTGAGATAATACCAGGCTATCGGCACAGCTATAATGCACGACAATAACACCAGTAATACAAACTCTCCGGATAACAGGCGCCAGAGGTTTGCCACGCTTGCCCCCAATACCTTACGGATGCCTATTTCCTTAGTGCGCTGTTCAGCCACGAAGCTGGCCATGCCAAACAGCCCGAGACAGGAGATAAAGATGGCCAACACAGCGAACCACGACGAAAGCTTTCCGATCCGCTCTTCTCCCCTGAACTTGTCACCGAAAGCTTCGTCAACAAAAGTGTAACCAAAAGGAGCTTCCTTAATATGTTTTTTCCAGACACTTTCTATCGAGCTTATGGATTCTGTCACGCTCCGGTCCGGGTTAAGCCGGATCAGCAGGTTAGGCAGATCAGCATAGTCACGGATATGATACAGCGATGGGCGAACAGGGAAAAAAGGTGATTCCTGCAACAGGTCGCTGACCACACCGATGATGGTGTACGGCTGGTTATTCCATCTCAGCGTTTTGCCTACGGGGTCTTTCATTCCCAAAAAGTCTGCCGCAGATTGGTTTATGACAAAAGCGGCCGAATCGGTGGCAAATTCCTTTGAAAAATCGCGACCTGCCTTAATTTTCCATTGGATGGTTTTGCCATATTCGTAAGACACGCCGCTGTTGGGAAAATCAACGGCCAGGTTGGGGTCTTTTCCCTCCCATTCAAAACCGCCGTTGGTGTTCCATGCACTGGTAAGCGGACTGTAGGTGGCCGCCATCGATTCAATAGCTCCCGTTTGGAGCAATTCAGTCCTTACGGCATCAAAATGCCTGCCTATTTCCTCCTGCATGCTCAGATTGATCAGGCCACTGCGGTTATACCCTATGGGCCGGTTTTTGGCATACCGGATCTGCTGATACACAATCAGGGTGCCGATGACCAGTACGACAGATACCGTAAACTGGACAACTACCAAAACCCGGCGGGGCACACTGGCAAACCGGCCAGCTTTAAACGTGCCTTTCAGCACTTTTAAAGGCTGGAAAGAAGACAGATAAAACGCGGGGTAACTTCCGGCCAGCAAACCGGTGATCCACATGAACGCCAGGCTGATCAGCCAGAAGAAAGGATGCTGCCAGGGGAGTTCCATTTTTTTCCCGGCTATCTCGTTAAAGAGGGGTAAAAGGATGATCACCAACAGCAATGAGAGGATAAAGGCCAGCAGCACGATCACATAGGATTCTGCAAAAAAACGGCCTATAAGTTGCCAGCGGAATGAACCTACCGTTTTCCGGATTCCTACTTCTTTCGCCCGCTTTTCACTTCTGGCAGTGCTCAGGTTCATAAAGTTGATACAGGCCAGCAACAAAACAAACAGGCCTATCAGGCTGAACAGCTTCACGTAGCGGATACTCCCGCCCGTATTTATCCCGTCTTTGAATTCACTATACAGCTTCCATTTGCTCATGGGGTGCAGGAAAACCACCCACTGGTATTTTTTTTCGCTTTCACCTACATTGTCCCGCTTTACATTTTTAATTTTAGCAGAAACCCGGCTCAGGTCTGCGTTATCGGCCAGCTGGGCAAATGTCTGGGAAAAGTTACTTGACCACGGGCTGCTCATGGTTTTCACCCAGGGGTTCTGAACAACCCACAAGTCCCAGGGCATCATGATTTTAACGGCCCTGAACGTGGTATTCTCCGGAAGATCTTCATAGACCCCGGTCACTTTTACCTCATGGAGCTTATCCAACCGTATGGTTTTATAAAGGGGATCTTCCTTCCCGAATATAGCTTCTGCTGCTGAGGCGGAAAGAAAGATGGAATGAGCGTCTTTTAATCCGACACGGGTTCCTTTCAACATTTTGAGCGACAGCATATCCGGTGCACCGGGTTCAAAAAACATTCCTTCCTGCATCAGGTGCTTATCGCCCACCGAGATCATGTGCTCTCCCTGCCAGGAAGCCTGGATCACATGCTTAAAATCACTGCCGTACCGCGCACGGATCTCCGGACCCATAGCGGCCGGGTTAGATACCTGCGTACTTATCTTACCATTAAAATTGGCGTGCTGCATGACCTGTACGATGCGGTCATAATTCTGATGGTATCGATTGAATGTCAATTCATCGTGCACCCATAAACCGATCAGCATGGCCACAGCCATACCCACAGCCAGCCCTCCTACATTGATGGCGCTGTAGCCTTTGCTTCGGACAAGGCTCCGAAAGGCGATTTTGAAATAGTTTCGTATCATGGGTTTTTCTGTTTTTTTGTTTTTTCGTAATTTCGCTTTTCTGATGCGTTGTATTCTGCTTTCCGGAAAAACGGCTTCACGAAAAAATGACTTTACTTTTACTCCGTTCTCAAACTCTTCACCGGGTTGGCAAGGGCCGCTTTAATGGCCTGGAAGCTTACCGTAACCAGGGTAACCAGCACAGCACCGGCCACCGACAGGGCAAATACCCACCATCGGATGCTGATCCGGTACTCATATCCCTGCAGCCAGCCATTCAGGTAATAGTAGGCTAACGGAATAGATATCAGGCAGGCAATCAGCACCAGCAATACAAAATCTTTCGACAGCAATTGCCACAAATTGAATACCGATGCCCCTACTATCTTGCGGATACCGATCTCTTTGGTGCGCTGCTCGGCCACAAAAGAGGCCAGCCCGAACAGGCCCAGGCAGCTGATCAGGATAGCCAGACCGGCAAAAAAGGTAGCCAGGGTGCCCACTCTTTCTTCCTGGGCGAATTTTGCAGCGTATTCTTCATCGGCAAATTTGTAGTCAAACGGCGCCGACGGAATAACCCTTTTAAAGACGTTTTCCACCACAGCCAGCGACTCCTTCGTACTTTTAGCAGGGTTCAGCCGGAGGGTGATCCAGTTGACATTGCCATAGTTTAAGAGGTATACAGCCTGTTTTACCGGCTTGAACGGTGAGCTGGCGACCATATTTTTTACTACACCAATGATGGTAAAGTTTTCGCTGTTACCCCACCTGATCGTTTTGCCGACCGGGTTTTTCAGGTTCATAAAATCAATGGCCGCTTCATTAATCAGGATGGCGGAAGAATCGGTGGGGAAGTCGCGGGAGAAATCTCTCCCTTCGGCCATTTCAAAGCCTACCGTCTTCCCGTAGTCATGCGTTACCCAAAAGGTGGCAAAGTCGGTATCCAGGTTCGGGTCTTTCCCTTCCCAGTCAAAGCCTCCGCTATTGCTCCACACGGCCGTCAATGGACTGGACGATTCGGCCATTTCTGTTATAGCACCTTTTTGTTTCAGCTCTGTCCTTAATATGTCATATTTCCCGTAAAATTCGGGGGTACTCATGGCTATCATCACCAGGCCGCTCCTGTCATAGCCTACCGGCCGGTTTTTGGTATGCTGAATCTGCTGGTAAACGATGATCGTGCCGATGATCAGGGCTACCGATACGGTGAATTGTGTTACCACCAGTGCTTTCCGGGGCAAGCCGGCCAGTTTTCCAGCTTTAAAAGTGCCTTTCAGCACTTTTACCGGCTTAAAGGAAGAAAGAAATAAAGCCGGGTAGCTGCCTGCCAGTAAACCTGTTATCACCGTAAACAGCAGGCAGACCATCCAGAAACCCGCATTTCCCCACGGAATATTCATTTGCTTCTGGGCCACTCTGTTAAACCAGGGCAGGAGCAGCTGTGTGAAGAGAAGAGCAAAGAAAAAGGCGATAAAAGCGACCAGCAGGGATTCGCAAAGGAACTGGCCGATCAGCTGCCCTCTGACAGACCCCACGGTCTTCCGGATGCCTACTTCTTTCGCCCGTTTCTCCGAACGGGCCGTGCTCAGGTTCATAAAATTAATGCAGGCCAGTAGCAGCACAAATGCGCCTATCACAGCAAACATCCGTACGTATTCGATCAGTCCGCCCGTCTGAACGCCGTTTTTCCAGTTAGAATGCAGGTGCCAGTCTTTCATCGGAAACAGGAAAATCTCCGAATTGTATTTCTTATCCTCATCCGGAACCCGGTTCAGCTTGGAATGGAGGATATGCTTGTTTACCGTAGCAAAATCTGTATGATCATTGATCTGTGCAAATGCCTGGAAAGAATTGTTGCCCCATTGGGTTTGGGCATTTTTCAGCCACGGCTCGGTCGTCACGTATAAGTCCCAGGGAGCAAGAAATTCCAGGTCGCGGAAAGTGGTATTATAGGGCAGGTCTTCAAAAACCCCGGTCACCTTTACTTCATGCGAATTGTCAATTTTCAGGATCTGCCCCATGGGGTCCTGGTCAGCAAAGAACGCCTTAGCCGCGCTTGACGACAAGAGGATACTCCGGGGATCGTTCAACCCGTTCAGGCTGCCTTTCACCATTTTCAGGGAAAGAATTTTCGGACCGTCTTTGTCAATGTATATCCCGTTTTTTTTCTGGTGATCGTTTCCCCTGCTCAGGATGTTATCGCCCTGCCAGGAGGCCATGGCCAGGTATTTGAAATTGTCTCCGTAATGGGTTTTCAGCTCTTCACCCAAAGGCATAGGTAAAGATTCTCCCGTATAAATTTGCCCGTTTGCTGTCTGTTTCTGCATTATACGGGCTACCCTATCGTAATTTTTGTGGTACCGATCATAGGTCAGCTCATCTAATAACCAGAATCCGATGAGCATGGCCACTGCCATACCCATGGCCAGTCCGCCGATATTAATGGTGGAGAACTGCTTGTTTTTAAGCAGGTTTCTCCAGGCGATTTTGAAATAATTCTGTATCATTTCTTTTTGTCTTTTTGTAATTTCGTTTTTCTGACGGGTCGTATTCTGCTTTCGGGAAAAACGACTTCACGAAAAAACAACTTTACGACTTTACAATTACTCCGTTCTCAAACTCTTCACCGGGTTAACCAGGGCTGCTTTGATGGCCTGGAAACTGACCGTTAATACAGCGACCAGCAGGGATATTGCCCCGGCCAGGGCAAAAATCCACCAATCCAGGCTGATGCGGTATTCAAAATCTTTGAGCCATCCGCTCATAAAATACCAGGCCAGGGGAGAGGCGATTACAAAGGATATGCCCACCAGCTTGAGGAAACTCCGGGTTAACAGTACCGAAATACCGGATACGCTGGCGCCCAGCACCTTCCTGACACCGATCTCCTTGGTGCGGCTGGCGGCCGTATAAGCCGACAGCCCGAATAAACCCAGGCAGGATATGAACACGGCCAGTATTCCGAACAGCAGGGACAGCTTCCCGATGAAACGGGTGTTCTTAAACATGGCTTCGTACTGGTCGTTCAGGAACCGGTATTCAAACGGGTAGCTGCTATCTATTTTCTTTACACCGTTTTCAAGGTCTTTCAGCTTATTTTCATTCAATTTAACGTAGATACTTCCATCCCATGACGCCACGTCGTGCGGAGACATCGGGTAGAAAAGCACCGGCTGGTCAGCGGCGTACAGGTCGTTGAACAGGAAAGGCCGGGTAACACCCACGATGTTCATGCTCTCCTGCCCGCGGTAGAGTTTCCGGCCGGCATGGCCTTCTTTTCCCATCAGCCGGGCAAAGGCGTCGTTGATAAGTACATTGTTTCCTTCATTGTTAACTTCGTCGTAGAAATTCCTTCCTTCGGCGATCTTCACATCCAGAAGCGGCAAAAAGCCGGCATCTACCCCGATAAAGCTGATGAGCGGATTCTGGGAATCATCTTTGCCCGGCCAGCTGAATCCGCCTCCATTGGAATAAATGCCCAGGATGCTGGAGGTACCCACTCCTACCCCTGAGGCAGTGCCGTCGCTGATCAATGTCTGCTTCAAAGCCTCGAAATTGGCTTCCAGCTTTTCAGAAATGCCTATAGAAACCACGTTGCTGAGGTCATAGCCCAGCTCTCTTTTGCGTACATGGTTAATCTGGGTATAAATCACCACGATAGCAATGATCAGGACAATAGCCGATGAAAACTGCACTACCACCAGCCCTTTGCGGAACAGCGAGGCGCCGTCTACCCGGTTACCGACAAATTTCTTTTTAATCGCATGCAAAGGATTAAAGGAAGAAAGATACAAGCTGGGGTATGATCCGGCCAGGATTCCGCAAAACAGTCCTGCCGCCATCAGGGTCAGCAGGTTTTCAGTACGGAATACGTTAAAAGACAGGGGCATTTCCAGCATTCTTCCGAAGGCAGGAACAAGCAGGTACAAAGCCAGAACGGCAATCAGCATCGCTATCATCACGGTGAGCATGCTTTCAAACATAAACTGGCCGATGAGCTGCGTGCGGCTGGCGCCCACTACCTTCTTCAGCCCGATTTCCTTTGCTCTTTTTTCACTCCGGGCCGTGCTCAGGTTCATAAAATTGATGCAGGCAATGATGAGAATGATCACCGCTATGGTAGAAAATATTTTCAGGTACCGGATATTCCCTTCCGAAGGCTGCTCAACACCGTTTTTGAAGCTGTTGTAGACCGTAGTGCGCAATAAGGGATAGAGGAAAACCTCGTGGCTGACCTGGTTTTCCGTTTTATTTTTTATGAAAGGTCGTAGCTTCCGGTTGATGTCAGTGGCTGAAGCCTGCCCGTCAAGCGAAGCATAGGTCCGTATTCCGCATTGCCCCCAGTAGCTCCACGACCGCACAAAGCTGCTGTCCTGGAAACCCTTGTTCATGGATACAATAAAACCCGGTTTCAACGTGATGTTATCATCGGGAAAGTCATATACTTTCTTGATCGTAAAAAGGTCATTCTTATTGAAGCTCAGGGTGCGGTTGATGGGATTTTCATGACCAAAAAAGCTTTCCGCCATTTTGGCCGAAATGGCTATATGGGTAGGATTGGCCCCCGAATAGTCGCTGGCCTGCTGTAGAACAGGGTATTTAAAAATATCAAAGAAGGAGCTGTCGGCGTATAAGCCGTTTTGTTTGATAAATTTGTCTTCCAGGCCAAAAGTACCGCCGAGATCAAGTGTACGAACCACTTTTTTAAAGCCGGGAATCTCTTTGCTGATGGCTGGAGCCAGCGGACCGGACGTGGCGCTGAATGTCATGATGTCATTGCCGTACTGCTGGTTGTTTTTGATGATGTAGATATTCTCCACACCGGCAAAAGCCCGGTTGGTCTGCAGGTTATAATTGACCCACAAAAATATGAGGGCAGCGCATACGATGCCCACGGCCAGCCCGAGGATATTCAGGAAAGAAAAACCCTTATCACGAAGCAGGTTCCTCCAGGCAATTTTGAAATAATTCTGTATCATCGGTTATTCATGTTAAATCCCTGCGGGATTATGATCAATGGCCACTCTTCGCGGGATGAACCCCGGTTCCGTGGGTGAATCCCGATCCCGTGGGATAAATCCCGAATCCCGTGGGATAAATCCCGAATCCCACGGAATAAATTCCGAACCCCACGGAATAAATTCCGGTGCTATGTATGTTACGTTCCTGCGGAACGGTGTGATCGGGGCGTCAGGTCAGTATATTTTCGGTTACGGTTTGGCCGTCCAGCATCCGGATGATCCGGTGGCTGTATTTGGCATCGTGCTCGCTGTGGGTTACCATGATCACGGTAGTGCCCTGCTCGTTCAGCTCGGTGAGGAGCTGCATCACTTCGTTCCCGTTGCTGCTGTCGAGGTTACCGGTAGGCTCATCGGCCAGGATAAGCTTGGGGTTATTCACTACGGCACGGGCTACGGCTACCCGCTGCTGCTGTCCGCCGGAGAGCTGCTGCGGGAAGTGATTACGGCGGTGCATGATCTGCATCTTGTCGAGCACTTCATCCACCCGTTTTTTCCTGTCGGCCGGCTTTACACCGGTATAGATCAGGGGCAGCTCCACGTTTTCAAAAACAGTCAGCTCATCAATCAGGTTAAAGCTCTGGAACACGAAGCCGATGTTATGTTTGCGCAGGTCAGCCCGCTTGCGTTCGTTGTAGCCCGCAATCTCCGTACCGTTGAAGATGAAGCTGCCGCCGTCAGGGTCATCCAGCAGGCCCAGGATGTTCAGCAGCGTAGACTTACCGCAGCCGCTGGGGCCCATCACGGCTACAAACTCCCCTTCTTTCACTTCCAGTGACAGTTTGTTCAGGGCAATGGTTTCTACCTCTTCGGTGCGGTAGTACTTTTCTAAATCCGTAATCTTTATCATAAGTTTTGTTTTTTAACCATTCAAGACAGAAATAATTAGTGAAAAACTAAAAGCTAAAAGTTAAAAGTTAAAAAACATTTAGTGATTATATGACAGCATGTTCCTTAACTTTTAGTTTTTCACTGTTCACTTTTAACTTATTATCTACCAGGTTTTGTCATTCCTTCAGGATCAGCTCCTGGATATCCCCAAAGTTTTCGTAGCTCGAGGTGATCACTTTATCACCCGGCTTCAGTCCGCTGATCACCTCGTAGTATTCCGGGCTCTGGCGGTTAAACTGCACATCTGCCTTGTACGCGGTTTTCCCGTCTTCACTTACTTTAAATACCCAGTTACCGCCCGTTTTCTGGTAAAAGCCTCCCCGCGGTAAAAGCGTGGCGGTGGTTTCATCGCTCAGCGCCAGGTTAACCTGCAGGGTTTGCCCGCGGCGGATGTTGCCCGGTGCTTCACCCGTAAATTCCATATCTACCTGGAAGCGACCGTTGGTCACCTGGCTGTATACTTTTTTCACCTTCAGCTTGTAGGGTTTCCCGGCTATGGTGACCTCCCCGGCCAGGTCAGTATAAATACGGTTGATATAATGCTCGTCAATGTCGGCCCTGACCTTAAACCCGTTGGTCACGTCAATCTGTCCCAACCGCTCGCCCTTATTCTTCAGCTGCCCGATCTCCGCATCCAGCGATGTAAGCTGCCCGTCAATGGGTGCACGCACCACCAGGTCACCTACCTTTTTCCGCATAAGCTGCAGGGTATTCTGCATTTTAGACAGCGACTCCCGGTCCTGGCTTTGCATCAGCTTGATCACTTCATCGTCCTGCTTCAGTATGTCATCGGTCAGCTTTTTTCTCCTGACCTGGTAGTTGTAGGCATTTTCCGACTGCTGGAATTCCTGCTGGCCGATCACTTTTTCGGCATACAGCTTTTTATTCAACAGGTACACCCTTTCGGCTTCTTTGAGGGCGTTATCTACCTCTGCCATCTGGTTCAGCTTGCCAATGGTGTTTTGGGTGGCATTGTTCTTAGAGATGTTCATCTGGGTTAAAACGTTGTATACCTGGGTTTCCTGGCTGGCCAGGCTCAGCTCCAGGTCGGTATTGCCCAGCCGAAGAATGGGTTGTCCTTTTTTCATCATGGCGCCGTCGTCCACATACTTTTCTTCCACGCGCCCGCCCTCCATTACGTCAAGATAAATGGTGGTCAGCGGCATAACTACCCCGTTAACCGGTATGGTTTCTTTAAAAGGACCTTTGGTGACTTCGCTGATAGTGAGCCGCTCGGTATCTACATTCAGCTTCGAGCCGCCGGAGGTAGCATAAATGCTCCATCCGATCAGCCCGGCAACGCCTGCAATCCCGGCGATGGTCAGAATTCTCTTCGTACTCCACTTCTTCTTTTCAATCTTTCGATCCATAATAGCTTTTTCATAATTTGTATCGTCAAAATTAAGGTGAAAATCATGCCAAATTACAAAACACTCATTATCAGTACAATAAAATAAACCACCGGTCAGAAAGGTGTACGGTTTTGATACAACAGGTGTTCGGTGACGGTACAGTTTTCAGGTAGTTTGTGAGATAGGTAAAAGTGGTGTAATTTTGAGTTCCGAGTAGTGAGTTCCGAGTGGTGAGTTCCGAGTGATGAGTTCCGGGTGATGAGTTCCGGGTAGATAGCGGACAAAGTACCTACTCGCAACTCCCACCCCAAACTAATTTAAGTAAACAGCGAATGCTTTTAAAAAACGCTTCCATACTGGTCGTAGACGATGACAAAGACGTGCTCACCGCCGTAAGCCTTTTGCTGAAAACAGAGGCCCGGGAGGTGATCACCGAGTATAACCCGGAGAACCTCCGCCGCCTGCTGACCCAATACGATTTTAACCTGGTTTTGCTGGATATGAATTTTAAAAGCCCCATTCATACCGGCAATGAGGGCTTGTTCTGGCTAAAGGAGATCCGGAAAATAAGGCCCCAGCTGGATGTGATCATGATCACCGCCTACGGCAGTATTGACCTGGCCGTGAGGTCGCTGAAGGAAGGCGCCACCGATTTTATCCTTAAGCCCTGGTACAACGACAAGCTGATTGATCATATCCGTGAGGCCCTGGGCCGGAAAAAGCAGCAGGCCCGCGAAAAAGAACGGGAAAACAAGGGCCGGGAAGGAGAAATTGTAGGAAAATCAGATGAAATACGGAAGCTCTTCATCAAAATCAATAAAATTGCGCCTACCGATGCCAATGTGCTGATCCTGGGTGAAAACGGCACGGGGAAAGACCTGATAGCCCGGGCCATTCACCAGCAGTCGCTGCGGTCTGACAAGCCTTTTGTGAAAGTAGATGTGGGCGCACTCACCGAAAGCCTGTTTGAAAGCGAGCTTTTCGGTTACAGGAAAGGAGCTTTTACCGATGCGCGCGAAGACCGCGAAGGGCGTTTTGAAGCGGCCAACGGTGGCACGCTCTTCCTGGACGAGATCGGGAATATCTCTCTTCACCTGCAAACCAAGCTGTTAAGCGTATTGCAAAACCGGCAGGTAATGCGCCTGGGCAGCAACCAGCCTATCCCGGTAGACATCCGGCTGATCTGTGCCACCAATATCCCGCTGGAAGAGCTGGCCAATGAAGCCCGTTTCCGGAAAGATTTTGTTTACCGGATTCATACCGTAGACCTCCTTGTGCCCCCTTTACGGAAGCGTGAGGGCGACATTCCGCTCCTGGCCGGGCATTTTTGTGGTATTTACGGTGAAAAATACTTCAAACCGCATGTCAGCATAAGCGATAAAGCGTTAGACAAGCTGGCAACGTATCCTTTTCCCGGAAATGTGCGCGAATTGCAGTACAGCATAGAGCGTGCCGTGATCATGTGCGAAAACGATACACTTGAACCCGACGACCTGATTTTTCTCCCGCTCGAGGCGCCCCTCACAGAACAGGAGGAGAAAGATTTAAAGCTGAGCTCGGTAGAGAAGAACACCATCCTGAAAGTCATTGAAAAAAATAACGGAAACATCAGCAAGGCCGCTAAAGAGCTGGGTATTACACGAACAGCCCTTTACCGCCGGTTAAATAAGTATGAAATCGAATAATCTTTTCTGGAAATTACTTATACGCATACTTTTGCTGGTCGCGGCCATTACGGTGGCTGTATTTTGTTATTTCTCGAAGAATTACAACTACATCTTTGCTCTTCTTCTGCTGATCGTATACCAGGTGTACGAAATGTACCGTTTCCAGAAGAAGACCCACGATGAGCTGGAGCAGTTTCTCCTCTCCGTGCAGTACCGCGATTTCTCCCGTTATTTTGATATCTCGAAAGGCGACTCCGAGGTGCGTTTCCTTAGGCAGGGATTTAACGAAATTAATTCCACCATCAAAACCATCTCCCGCGAAAAAGAGATGCAGTACCTCTATCTCCAGAAGATGCTGGAACTGGTAGATACCGGAATTTTGTTATATAGAGAAGGAAGCGGGGAAGTTTTGTGGATGAATGAAGCATTGAAAAAAATGCTTGATATCCCTTTTTTGCGTACCGTTCACTCCCTGCAGAAAAGAAACCCGGCCCTGCACGAAGCCATTCTTTCGGTAAAGGCGGGCACTTCACAGGTGATCAACCTTTCCCGCAATCTCTCCATTTATAAGGTACTTCTTTCTACTACCGCGTTCCAGACAGAAAGCATTTATTTCAAGCTGGTAGCCGTGCAGAATGTGAACGAGGCCCTGGATGCGAACGAAGTGCAGTCGTGGCAGAAATTACTAAGCGTGCTTACCCATGAGATCATGAATTCAGTGGCCCCGATCTCCTCACTGGCCGATACCCTCAAAAAGCGCATCGGGATGGAAGACGACGGCAGCCTGCTCAACGACCTGGAACAGGGAATAGACACGATCAAGAACCGGAGCGAAGGGCTCATCCGCTTTACCGAAGCCTACCGGAACCTCAATAAGATCACTACCCTGCTCAAAAAAGAAGTGCTGGTGCGGGATCTCTTTGAGAACGTTTACCAGCTGCTGGAACCTACCCTGGAGCAAAAAGGGATAGAAATGGAGATTGTGCTGAAAAATACGAACCAGAGTGTTTTAGCCGATGCCCACCTGATGGAACAGGTATTGATTAACCTGGTGCTGAATGCCATAGAGGCCGTAAAAGATAAGCCGGAACCGCTGATCACCCTCTCTGCCGGGTCAGAAGGCAGCCGTACGGAAATCAGGGTGGCAGATAACGGCACCGGTATGCCGGAGGAAATACTGGATAAGATCTTTATCCCTTTTTTCAGCACGCGTAAAAAAGGCAGCGGTATCGGGCTGAGCATCTGCAAGCAGATCGTATTGTTGCACAAAGGCACGCTGCAGGTCAGGAGCAAGGCGGGTGAAGGAACGGTGTTTGTGATTTCGCTCAGTTAGGGGGAAAGATACGAGGAAGACCACTGTCACCTCGAGCGTAGTCGAGAGGTCGAGCGTAGTCGAGAGGCACCCGGTTCTTGTCAAGCCGCGCAGGCCGGGCCGCGCAGGCTCGAGGTGACAGTGGCACCTCACCGGAACCCGGAACTATCTACCTGGAACTGTCCAGCACCGCTAACAATACCCGGGCGTGGTTTATTTCCGGGTCGCGGGCGGCATAAAGAAGCGTAACGTTCTGCTGTTCAGCCAGCTCGCGAATCCGTTGGAGCTCCTCCCCTTTTGCTTTCAGCTCGGCTTTATATTTCCGGGAAAATTCTTCAAAATTCTCCATTTTATGGCCAAACCATTTTCGTAGCTCGTCAGAGGGGGCCACCTCCTTATCCCACTCGTTGAGGTGAGCTTTTTCTTTGGTTACTCCCCTGGGCCACAAACGATCTACCAGGATCCGGTAGCCGTCCTGATTCCCCGGTTCGTCATAAATCCGTTTGATCTGAATCATTTGATTAAAAATTCTTATATGGAGCGGCCTTTATCAATTTCAGCCCGTTAAGCTCTTTGATTTCCTTTACATTTTCAGGAGGTATTACTCCACGCCGAATCCAGTTAGTCACCAATTGGGTATCTTTGATATTAAATCGCTCACAATATCGTTTCACTGTCAGCCACTCATCCAGTTTGTAGGCTATACCCGCTTCATCCAAAAGGGCTTTAGCGCGTTCTGCCACAACTTCCGCACGTTCCAATGCTCTTTCCAGGCCGGTATTTTCTATTACTTCCATAGATTTCAATATTTTGTAAGGAGAACCTATTTAAGCCCCTCTTTAAGCTTTTCAATTAACTCTTCATTTTCCATTATCCTGTCCAGAACACGGTCCATTTCTTCATTTGTCAGGTTATTCCTTCGTGTTCTGTTTCTTAGGAAAAGTTTCAGATGACCATTTTCCGTTAAAAGCTCGGCAATTAGTTGGCGAATTCTTTCTTTCATTTATCATTGTGCAATTGCGGGATAGTATAAAGTTACAAAATGTTTCCTTACGAAACAAGTTTTTTTACAAAAAAGATTCTCCCCGGCTATTGCAGTACGTCTGCATATTTCTCCGAAGCGGTCAGTACCCGTTTGGCAAACGGGCATGCAGGAATGATCTTCAGCCCGTTTTCACGGGCGAAAGCCACGCCTGCGTCCACCAGCTTTTTCCCGAGCCCTTTTCCGTTCTGTGAAGGGTCTACTTCGGTGTGGTCAATCGTGATAAGACCCGATCCTGATTTGAAGTAGGTCATCTCCCCTACTTTAGAACCTTCTTCTATCACTTCGAAAGCTCCTTTAGTTTCGTTTGCAGTATGCCTGATTTCCATATTTGTCCTGGATGAAGTTATACCAGTGGGGTCAGGTTGTTCTCCCTGAAGTACGTAATTTTAGACAGGAACATTTCGGCCATCCGGCTTCCCTGCCACTTGGCTCTTTCGGCTTTATCGCCTTCAAAGAGCCCGTCTACGGTTCCGCTGAAAAGCATAACCCAGCGGTTAAAGTGCTCTTCACTCACCGGCATTCTCAAATGGGGCGGAAACGGGCTGCCAAAATAGGTATGCTCTTCCAGCAATACGGTCTGCCAGAAACGATACATCTTTTCCAGGTGCTCGGGCCAGCGGTCCTGTATTATCCCGTTAAAGATATCTTTCAACAGGTCATCCTCCCTTATCTTTCCGTAAAATGTATCTACCAACAATTGAATATCAGCCAGTTCTCCTATATCCTTCATATTGCTTTCCTATTTGCGACAAAATCATCGTAAATATACAACCTATTATGCGGTGACGCAAAATTTTGCATCTTTACTTACCGTATCAGTTCTCCGCTCAGGGTCAATAAATTCAGCTTGGAGATCCGCAGGTTGTATTCGGCGGCCACCAGGCGGTTCATGATGGTGTTAAACCGGGTCTGGGCGTCGTTGATCTCCAGGATGGTGCTGGCGCCCAGCTTAAACTTTTCAGCCGATATTTCCAGGTTTTCCTGGGCGGTGGCAATGTTCTGCTGCTCCAGCTCCAGGAGGCGCTTCTGGGTTTCGTACTGGTGATAGGCCGCAGTGATCTCGTTATCCAGATTGCTGATCAGCTCCTCGCGCCTGATCCGGAGGATATCCCCGTTGATCTTCGCCATCTCGATATTCTTTTTGATGAGCTTCCCGTCAAAGATACGCCACGAGGCGCTCAGTCCGGCAGAAAGGCCCGTGCTCTGGCTGTTGCTGATCAGACCGGCGTTATTGTAGTTAAAGTTGTATCCGAAGCTGCTGTTCAGGTTAATGGTAGGTTTGAGGTAGGCCCGGGCTTCTCTTTGTTCCAGCTGGTTAATTTCTTCCTGTTTTTTCAAGGCCAGGAATTCGGGATTCTGGCTTTTGGCCTGCGCTTTCAGGTATTGCAGGTCAAACATCTGGTAGTCCTGCGATTCGCCCTCCACCTTAAAATCAATGTTCGGATCCCTGGCCAGCAGGCGGTTGAGCTCAATTTTGGCATTCCGCAACTGGATTTCCAGGTTGGTCTGGTCGGTCAGCTGGATGGTGAGGTCGGCTTTAGACTGCAGGAAATCCAGCTTCGATCCCCGCCCTATCTGCCACCTTTCTTCGGTAAGGGTTTGCCGCTCTTCGTAATAGCGGATGATCTGGTCAATAAACGCCAGTGTGCTCTGCAGTCGCTGGATATTGTAATAGGCCTCCATAACGCTGCTAACGGTGTTCTGGAGCACCAGCTGCCGTTGAATTTCCGAGAGTTGTCCCAGAGACTTCAGCCGGTCAAAAGCGGCATTCATACGTCCGCCGTTATAGAGGGTATATTGAAGTGCCAGGGCGGTATTGGGCGATGCCGAGGTACCGAACCGGTTGATAACCCGCCCGTCAATAAAATTCTGTTGCACCTGGTTAAAGGTAGAGTTCACACTGGTGTTCCAGTCCAGTATGGGGGTCATACCGGCGTTTCCCTTAAAAATGCGGTTATTGGCCAGGTCTACCTGCCGCTGTGCCACCCGGATACCGTAGTTATTTCCGAGGGCCACTTCAACGGCGTTGTCGAGGTAAAGGGTATCACCCAACTGTGCATTCTGGGCAAAAGCAGCAGTGGTTAAAGTAGTAAAAAGGAGGGTTACTAAAATGCTTTTCATTGTTTGGTTACTATCAGCTTTGATCTGTCAGCTGCCGGCCACCTGCTTCGCCGTACAGGGAAGCGGGTGGCCGGCAGCTGATCGCTATTTATGCTTCTGCCATTTCATCAATGGCTTTCATTCTTTCAAAGTTCTTTTCTCTGCTCAGGTAAATATACATGGCCGGGATCACATACAGGGTAAGGATCAGCGACATGACCAGTCCACCGATCACCACAATACCCATTGATCTCCGGCTGGTACCGGCGGCTCCGAGGGCAGCGGCAATGGGCAATGCACCGAAGGCCGTGGCCAGCGTGGTCATTAAGATAGGGCGCAGCCGGAGTACGGCCGACTCAAGGGCAGCTTCGGCCTTGGAGTAGCCCCTTTCCCGGAGCTGGTTGGCAAATTCCACGATCAGGATACCGTTTTTGGTTACCAGACCGATCAGCATGATCATACCGATCTGGCTGAATATGTTGATGGTCTGATCAAACAACCAGAGGGAGAGCAAGGCTCCGGCAATGGCCAGCGGTACCGTACACATGATGATCAGCGGGTCAATAAAGCTTTCAAACTGCGCTGCCAGGATCAGGAATACCAGCACAAGGGCCAGGCCGAAGGAGAAGAGCGTATTTGATGAGCTCTCGGCGAAGTCACGCGAGGAGCCGGTCAGCACTGTCCTTATCTGGCTGTCATTCAGCTGATCACGGATGGCATCCATGGCCTTGATCCCGTCAGAGATGGTCTTGCCCGGCGCCAGGCCGGCGGTAACGGTGGCACTCATGTAACGATCGTAGTGATATAGCTGAGGCGGGCTGCTGTTTTCCACCACGCTCACAATATTATCCAGCTGAACCAGGTTACCAGCGGCATTTTTAACGTGCATGCTTTTAATATCGAGCGGTGCGTTACGGTCGTCTTTTTCAAACTGCCCGATCACCTGGTACTGCCGTCCGTTCATGGTAAAGTAGCTGAACCGCTGGCCGGAGAAGGCCAGGTTCATGGTCTGGGCCACATCTGCCACGGCCACGCCCAGGCTTTTGGCTTTTTCCCGGTCAATGTATACCGAAAGTTCCGGCTTGGTAAATTTCAGGTCAACCGTAGAGATAGGGAAAGTAGGGTCCTTTTCAACGAGGTCCATGAACTTAGGCAGGTATTCCCGCATTTTCTCCAGGTTGGGCGCCTGGATAACATATCCTACCGGCAAGCCACCCCTCCGGCTTACCGAAATGGTCTGCTGCTGGTTGATAAAGCTTCTTCCTATGGTAAAGCCTTTGGTGAGGTTGGTCAGGTAATTGGCGATCTCGTCCTGCGAGCGGTGCCGCTCACTTTTATCGGTCAGCATCACCCGGCCGAAGCCGGTATTGGCCCCTCCCGAACCTCCGAAGCCCGGTGAAGTCACAGACATGACCCCGGTCACTTCCGGAACGGAGTCGCGGATGACCGCCGTTACCTTTTGTATAAATGCATCCATGGCGTCATACGACATCCCCTCGGGTCCCAGGAAGTTCAGCGACAGGCTGCTGCGGTCATCCAGCGGGGCCAGCTCTGAATTCAGCCGGCTTCCGAAGAAAAAGAGCATGCCCAATACCACCAGCATGATGGGTGCCACCATCCATTTTTTGGAAAGGAAGTTAGACAGGCTGGATTTATAGCTGCTTTCCATCTTCTCAAAGTAGGGCTCAGTGGCTTCATAAAAACGGGTTCTCTTGATCTGTTTCCGGTTCAGGTAAGCGTTCAGCATAGGCGTTAGCGTCAGGGAAACAAATGCCGAGATCAGTACGGCACTGGCCAGCACCACCCCGAATTCCATAAACAGCTTACCCACAAAACCTTCCATAAATATCACCGGCAGGAAAACCGCCGCCAGGGTGATCGAAGTAGAAATTACAGCAAAAAAGATCTCGTTGGCCCCTTTGATAGAGGCCTCTATGGGGTTCATTCCCTCTTCAATTTTCTTATAGATGTTCTCCGTGACCACAATACCGTCATCTACCACCAGACCGGTGGCCAGCACCACGGCCAGCAGTGTGAGCACGTTAACCGAGAACCCGAACAGGTACATGATAAAAAACGTACCGACGAGTGAGACGGGAATATCGATCAGCGGGCGGAAAGCCACGATCCAGTCACGGAAGAACAGGAAAATAATAATAACCACCAGTACAATCGCGATAAGGATGGTTTCGGCCACCTCGGTCACCGACTGCTTGATAAAGGTGGTGGTATCAAAGATCACCCCCATTTTAATATCTTCGGGGAGCGTTTTCTCTATTTCGGCTTTCCGTTTATAGGCTTCTTCGGCTATGTCGAGGTAATTGGCGCCCGGCTGCGGCTGAATGGCAATCCCGTTCATGGGAATCCCGTTCAGGCGAAGAATGGTATCGGGATTTTCCGCGCCCAGCTCGGCATAGCCGATGTCGCGAAGCCGCACAATGCTTTCCCCCACATTCTTCACGATCATGTTGTTGAAATCGTCTACCGTGGTAAAGCGGCCGATGGTTTTTACCACCAGCTCGGTGGCGCTTCCCTGGAGCTTACCGGAGGGCAGCTCCACGTTTTCCCGGTCAAGCGCCGCACGTACATCCTGGGTAGTTACTCCCAAACCCGTCATTTTGGCGGGGTTCATCCAGATCCGCATGGAATATCTTTTCATACCCCATACCCGGATCTCACTCACGCCTTCAATGGTTTCCAGGCGGGGAGCGATGGTATTTTCTGCAAAATCAGACATTTCCAGGATTCCCCTCCTGTCGCTTTGCAGGCTGAAAGAGAGAATGGCATCCGAGTTGGCATCGGCTTTTCGTACCACCGGCAGCCCGTCAATGTCGCGCGGGAGCTGCGATACGGCTGACGTCACTTTGTCGCGCACATCGTTGGTGGCCTTCTCCATGTCCATGCCCAGGTTAAACTCCACCGTGATGTTCGAGCGGCCCTGGTTAGATGACGATGACACCGAGCGTATGCCTTCCACGCTGTTCAGCGCTTTCTCAAGGGGTTCGGTGATCTGTGACTCAATAATGTCTGCATTCGCACCGGGGTAGCTGGTGCTCACGTTAACAATAGGCGGATCTACCGAGGGGAATTCTCTTACCCCCAGGTAATTAAACCCGATAACCCCAAACAGCATGATCATGAGGTTAAGCACAATAGCCAGTACGGGTCTCTTGATCGATAAGGTTGAAATTGACATATCTTTAGTTCGATGCTACCGGATCACCGGCCTTTAAAGTAATTAAACCACTTGTAATCAGGGTATCGCCCGGGCTAAGTCCTTTCAGGACCTCCACTTTGCTGACGTCGCGGAAACCGGTTTCCACTTTCACGATCTCTGCCTTGCCGTTCCGCTTCACAAATACTTCCATCCCGTCTACCACAGGAATAACGGCCTCGGTAGGCACCATGATAGACCGGCTGCGCCTGATGTCTATGGTTACGTTAACAAACATTCCCGGAATCAGCGTATTGCCGGGATTCTGCGCCAGCGCCCTGACTTTCAGTGTTCTTAAGCTAGCGTCAATAGACGGGTCAATAGCCGCCACCGTAGCCGTATGCACTTCAGGAGAGCCGTCTGTCTTAAACTGAACGGTGCTCCCTACATGAATGTCATTAATATAACGCTCAGGCGTGGTAAAATCTATTTTTAAAGGATTATACTGGGTGAGCGTGGTGATCACGTTAGCCGGGGTAACATAGGCCCCCAGGGAAATATTCTTCAGGCTGAGCTTGCCGGTAAACGGTGCCCGGATCTCCGTGCGGCTCAGCTGCACGTTCAGCAGGTCTTTGTCGGCCTGCAGGGTCAATACCTTGTTTTGCGATATTTCGTATTCTTCTTTACTGATGGCATTGATATCGAGCAGTTTCCGGTGGCGGGCCTCGGTCTGGGCTGCCAGCGCTTCTTCGAGCTCAATTTTCTTCAACTGGGCCAGGATGTCATCGTCTTTGATTTTAGCAATCAGGAAGCCCTTCTGCACGAGGCCCCCTTCAGGTATGTTCAGGCGGGTAATGATACCCGATATTTCGCTCCTGATCTCCACAAAATCATTGGCCAGGGTAGAGCCCGACGCCGATATAACACTGGAGCTCTCTTCATACCCCACTACTACGGTATTCAGCTTGGGGCCTGAAGATTTCTTACCTCCTCCGCCCGGCGCTGCTTTATCCGGTTTGTCACTAAAAAACAGGAATTTTCCTGCAATAAGGGCCAAAATAAGCAGGCCCGCGTAAATCAAAGGTCTCATAACGATGCTTAAGGTTCAGCAAACTTAGGTTAAGATGCTAAAATAGCATTATTCTGCTCAAAAGCGGCAGCCTTGTGGATAATTATATTCATTTCATAGACAAAAAATAGATTTCTGTCCGCCTAACTTATTATTCTTCTTTTGAAACTCTTTTTTTTCTATTAGTTTTGCAGATATAAAGATTTTAACGTTATGTTCGGATATCAATTTCCTACCTGGTTACCGCTCTTATTTTTTGGAACGCTTCTGGTAAGCGCATTCTTTATGGGCAGGTGGCTTCTAAAAAATGACCGGAAATATAAAAGCTGATTTCAGGCTTCTATAATACCATGCGTCAGATGGAAGACCGGTATAGTGGGTAGTTTCTTCTGAAGAACTCTGGCCACTATACTGCTTCGTAATCCGTTCGAGCAGATCACCACCAGCTTCTCCTCTTTCTCCAGCTCAGGCAGGAAATAATTTATCTCGTGGGCAGGGATATTCCTTCCCCCTATATTGAAACCGGCGTATTCTTCTTTTTCCCTTACATCCACTATTTCAGTGTCTTTGAAGTTTTTTCTGAGTTCGCTGAGGGTTATTTCGGTCATGGTTTTTGTTTTTTGGGTGATTGAGACGGTGAGAGCTGTGGCCCATGCTCCCCGGACGGTGCCAGGGGTAAATCGGGTAATGCCCCTACGGGGCAGCAGGTGACGCAAATCGCTCACTTTCGCACGTTGTAAGCTCCCCGGCGGTGTCCAGGGGTAACTGAGTAATGCCCCTACGGGGCAGCAAATGCTCCAAATCGCTCACTTTCGCACGTTGTAAGCTCCCCGGACGGTGTCCAGGGGTAAACTGAGAATGCCCCTACGGGGCAGCAGGTGACGCAAATCGCTCACTTTCGCACGTTGTAAGCTCCCCGGACGGTGTCCAGGGGTAACTGAGTAATGCCCCTAAGGGGCAGCAAATGCTCCAAATCGCTCACTTTCGCACGCTGTAACTCTTCCGCAACTGTTCACTATTCACTGTTCATTGTTCACTATTCACTTTTCACTTTCAAAGAATCCCCTTATCCGCAAAGCTAAAATACCCTTCATTGGTAAAGATAATATGATCTGCTACCGAAATATCGAGGTAACGGGAGGCTGACTTGATCTTTTGTGTCAATACCATATCTTCTTCGCTGGGGTTGGCGTTTCCCGAAGGATGATTGTGGCACAGCAGGATGGCGCTACTAAGGTTCTGCAGGGCATGCCGGAAGAGGATCCGGGTATCTACAAAGGTACCGCTCACACCGCCGCTGCTGACCAAAACTGTTTTTACCACTTCCATTCTCCGGTTCAGGCACAGCAGCCAGAATTCTTCGTGCGACAGGTCCAGCAGGTACGGTTTCATGTGCTCATAGGCTGTTTCGGAGCTGTTTACCACAGCTTTTTTACCGGGTTCTTCTCTCTTTTTCCGGCGAGCCAGCTCCATGGCTGCGATGATCCCTGCAGCTTTGGCCTGCCCGATACCCTCTACACCGGTAAGCTCTTCCACGGAAAACCTGGCCAGCTTATTCAGGTCGTACCCTGCCATTTCCAGGATGATCTTTCCCAGGTCAAGGGCTGAATTCACTCTTGAACCTTTACCGATCAGGATAGCCAGCAGCTCGGCATCGGATAAGGCCGACCGGCCTTTCATGATCAGCTTTTCGCGGGGGCGGTCATCTTCCGCCCAATGTTTGATAGCAATTTTAGCGTTATTGTAGTACATACGGGATTTAGTTGCTCTGTTGAGCCCACAAGATATAAAAAAAGGCTGACTTCTCAGTCAGCCTGCCTTTAAAATCCTGTTATTTTTAAGCGGCAAGACCGTTCACATGCTTACTCAGCGATGACTTCAGGTTAGCTGCTTTATTTTTATGGATCACATTCTTACGGGCCAGCTTATCTACCATTGAAGATACGGTCTTCAGCAGTGCTGATGCTTCTATAGCGTCAGTCAGCGTTCTCAGTTTCCTGATAGCCGTTCTTGCTGTCTTATGCTGGTAGCGATTTCTTAATCTTTTCGCCTCGTTAGATCTGATTCTCTTAAGAGCTGATTTATGATTTGCCATTTCGTTCTATATAACTTTATCCATTTTTTCGAGGTGCAAATATACAAACTAATTTTAATACCCAACTACATTCTAAATAAAAAACATAAGATTTACATTAAAAAACAGACTTTTCGGATTAGTGCTTGTATATTTCCGCATAAAAATTGCTCTTATGCGTATACCATCAGGCTTCTTTAAAAGCGTCCGGGTACAGGGAAAAGCCCTGTATTTCGTCTTTTTCATCACCTTACTTACCGCCTGCCGGACCTCTTCTACCTTTATAACAGAGCCCCGGTCTGCACCGGATTATTTCACACCGGGAAACCGGCACTTCCCGATGGTATCGGTGCACAGGGGCGGCGGCGAGCTGCCCGGCTACCCCGAAAACTGCCTGGAGTCTTTTGAATACTTTGCCCGGCGGATGCCTTCCATCATTGAATGCGACATTGCCATGTCGCTTGACTCCGTATTGTATATGATGCACGATAACACCCTGGAAAGAACCACCACCGGCACAGGAAAAACATCGGAAAGAGACTGGGCGTACCTGCAGTCGCTTTACATCAAAGATAATTTCGGCACGGTAACGCCCTACCGGATCCCCTCATTGGACCAGGTACTGCAATGGGGCAGGAACAAGGTTCTGTTTACGCTGGATGTCAAGCGGAGTACCCCGTTTGAAAAGGTGGTCCAATCTGTCAGGAAAACCCGGGCAGAAAATTCAGCGGTCATTATTACCTACAACGCCACAGATGCACGGAAAGTATACGAGCTTGCCCCTGACCTGATGATCTCGGTAGGCATCATGAAGCAGGACGACTACGAACGGCTTCACCAGCTGGGTGTTCCTGACCGGAACATGGTGGCTTTCATCGGCGTGAACGAGCCCGATAAGACACTGATCACCTTCCTTCATGCCAAAGGCATTCCGGTAATTCTCGGAGTATTGGGAAACCTGGATAAAAAAGCTGCTGCTCAGGGCAATAAAGTTTATAAAAATTATATAGATTTGGGGGTGGATATATTGTCAACTGACCGGCCCGAAGCGGTGTACAGCGTCATTAAAAAACCTTGATCACTATGAAACAAAAACTACTTTACGGAATACTGCTGGGAGGTCTCGCCTTTCCTGCTTTCAGCCAGAATGCCCTCAAGCAAAAGGTACTGTCGGAATCGGACCGGATTGAAAAGAAGGTCATTGAATGGCGCCGCGATTTCCACCAGCATCCCGAACTGGGAAACCAGGAAGTACGAACCGCAAAGATTGTAGCTGACCACCTGCGCTCGCTGGGTATAGAGGTAACTGAGAACATTGCTTTCACCGGTGTGCTGGGCGTACTTAAAGGCGGTAAACCCGGGCCCGTGGTTGCTCTTCGGGCAGATATGGACGCCCTGCCGGTGACCGAACGGGTAGATGTACCCTTCAAATCGGTGGTAAAAACGGTGTATAACGACCAGGAAACCGGCGTAATGCATGCCTGCGGCCACGACAGCCATGTAGCCATCCTGATGGGCGTGGCCGAGATCCTGGCCGGCATGAAAAAAGACCTGGCGGGCACCGTTAAATTCATTTTCCAGCCGGCTGAAGAAGGCGTACAGGACAAAAGCGTAGCCTTTGGCGCAGACGGCATGGTAAAAGCCGGGGTGCTGGAAAACCCCAGGGTAGATGCCGTCTTCGGGCTGCATATCAACTCCCCTACCCCGGCCGGTATGATCACCTATAAGCCCGGTCCTACCATGGCTGCTGTAGACGAGATGGAGATTACCGTAAAAGGAAAGCAAACCCACGGGGCCTATCCCTGGGACGGCGTAGACCCGGTAGTGGCTTCTTCTCAGATTATCAACGGGCTTCAGACCGTGGTTTCCCGGAACGTAAAGCTGATAGAAGCCCCGGCTGTGGTTACCGTGGGGGCCATTCACGGGGGGATACGCCACAATATTATTCCCGAATCGGTTAAAATGATCGGAACGATCCGTACCCTTACAAGGGAACAACGGGTTTTCGTACACAAGCGAATTGAATCTATTGTCCGTAATATTGCTGCCGCCAACCAATGCGAAGCAGAGTTCAAGATCATTCCAGGCTATCCGGTAACGACCAACAACGAAGCGCTCACGCAGATGATGGTGCCTACCTTTATTGAAACCGTAGGAAAAGACATGGTAAAGGAAGTTCCGGTAGTGATGGGAGCCGAAGACTTCAGCTATTACCAGGAAAAAGTACCCGGCCTGTTTTTCTTCCTGGGCGGCCGGCCGAAAGATACGCCTGCCGAACAGGCAGCACCGCATCATACGCCTGATTTTTACCTCGATGAATCGGGCTTTAAAAACGGGGTACGTACCTTCTGTAACCTGGTCATCAACTACGCAGACCTGTATAACACCCAAAAGAATGGCCGCTGAGCTAATCGAAATAGTTCCGGGTAACCCCGATATGCGAAAAATCAACCGGGTAGTGGAATGCCTTCAAGACGGTGGGATAATTATTTATCCCACCGACACCGTTTATTCTATGGGGTGCAATTCCTACAACACCAAGGCGGTGGAAAAGCTTTGCAGGATCAAGGGCATCAAACCCAGCCAGAATAAATTTTCCATTGTCTGTCATGATCTGAGCGATATAGCCACCTATGCCCGGGTCTCCAATGAAGCCTTCCGGCTCATGAAGCAATACCTGCCGGGCCCCTACACGTTTATTCTCCCTTCTACCAATGAATTACCCCGGATTCTGCAAACCAACCGAAAAACCATCGGTATCCGGGTGCCCGATCATCCCATTCCCCACACGCTGATCCGGGAACTGGGCAAACCCATCATTACCACCTCCGTGAAGTACGATGACATCCTGGAATACCCCAACGAGATAGAAGTGATCTACGAAGAAAACCAATACCTGGCCGACATCATCATTGACGGCGGATGGAGCGGCATCATCCCTTCTACCATTATTGACTGTACCGATCCGAATCACTTTGAAGTAGTGAGAGAGGGTTTGGGAGAAGTGGAGCTGTGAAAACAATGAACAGTGAATAGTGGATAGTGCAGAGAGCGAGGAACAAAAATAGATAATCAGAAATAGATAAATAGATAACACGATACTATTGAGACGGGGTAATTGCAGCCGGGCGGGAGAAAGGTGGCAGCAGCCTGCTTTCAGGGTTATTTTTATCTTTCTACTCCCTCAGATACGGAACATCGTTCTAAAAAATGGTAAAAAAGCAATAATCCCCCCTAAAAAAATAAAGATTATCAACATTTGGGCTTCCAAATTGTTGTTATTTTGAATACTCTTTAGCAAATTTGCGAATTAACCAATTATAACTATTAACTTTTATGATTAAAAGAATTACATTACTCTTAGTAATGGTGTTCGTAGGTGTAGGGATAACCTATGGACAATCGGAAGTAAAAGGGGTGGTGAAAGCTGCCGATGACGGGTTAGGTATACCCGGAGTGAGTGTGGTGGTAAAAGGAACTTCTGCCGGTGTTTCAACTGACGCAGAAGGTAACTATGTCATCAGGAACGTACAGGCAGGTGCAACCCTGGTATTCAAAGCGGTGGGTTTCATTACACAGGAAATCGCCGTTAACGGAAGATCAGTGGTAAATGCTACACTGCAGTCGGATGAAAAAATGCTGGAAGAAGTGCTCGTAATCGGATACGGTACCGTTTCTGCTGACAAGCACGTGGGTTCATCTGCACAGGTTTCCGGAGATAAGATCGGTGATCGTCCTAACGCCAACGCATTAAATGCGATTATAGGCGCGGCTCCCGGTATCCAGGCTACCTCTTCTGGTGGTGCTCCCGGTTCTGCACCTGAAATCCGTGTCCGGGGCTTTGGCTCAATCAACGCCTCAAACAATGCGCTGTTTGTAGTTGACGGTGTACCTTATACCAATACAGATGGCAATACTACCAACATCAACCCTGAGGATATCGAATCTATTTCTGTCCTGAAAGATGCTTCTACTACTGCCATTTATGGTTCAAGAGGGGCTAACGGTGTGGTTCTGATCACTACCAAAAAAGGAAAGGCAGGAAAGAGCAGCCTGAACTTCCATGCATCAGCAGGTGCTATTTCAAGAGGTTTACCGGAATATGAAACCGTAAGCGCTCTTCAGTATTATCCATTGATGTGGGAAGCGTACCGCAACAGCCTTCAGTACGGACAGAAAATTCCTAAAGACATTGCCGGCCAGATCGCTGCAGGAACCCTGACCAGCTACAACGGTAATAATTACAGCGGTATTTACAACATGCTGGGATATAACCCCTTTAATGTGGCCAATAACCAGATTGTAGATGCCAACGGAAACCTGAACTCAAGTGCCAAATTGCTTTATCCTGAAGATCTGGACTGGGCTTCTGCCATTCAGACCGGTGGAAAAAGCCGTCAGAACTACTCTTTATCGTATGACGGAGGTACTACCAAAAATAATTACTACGCTTCATTCGGTTATACCAAAGAAGAAGGTTACCTGCTTAAATCGGCCATGGAAAGATGGACCGGTAGGGTAAATGCTGAATCACAGGCTACCAAATGGCTGCGTGTGGGTCTGAATATTAACGGTTCTTACCGCTTAGCTAGCGGTGCCCAGAGCTACTCAGGATCAAGCTACGTGAACCCGTTCTACTATTCAAGATATGCAGGCCCTATTTATCCTGTTCATGCACATGACCGTACAACCGGTGAGTACATCCTGGACGGTAACGGTAACAAAACCTATGACAGGGGAGACGGACGTCCTTATTCACCCGGTCGTCACGCCATCTGGGAAAACGAGCTGAACGAGAGATTTATCACTCAAAGCGCCATTGGTACCAGAACTTTTGCCCGGGTTACCCTTTTACCCGGTCTGACTGCTACTACCAACCTGAGCCTGGATTACCGTACCATCAACGACCGTGAATTCAACAACGGAGTCCTTGGTGATGGTGCCCCTGCAGGTAGAGCCTACAACGAATTCAACAGTGACAGATCTGTAACCTGGAACCAGTTGCTGGAGTACGAAAAGAACATTGGTAAAAACAACTTCACGTTACTGGGTGGTCATGAGTCGTATATGTACAAATACAACTACCTGCGTGGAGGTCGTTCAGGCCAGGTGGTTGACGGTGTGATCGAGCTGGTTAACTTCTCGGAAGTTTTATCGCTTACCGCTTATGAAGATAACCAAACCGTGGAATCTTACTTTACCCGTTTAAACTGGGATAATGACGGAAAATACATGGCTTCCCTTTCACTCAGAAGAGACGGTAACTCGCGTTTTGCTCCTGAAGTAAGATGGGCCAACTTCTGGTCAGTGGGCGGTGCTTACAACATTGTAAAAGAGAATTTCTTCAATGTAAGCTGGATAGATATCCTGAAATTAAGAGCTTCGTACGGACAGGTAGGTAACGACGCCGGTATCGGTTATTATCCTTATCACTCACTATATCGCTTAGGACAGAACAACGCAGGAACTGCCGGCTTTATCCAGGACAATATTCCTAACCGCGAACTGACCTGGGAAACTGCAAAGAACTTTGATATAGGTGTTGACTTCGGATTCTTGAACAGAAGACTGACCGGATCACTTGAATTCTTTAACCGCGAAACAGACGGCCTGATCTTTGGTGTGCCGGTTGCTTACCAGAACGGAGGGGCTACCAGTACTAACGGGTTCTCGATCAACAAAAACATCGGTAGCCTGTACAACCGCGGTGTGGAACTTCAGTTGAACGGAGTAGTGGTGAAAACCAAAGACTTCTCTTACAATGCTACCGTGAACCTGACTAGCTTCAAAAACAAGATCACCAAAATGCCGGATGATCAGCCGCTTATTATATCAGGAACCAAAGGTTACAGCGTAGGCCACTCGATCTATGACTACTACCTGAGACAATACGCCGGAGTAGATGAAGAAACCGGGGTAGCGCTCTACAAAACAGACAAGATCACCGCTAATACCAAAGTGGTAGGAAGTGATACCTTAACCAGCGTGATCGGAGAAGCAAACTACCGGTATAACGGTACCACATCTATCCCTGATTTTTACGGTTCAATGAATAATACATTGAAGTATAAAGGATTCACCCTGTCTGCGATATTTACCTTCCAGGTAGGCGGAAAAGTATACGATAGCGTTTACGGTAGCCTGATGAACTCCGGAAGTTACGGTAACGCCATGCACGTGGATATCCTGAACCGCTGGACAGAAAGCAATACCACCTCGAATATCCCGAGACTGGATAACGCCAGAAACGCAGACTTTACAGGAACTTCAACACGGTGGCTGACAAGCGCCTCGTACTTCCAGCTGAATAACATATCACTGGGCTATGATCTGCCTAAAGTAGCGCTGAACGCTATGAAAGCGAAAAGCGCCAGCGTATATGTAACGGCTGAAAACCTGTACCTGGGTTCTGCCAGAAGAGGTATGAACGTAACCGGAAACTTCAACGGTACTGTGGATAACAGCTACAACTTCAACAAAGTATTTACAGCAGGTGTTAAAGTAGGATTTTAATTTTATTTGAACAAAGAATTATGAAGATCAGAATATTTTTATCAACATTGGTTTTGATAGGCCTGATGACTTCCTGTGAAAAAGATTTCCTGGAAACCAAGCCTACCGATAAAACCTCTACGGCTGACGCCTTCAGCACTACTAAAAATGCATGGGCGGCAGTAAACGGGATTCACCGGTATATGTTCTCCCAGATTTTCGGACAGCAATCTCAGGGTGGACAGTCAGGTAATATGCTCTACATGGATATTTTTGGCGACGATGTGGTTTTCCCTAACGTATCCAACGGCTGGTTACTGAACGAGTACAAGTGGCTGGTGCACAGCAACCCTTCTGCTTATTCTAACCTATACAATTACGGTTTCTACTACGCCATCATTGGTAATGCCAACATGATCATTGCCAACGTGGAGGGTGCAGCCGGCGAACAGAAAGACAAAGACGCCATCAAGGCACAGGCCCTGACTTACCGGGCATGGGCTTATTTCAGCCTGGTTCAGCTTTTCGGAAAGCGTTATGTAGCCGGCCAGCCTAACAGTGACCTGGGTGTGCCGCTGGTATTGGAACCTACCACTGAGCCTGCACCAAGAAACACGGTAGCTGAAGTATATGCCCAGATCGACAAGGACATTGACGAAGCCATCGGCCTGTTTACTTCTTCCGGTTACAAGCGTCCTTCCAAATCGGATTTCGATGCTAACGTAGCCAAAGGAATCAAGGCCCGTATTGCTTTAACCAAGCAGGATTGGGCTACAGCTGCCCAGGCTGCTAAAGAAGCCAGAACCGGCTATACGCTGATGTCAAGAGCAGATTATGTAAAAGGGTTCAATAACTACGATAACCAGGAGTGGTTATGGGGTTCACGGATCATCCAGGCAGAAACCAACTATTTCTATTCGTTCTTCGCCTACATGTCTGTTAACTTTAACTCTACGGCTATCCGGGCTACTCCGAAAACCATTTTCTCGGTACTTTACAACAAGATTTCGGATACCGATATCCGGAAGACCCTGTTTGATCCTACCGGAAAAAATACAGCCGATTTCCCTCTGCCAACAAGCGCTTATTCAAGAGTACCTTACCTGCATAAGAAATTCCAGGTAGCTGACCCGTCAAGCAGTATCGGTGATGTTCCGTACATGCGGGCTGCCGAACTGTACCTGATCGAAGCGGAAGCGCTGGCAGCACAGGGCAAAGACAGCGAAGCGGCTACTGTTCTTCAGGAAATGGTAGTTACCCGTGACCCTTCTTATGTAAAATCAACCAAAACCGGTGCTGATCTGATGGATGAAATCCGTACTCAGAGAAGAATTGAGCTTTGGGGAGAAGGTTTCCGGTTCTATGACCTGAAAAGAACTAACTCTAAGCTGGACAGAAGAGGAGGTAACCACAATGCTTCTTATACCAACGGTCTGATGGAAGTTGAGGCCGGTGATAAGAGATGGCAGCTTCCGATTCCTCAGAACGAAATCGAAAGAACAAACGGACTGGTTGTACAGAATCCGCTGTGATTTTGAGACTATCTGTTATACAAAAAAAGGCTGCCGGATGGCAGCCTTTTTTTATGTGCTTTGACCCCGTCAGGATCCCTTATACAAAAGCACTGAACCCGGTGATCGACCGGCCCACAATCAGGGTATTGATCTCTTTGGTACCTTCATACGAGTAGATGGCCTCGGCATCGGCCACAAAACGGGCCACGTTGTAATCCAGCAGGATACCGTTTCCGCCCATTACTTCACGGGCTCCCCTGACAATATCACGGGTTCTTAAGGTACAGAAAACTTTGGCCAGCGAGGCGTGCTCGTCTTTCAGCTGCCCGAGGTCCTGCAGCTCAGACAAGCGGAAAACAAGGGTCTGCATGGCCGTGAGGTTAGAGATCATTTCTACCAGGTGGTTCTGGATCAGCTGGAAAGAGGCGATAGGCTTACCGAATTGTTTCCGGGTACGGGTGTAAGCCAGGGCATTTTCGTAGGCCCCGCGGGCACATCCTACGGCCATCCAGGCCACCCCGGCACGGGTCATCCGCAGCACGTTGGCCGTATCTTTGAAAGAATTGGCATGCGGCAAACGGTCTTTTTCTTCCACTACACAATTGGTCAGGGTGATCAGCCCGTTCTGAACGATCCGGAGCGCCATTTTGCCCCTGATCTTTTCTACATGAAAACCCGGGCTGTTTTTACGTACCAGGAAACCTTTCACTTCGCCGTCTGCTTCATCCCTTGCCCATATAACCACCACATCCGCAAAAGTAGCGTTGCCGATCCATTTCTTTTGCCCGTTCAGCACCCAGCCATCCGCCGTTTTTTTACAGGTGGTGGTCAGTCCGCCGGCTGCCCCCGACCCTACTTCCGGCTCGGTCAGGCCAAACGCCCCTATTTTCTCCATCCGGTTCATAGCAGGCAACCATTCCTGCTTTTGCTCTTCGGAGCCGCACAGGTATATCGAACCCATGGTCAGGCCGCTCTGAACCCCGAAAAACGTAGCAATAGAAGCGTCCACCCGGGCCATTTCCATGGCCAGCACCCCTTCCATAAGAAAAGGCAGGTTGGGACAATCGTAGCCTTCATAGGTAATACCGGCAAGCCGTAATTCGCCCATTTTCGGAATAAGATCGTAAGGAAACTCATCGCGCAACCAGAAGTCATTGACATGGGGTGCCACCTCGGTTTCCATGAAATTACGTACTTTGAGCTGCAGGGCCCGCTGGTCCGGCGTCAGCTTGTCGCTCAATTCGTAAAAATCGGGGTTGATCTCCGGCAGCTCTTTTTTCCTGCCCGAAGAATGCAGCATTTTCATCAGCCCCTGCAGCTGGGTTTCGTCCATGGCTGAAAGCTGCTTCATGGCCGCTCCCAGGTCTACTTTCCGGCTTAAGGCGCTTAATTGCCGGATATCGATGTGCTTCAGGAGCTCTACTGCCCCCCGGATATCTTTGAAAATGCTCATAAAATCTTGTTTGTCAGGGCCAATATCCTACTATTCTCCCTATTTTCCAAGAGCCCGGCAGGATCAGTTCTCCAGCAAACGGTGGTTTCTGCTGAAAATATCCTCAATACCCGAGCGCGAAGCCTTCTGAATTTCCAGGATCTGCTCATCGGGAAGCCCGCTCTGCTCCTGGTGATGGTGTTCGTGCACATCTCCTTCCAGGTGAATATGCGGGTATCCCGGTATTTCCAGGAGGTCGTGCTTCCAGGAGTCGTAGGCCGACTTGTTGGCCGCCACTGCCGAATCCAGGCCCGGATACGCCCCCGGGCTGTTCTGCAGCGAATCCAGCTTCGTCCATTGGGCGATGACCTCTTTCTGTATTTCCCGTATTTCCTTATGAACTTCATAGGCTTCATCAAGCACCGGGCTCTTTTTCTTTCCGCCACACGAGAAGGCCACCAGGGCGGCCAGGGTGATCATTTTCAGTTTCATCATTTTATATTTTTAAAAATCCGTTCAAAATGCTGCTGCTTTATTATTTCTTCTTCTGATTTGAAGAGATTGCTGTGTGTATAGAGATAAGTGCCCAACGTTACAACGGTAAAAACCCAGAAAAAGAGCTTTTGCCCCTTCAGCTTCCCTGAATACCGGGATCGGTAAAGTACCCCGATCATGACCAGCACGGTCAGCAGATGAAAGCCCAGGAACCACCCTGAGTACGATTTAAAAGACAGGTACATCCCTATGCTTCCTCCCAGCGCCATAACCAGGGGAAAACCGCAACATACCAGGTGGAGCAAAGCCATTGACACCACATTTAATGCTATTCCTGCTTTTTTCATAGGTATATAAGTTTGGAGTTCCGGGTAAGTGAGCCAATCGTTCATAATTCTTCTCCCGAATATTTTGTAATGCAAAAGTAATGTATAATATTTGCAAATGCAACAATGTTGCATTTAATAAATTTAAACCTATGAAAACAACTATTGCCTTACTGCTTATCCCCTTTTCCCTGTGGTGGGCCGAAGCCCGGACCATCACCTGGGAAGATCTGAAAGACGTAAAGTTCAGCCGGAAGTTCGTTAAAGGAGAAGACATGTATTTCCTGTTCCCGGCCTTCGGAGAAAAAGTAAAAAAGCTGAACGGACAGGCATTGCAGATCAAAGGATACATGATCCCTGTTGACCCTGAAGACAAAATCTACGTTCTTTCGGCACGTCCAATGGCCTCCTGCTTTTTTTGCGGGGCGGCCGGGCCTGAAACCATCATCCAGCTCAATCTTAAAAACAGGAAAAAGTTCAGGACAGACGAAATCTGGACCGTGCGCGGCAGGTTCAGGCTCAATGCAGAAAACCTGGACGAATGCAATTACGTGCTGGACGAATGCGAGCCCGTACTGAAGCACTGACCCGGTCAGGAACCCGTATTACTCCCCTATCCACGGATCGTTGAGCTTCCGGCCCGTTTCACCGTATTTACGGGCCTCCGGCCGGTTTCCCAGCGCTTCAGACACCTGTGCCAGGTAATAGTAAATATGGTCGGTTTCCGGGTGCTCAGCTTCCACGTTTTTCAACAGGATCAGGGCTTCTTCCGTTTTGCCTTCCTTAAAAAGCAGCACAGCGCGGTTCCGCCGGGTATATTCGTTTTCTTCGTTCAGCTTTTCTCCCCGCAGCACTTTCTCCCTGCCTTCGGCAAGGCTGCCGCTTTCCAGGTAAAACAGGGCCAGGTTATTGACCACCACCAGGTTATTGGGCTCGGCCTGCTCTGCCTTTTTCAGCAGGGGTATGGCATTGCTCCACTGCTTCTGCAGCCCGTAAAGCACGGCCCGGTTATTCAGGGCAAAAACAAAATCAGGCGACAGCCCCAGGGCCTTTTCCAGGAGCGGCGCCGCCGCCTCATACCGGTGATTGACAGTTTTCACATAGGCCAGGTTGGTCAGCGCCTCCACATTATCCGGGTTGATCTCCAATGCCCGCTTAAACTGCTCCTCTCCTTCCGAGTAATGATTACGCATAATAAAATTCTGACCATAGGCATTGTGAAAAGCGCTGGAGGTATCCATACGGGCAGCCAGCTCTTTAAAAAGCGGTTCCCCGGCATCAGCACGCCCTGTTTCGGTGTAAAACCGGGCCAGGTTATAGCGGGCATCGGTAAACGTTTTGTCCAGCCTTACCGCTTCTTCAAAATCCTTGCCTGCCTTGTCCCATTCGCCCCGGTGCAGGTAAATAAGCCCGCGGTTATTGTAGGCATCGGCCAGCCCGGGGTCTTTGCGTATAGCCTCTGAAAAAAAGTGCTCTGCCCGGTCATATTCTTTCTTTTTAAAATGAAAATTTCCCCGGGTAAAAAACTCAGCCGATTCTTTTTTACTTTTGCAGGACAAGCTGGTCAAACATATACCAATAACAAACAATACAATTACTCTCATGAGATTAGTAAAAAACATTGAAAACGATTTTTGCTCTGCCAACCTGTACTCGTTTAACAACAAGTACATTATCAAATTCGAAGCAGGAAACCTGGAACAAATTTATAAAGTATCTGAATTGGATGTATCCGGAGAAGACGACATCGAGGAAATGCTGGGCGATACCTTCATGAAAAAGGTCATGCAGCGCTTTAAAGAAATGAGCGAGGACTTTGAGGAAATACTGGATTCTATTGACTAAAATGTATTCTTTTTTGAATAACTTATAGGAGATAACCGTGAAATTAAAACAATCTTTATTTCTTTTAATTTCTTCCTTGTGTACCTTGTAAGTCTATTACTGATTAAACCGTGATAACAGACCCCAGGAAATATTTCCTCATTGATTTCGACAGTACGCTTACCCGTGTGGAAGGACTGGATGAATTAGCCGCCATTGCGCTGAAAGCCTTTCCCGACGGCGCAGAGAAGGTAGCACAGATCAGGGAGCTCACCGACAAAGGGATGACCGGGGAGCTGACCTTTTCCGAATCATTAACCCGGCGGCTGGCCCTGCTGAATGCCAACAGGAGCCACGTAGACATCCTGGTCGATTTTCTGAAGGAGAATATTACCGCTTCTTTTCTCCGGAACCGCGCATTTCTTTCGCAATATGCTGACGATATCCTCATCATATCGAGCGGTTTCAAAGATTTTATCCTGCCGGTCGTTGAATACCTGGGACTGAAGCCCGAAAACGTGTATGCCAACACTTTTGTATACAACGAACAGGGGGATATCACAGGCATAGACACCGGCAACCCGCTTTCACGTACCGGCGGTAAGATCGAAGTGGTCAGGTCACTGGGGCTTGACGGGCACATTTCGGTCATCGGGGACGGATTCACCGACTACGAGATTAAAAAGAACGGACTTGCCCAGCGCTTTTATGCCTTTATAGAAAACGTTGAACGGCCGGCTGTTACTGCCGTAGCCGACTTCGTGATCAAGAGCCTCGACGAGTTTCTTTTTTACAATCAACTTCCCCGGGGCTACTCCTATCCCAAAAGCATGATCAAGGTATTGCTGCTGGAAAACGTACACCCTGCCGCCGTTGCGGCATTTGAAGAGCAGGGCTTTGACGTGGAGTTCCACAAAGGCGCCATGGATGAGGAAGAGCTGTGTGAGAAGATAAAAGAGGTGTCGATCATCGGGATCCGCTCAAAAACCCATATCACCGAAAAAGTGCTGGCCCATGCCGAAAAGCTCCTGGCCATCGGGGCATTCTGTATCGGCACCAACCAGATAGCCCTCAAAGAGGCAGAGAAAAGAGGTATCAGTGTTTTCAATGCGCCTTACAGCAATACCCGCTCAGTGGTAGAGTTGGTGATCGGTGAAATGATTATGCTGATCCGTAAGGTGTTTGTGAAAAGTACAGGCATGCACAAGGGTACCTGGGATAAATCAGCGGTCAACAGCTTTGAAGTACGCGGAAAGAAGCTGGGCATGATCGGTTACGGGCACATCGGTACCCAGCTTTCCGTTATCGGCGAAGCCCTGGGAATGGAAGTGTATTTTTACGATATTACCGACAAGATGCCCATTGGCAATGCCCGGAAGTGCCGTACCATGGAAGACGTCTTCAAGGTAGCCGATATTGTCAGCCTGCACATTGACGGCCGGCCCGAAAATACCAACCTGATCGGTGCACGCCAGTTTGAGCAAATGAAAGACGGCGTTATCTTCATGAACCTGGCCCGCGGGCATGTAGTGGATATCCCGGCACTGGTAGATGCCCTGAAATCGGGCAAGGTAGCCGGAGCCGGCGTGGATGTCTTCCCGAAAGAACCCAAGACCAACAAAGATCCTTTTGCTTCTGAGCTGATGGGGCTTGAAAACGTGATCCTTACGCCACATATCGGGGGCAGCACGGAAGAAGCCCAGCAAAGCATCGGTGCGTATGTTCCCGAACGTTTACTGGAGTACATCAATAACGGAAGCACCACGGGAAGTGTGAATTTCCCTGAGCTGAGCCTGCCGCTGCTCCACGACTCGCACCGGCTGCTTCATATCCACCGCAATGTGCCCGGTATCCTGGCCAAGCTGAACAATATCTTCGCCAAGCATAACATCAACATCCGCGGCCAATACCTGAAAACCAGTCCTGAAATAGGTTACGTGATCGTGGATATCGAAAAATCGTATTCCCGCGAGTTCGTACAAGAGATCAGGAGCATAGAAGAAACCATTAAGTTCAGAATGTTGTTTTAATAAAAATGTTGTTCTGATAATAACGAAAAGACAAAAGTGGAAAGCTGCGGCCTGTATTTGTACAAATGAATATTCCGTAACTTTTCACTTTTATCTTTTCACTTTTATCTTATTCCGCGTTTGGTTATATTTGTCTCTCTAAAACAGCAAACATATGAAAACTTTGTTCACAGTAGCGGCGGTACTGGTGGCGGCCCTGCTGATCTCGGTTAACTTCGGATGGTTCAAAAATATTTTTTCCAAGAAAAATTCCATGGCTATGATTGATGCAAACCAGGAGCATAAAGGCTCTCTCTACGATTTTACGCTAAACGACCTTCAGGGAAACCCTGTACACCTTTCAGACTACAAAGGCAAACCCGTGGTCATCATCAACGTAGCATCTAAATGCGGCTTTACGCCCCAGTATGCCGACTGGCAGAAGTTTCATGAAAAATACGGCGATAAAGTGACCGTACTGGGTTTCCCGGCCAATAATTTTATGAGCCAGGAACCCGGCTCAAACGAAGAGATCGCCGAGTTCTGCCAGAAAAACTATGGCGTTACCTTTAAGATGTTCTCGAAAATCGACGTCAAAGGAGAAGATAAAGCCCCCCTTTATAAGTGGCTTTCGGAAAAAGAGCTGAACGGCTGGAACGACAAAGAACCTACCTGGAATTTCTGCAAGTACGTGATAGATAAAGACGGGAACCTCACCCACTTCTTTGAATCAAAAATCACCCCGGATAACGAAGAGTTCCGCAAGGCGGTAGGTGTTTAAATGAAGAAATGGATTGTTGCTGCCCGCCTCAGGACCCTGCCTCTGGCGTTGTCGAGCATTCTGATGGGGGCAGTATTGGCTCAGCATGTGTTTATGTTCCGCCGGGATGTGTTTGCATGGGCCGTGCTCACCACCATACTCCTCCAGGTGATGTCGAATTTTGCCAATGACTACGGCGACACCAGGAACGGTGCCGACACTGCAGAGCGTGTAGGACCCGTACGGGCAGTGCAAAGCGGCGAGATCACGCCCCGGCAAATGCTGAATGCCATTCTCATTACCGGAACAGCCGCTTTTCTTTCGGGTATTTACCTGCTTGTGGTGGCTTTCGGCAGTTTTTCATCGGTGTACTTCCGGGGTTTCCTGGGGCTCGGCCTCCTGGCCATGGCCGCCGCCTATACGTATACCGCCGGTAAGAAACCGTATGGCTACGTGGGCCTGGGAGATGTATCGGTGCTTTTGTTCTTCGGCCTTACAGGCGTGGTAGCCAGCTATTTCCTTTACACGCTGCACTTTGAGTGGTCGTTGCTGCTTCCCGGGATTGCCTGCGGGGCTTTGGCCACCGGCGTGCTGAACATTAACAACATCCGGGACATGGAGTCGGACAGGAAAGCCGGGAAAATAACCATTCCTGTACGGCTGGGAAGAAAAAAAGCGCTTATTTACCATTGGTGCCTGCTGCTGATCGCCATGGGGGGTGCAGTGGCCTACATCTCCCTCAAAAACGGCCAGCCTTATTACCTGCTGAGCTTCCCGCTGATCTTTTTGAACGGTATACAGGTGAGTAAACATGAAAACCCGGATCCGTACCTGAAAACGCTGGCGCTGACTTCACTGGTTTTTGTAATCCTGTTCGGGCTCAGCCTGAACCTCCATTAAATTCATCTTATGAACATAAAAGACCTCCCCTTCCTGCCTCAGTATTTCGATGCGTATATCGTGCGTATTCCTGACGATATCAGCCTGGCCGATGCATTTGAGCAATATTCGCCGGAAAAAATTTTCGGTGATACCGATAATCTCCTCCGTTTGGGAGACCGTGTATATGCCCCGCGGAAATGGACGGTAAAAGACATTTTACAACACTGCATCGATACCGAGCGGATCATGTCTTTTCGCGCCTTGTGCATTTCACGCGGCGAGACCGTTTCGCTGCCGGGCTTTGAAGAAAAAACGTATGCCCAAAATACGGTGGCGGCCTCGCGTACTGTTGAGGATCTGCTGGAAGAATACAAAACGGTGCGTTCTGCCACGGAGATGCTGTTTCAGCACATGAGCCGTGACATGATCCTGCGGGTGGGTACCGCCAATAACCTCCGGATAACACCTCTGGCCCTGGCTTTCATGCTTTTGGGACATGCCGTTCACCACAAAATCGTGCTGGAGGAGCGGTATTATCCCATCATAAGCCAATAACCGGCTTACACAGACCTGAATACACCGATAGATTCTTTCTGTGTAAATCTGTGTGAAACAATCAATCGGTTAACGTCAGCACTTTTTCCAGTGCGAACGCCGGCTTCCGGAACTTCAGCCCGTTTTCAAGTACAAATGCCGGTGCGTGATAATCTGCCAGGTTGGAAAAATAAACCAGCGCATTGCGGCCATCCAGGGTCAGCCACACCACATTGCTGAAACCGCAGGTAGAGCCTGTGTGAAACAATTCATTCCCTCCTATATTGAACCAGCCCAACCCGTAGAAAAGATCCTCTTTAATCCTGTAATTGACCTGCTTCAGCTCCTGTTCCAGGTTAAAAAGCCTGTTCTCAACTATTGCATCCATCCATTTCCTGTAATCGGCCAGCGAAGTATACAGGCAGCCGTCGCCTTTTGTGGCAGAAGTTACGCTTTGGTCTGACTCCGTCACCTTATCGTTCTGCAGCGCATACCCCAATGCCCGGGCAGGCATAGGCTCACCGGCCCGATAGATAAAAGAATGATCCATGCCGAGTGGCCCGAGGATGCGCTCCTTCAGAAATTCAGCATAAGGCTGCCCCGATACTTTCTCTACCACCTGCGACAGAATACAGAACCCCGAATTGCTGTAGCGGTAGCGGCTGCCCGGTACAAAATACGTAGCACCGATACCCGACACCCATTTCAGTACGTCGGCATCAGAAACCTGCTCCGTACGGCCGGCAGGAATAAGCCCTTCATAATCGTATAAACCCGAAGTATGCGTAAGAAGATGCTTCAGCCGGACCGCAGGATCAAAGCCCGGGAAAAATTTATCCAGCGGGTCTTCGTACGATAATTTACCTTCATTTTTCAACAAAATGATACAGGCCGCCGTAAACTGCTTGGAAACCGATGCCATTCTGAAGCAGGTTTGCTCACTTACCTGCGGGCCCTCAGGAAGAACCGACCGGCCGCTCACCCGCAGCTCTTCTGCCCCGTTTTGCCGGATCAGGGCGGCCATGCCCGGTGCCGGACCCGTATGCGCCATCAGTAAGAAAAATAAAGCCATCATTTGAATACGAGGAATAATGCCGATATCACCACTAACACCATAATTACCTGCCGGAACCTTTTTTCCGGCATGACCTTCAGAATTTTTATCCCCAGGATACCGCCCAGGATAATAAAGGGGAGAGCCATTATGTTCAGGATAAGCCCCTGGTAGCTCAGGTTATGCCACACAAAAAGCTGCAGGGGGATCTTCGTGAAGTTGAGAATCATAATGAACCAGGCAGCCGTGGCCGTAAAAGTGATCTTGTCAAGCTTTTTCGACAGCATATACACCGACAGCGCCGGACCTGCCGCATTACCGATCATGGTAGAAAAGCCCATAATGAACCCAAAAAGAGGAGAATACCAGCGGTTATTGACCAGCCGGCCGAAACGGGAGCTGCTCTGTGTCCAAAGCATTATGCCCATGCCCAGCAGGATACAAAAGCTGATAAGTATTTTGAAGGTCCGGTCATCTATATACTGTCCCAGCAGCAGCCCGGCCACCAGGCCCGCCAGGGCCATGGGAAGCAGCTGCTTCACCTCACTCCACAGAAAGGCTTTGCGGTAATAAATCACGGCCACCAGGTCGGCAAAGCACAGCAGGATCAGCACAATGCCCGTAGAATACCGTGCCCCGAAGAGCATGGCAAAGAACGGTATAGCCAGCGTACCGATGTTCAGAATCCCGGTTTTAGACATCCCGATAAACAGGGCGCAAAGAAAATACAGCGCCCACGCAGAGGGGGAAGGAATGAGCGAAAGTGCTTCTTCTATCATACTTCTTTCATGCTGAGGGCAATCCGTTTGCGTACTTCATCTACTTCCAGCACCTTCACCGTTACTTTCTGGTGTACCTTTACTACTTCATTCGGGTCACGCACAAAGCGGTTGGCCAGGTGCGACAGGTGGACGAGGCCGTCCTGGTGCACCCCGATGTCTACAAAACACCCGAAAGCCGTAATATTGGTAACAATTCCCGGCAGCACCATACCCGTTCTCAGGTCACCAATGGAATTCACATCGGCAAATTCCACGCTTTCGTATTGCTCTCTTGGGTCCCTTCCCGGTTTCCTGATCTCCTGCAAGATATCCTGGAGGGTGGGTAGTCCTACTTCGCCTGACACATACCGCTTCACCTCTACCTGCTTCTGCAGCTCTTCCGAAGCCAGGAAGGTCTTCAGGTCAACGTGCAGGTCTTTTGCCATCTTCTCTACCAGGTGATACGACTCGGGGTGTACCGCCGAGTTATCCAGCGGGTTTTTCGCACCGTGTATCCGCAGGAAACCGGCGGCCTGCTCAAAAACCTTTTCACCCAGCCGGGGTACCTTTTTCAATTCTTTCCGGCTACCGAACTTGCCGTTAGCTGCCCTGTATTCTACGATATTGCGGGCAATAGACGGCCCTATGCCCGACACATAGCTCAACAAATGCTGGCTGGCCGTATTCAGCTCCACGCCTACCAGGTTCACGCACGACCCGACCACCGTATCCAGCGATTCTTTCAATTCTTTCTGGTTGACGTCGTGCTGGTACTGCCCCACTCCGATTGATTTGGGGTCGATCTTCACCAGCTCAGCCAGCGGGTCCATCAGCCGGCGGGCAATGGATACGGCGCCGCGTACGGTAATGTCTTTGTGCGGAAACTCCTCCCGCGCCACATCAGAAGCTGAATACACCGAGGCTCCCTGCTCGGAAACCATCACCACCCGGATCGGCTTAAACTCGGGCCGCCGCCTGATCACCTCTTTCACAAACTGCTCCGTTTCGCGGCCGGCCGTTCCGTTACCAATGGCCACCACTTCCGTTTTATGCATATTCCAGAAATGGATAAGCCGGGCTTCGGCTTCCATGCTCTTTCCCTGCGGGTAGATCACATCGTCTTCTTTCAGGTTGCCCTGCTCATCAAGCACAACCACCTTACAACCCGTTCGGAACCCCGGATCAATGCCCATCAGCCGTTTCTGCCCCATGGGCGGCGAAAGCAGCAGCTGGCGAAGGTTAGTAGTAAATATGGCAATAGCGGCTTTGTCTGCCTTTTCTTTCAGGCTGCCGTCAAACTCTTTCTCCAGGGCCGGAAGCATCAGCCGTTTCAGCGAATCGGCCATGGCCAGCTCCACCTGCTCTTTAGACTCCGGCATTCCTTTCAGCAGACCTCTTTCCAGCTTATCCAGCGCTTCTTCCGTATCGATATGAATGCCTGCTTTCAGGAATCCCTCCTCTTCTCCGCGCCGGATGGCCAGGTAGCGGTGCGAGGGGATATTCTTTGCCGTTTCGGAGTAGTCAAAATAATCCTTGAACTTCTGGCCTTCCGCCTCCTTGCCTTTCCTGACACTCACTTCCAGCACGCCGCTTTTCTCAAAGAGCAGCCTGACCTTCCGGCGGCAGTCGGCATCTTCGGCGATCCATTCGGCCATGATATCGCGGGCGCCGGCCAGCGCTTCCTCTACCGTGGTGATCTTATCGTTCAGGAAACGGGCGGCCACCGGCTCTACCGAACGCTCCTTCTGCTCAAAAAGCAGCCGGGCCAGGGGCTCCAGGCCGGCTTCTATAGCCACAGAGGCGCGGGTTTTCTTTTTGGGCCGGTAAGGCAGGTAAATCTCCTCCAGCTCGGATACAAATACCGCGTTTTCCAGCTTTTTTCGCAGCTCGGGAGTAAGCTTCCCCTGGCTTTCAACAGATTCCAGGATAACCGCCCGCCTCTTATCGGCTTCCTTCAGCTTCTCATACAATTTCCGGATCTCCTGTATGGCCACCTCATCCAGGCTGCCGGTCGCCTCTTTCCTGTACCGGGCTATAAAGGGGATCGTAGCCCCCGAGTCCAGCAGCTCTGTTGTTTTTGTTACCTGCGAAACAGAAATATTCAGCGTTTCCGCTATAAATTTTAATTGCGTCATTCCAACCTTTTTCCTCTGAATAATGTCTAATTATACAAACCGGCCATGCACCTGGCCGGCGGCACCTCACCGGTTGCAACACAGCAGCCGGGCAAGGCACAAAAATAACTATGAAAAAGCTATTCATTACCTTTTCTGCCATAATAATGATGGCATTTTCCTGCGAGGAAAAAAACGCTGTTCAACCCCTCCGCGATAACATCGTGCGGCTGAAATCCGGGCAGTCTTTCGGCATGTGCATAGGCAAGTGCTACAATGAGCTGATCGTGGAAAATAATTCGGTCATTCTCAAACAGGTAGAGAGAAAAGAACGCGGGGGTAGCGACACCGAAAGCATCGAACACCGCGACAATTCGCTGCTGAACCAGATCAAAGCCGACCTGGCCGGTTTTCCGAAAGACAAATTTCTGCGGCTGAAAGATCAGTACGGGTACCCCGATTATGCCGACGGCGGGGCAGAATGGCTGGAAATTGAATTTACCGACGGTACCATTAAAAATGTAAAATTTGAATACGGCTCTCCGCTGGAGGGTTTTGAAGAAATCATTTCCTCTCTTCGTACCTACCGCCTATCTTTGATGGATAAATACAGATAAGCGTATGTTCGACTTCCTAGTGATAGGAGGAGGTGCCGCCGGTTTTTTTGCCGCGATCAATGCAAAAAAGAAAGTGCCGGGACTGAAGGTAGCCATCCTGGAGAAACAGGGAAAGGTGCTTCAGAAAGTAAAAGTTTCGGGAGGCGGAAGATGCAACGTTACCCATGCGGTTTCCGATCCCGGAGAGCTGGCCCGTAACTATCCCCGTGGAGGTGATTTCCTGGAAAAGGCATTTGAGAAATTCAGCTCAGCCGATACCCGGAAATGGTTTGAAAAAAGAGGGGTAGCGCTCAAAACAGAAAAAGACGGCCGCGTTTTTCCCGTATCTGACTCTTCACAAACCATTATCAACTGTTTCCTGAAAGAAGCCGGAGGCATCGACCTGCTGCTCCACAGCCGGGTAGAGAAGATAACACCTGTGCCGGCAGGTTGGGAGGTACAGACCGCGGAAGGAAAGGTTTACCAGACCCGCCGGCTGATGATCGCCACCGGCAGCGATGCCCGGGTATGGTCTGCTCTTCAGCAATTGGACCTGGCTTTTTCAGAAGCCGTGCCTTCTCTTTTTACCTTTAATATTCCTGATGGTACACTGACCGCCCTGCAGGGAACCAGCTTCAGCAGGGCACGGGTATCGGTTGCAAAAACCTCGCTGGTACAGGAGGGCCCGCTGCTGATCACCCATTGGGGACTTTCAGGCCCTGCCGTCCTTAAACTCTCGGCATGGGGGGCCTATCTCCTGAAAAAAACCGGCTACATCTTTGAAATTGAGGTAAATTGGCTCGCTGACAGGAACAAAAATGATCTGGAAAAAGAGCTTAAGAAAAGGTTTAGCGAAAATCCTAAAAAAAATATAAGAATGCTGCCGGTTTCAGGCGTTTCGCAACGATTCTGGACTTATATTTGTGATAAATCCGGTATATCCGAGTTCCGGAAAGGAGCCGAAGGCGGCAAAAAACAGATTGCTGCTCTCCTGGAAAATCTTACAGCCTCTAAATTCAGCGTAAACGGAAAAAGCACTTTTAAGGAAGAATTTGTAACGGCCGGCGGAGTAAGCCTGGACGAGGTGAATGCTGAAAGCTTCTCTACCTGTAAATACCCCGATCTTTACCTGGGGGGAGAAGTGCTGGATATCGACGCTGTGACCGGCGGTTTCAATTTTCAGGCCGCCTGGACGGCCGGATGGCTTATTTCAGAGCATATTTTCCACAATTATAGCATTTAAAGTTGCTAATTTTTAGTGAAAAATCTAATTTTGAATTAATCTTATAACCATTTAGAAAACTGTGACTCATTTAATTGAACGATTTACCGAACTATTAAAAAAAGGGAAGTACAATTCTGCCACTATTGCCGCCTACCGTAACGCTATTTTTGTTTTTTACAATAATTTCCGGGATTATCCCCAAAACAAATTTACCGATGAACTGATTTCCGAGTACATCCTGGGATTAAGTAAAAAGACCTCGCCGCAGGTAGCAGCACAGACGGGAAAAGCCATTATCCTCTTCTTTGACAAAATTTATAACCGGAAGCTCAATATCAAGGCCACCGGTAAGATCAAAGACGAGCAATCGGTGGAAATCTTATCCAGGAGCGAGCTCCAGGTTTTGTTCTCCGGTATCAAAAACCTCAAGCATAAGCTTTTACTCATCATCATCTACAACAACGGCCTGAAGGTCAATGAAGCCATAAGCCTTAAAGTAGAAGATATTGATACCGGGAACCATACGATCCGGATTGATTCGGATCAGCCCAAAAAGACCCGGATCCTCCGTCTTAGCCCGGCCTTGAACCCGCTGATCGAAGAGTATAAGAACAAGTATAAGCCCGTTGATGTGTTTTTCCCCGGCTCGGGAGGCATAGGGCACTACTCGGCCAGGAATATCCAGCTGGTTTTTCAAAAGGCGCTTAAAGAATCAGGCATAGGCAAAACGGCAAAGCTCACTACATTGCGGCACAGCTTTGCCGTTCACTCTCTCGAAAACGGTATTGCCATTAACCACCTGCAGAAAATACTGGGGCACAGCAATATCCAGACCACCTCGTTTTATGTGCCTTTTGCCAAAGTGGAGCTGAACAACATCCGGTCGCCTTACGAAGACCTCATCAGCTGAATAAGCCCGGCTGAATTTCCGGCCTGACAGGAACGTGCAGGTCAGTACCCAGCTCACGGTTCAGGTTCCGGATAAAATGGGCTGCCAGCAGCGGCGATTCCAGTTCTACATTCTGATGAATAAAGAAAAAAAGCTTCTGCAGCCCGGCCTCTTTCCATTTTTTCAGGGTAGCTACCCAATTTTCCAGCCGGGCATAATCTGAAGGATGATTGGCGCCTACATAGCGGACAAAGGCCACCGGAGTGGTCAGGCGCATGTGCATCATATCGCGCCGGCCGGCGGTATCTACCAGCACATTGGTTACACCGGTTTCTTCCAGCAGCGTATACAGGTTTTTACTGACCACCGGATCTGAAAACCATTCCTGGTTCCTGACCTCCAGGGCCAGCGGGTAGCCTTTCGGAAAGCCGTGCAGGAAATCTTCCAGCCGCCTGAAATCTTTCGGCTTGTAATTATCGTGCATTTGCAGGAAGGCCATTCCCAGCTTTTCCTCGAAGAGCACGGTGGCATCCACAAAATCCCGTACTTTTTCATCCGTATTCAGCAAACGGCCGAAATGGCTGATGGTTTGAGGCAGCTTAGGGAAAAACCTGAAGCCCGGCGGAGTTTTTGCCTTCCAGGTCTCCACCTGCTGCGGTGTAGGCGAATTATAAAACGTGGCATTCAGCTCAATGGCGTTGAACTGACCCGAATAATAGATCAGTTCATCTTTTACGCCTTTGGGGTAGAATCCCTTCAGGTCTGTCTTGTTCCATTTGGCACAACCTACGTACAGTTCCATAGGTTGGTCTGCCTTGTAATGGTTCAGCAGATCGAAGGTTACCTCCGGGGTTTCCGGAATGCTGAAGTCAATTACCGAGGGGTCGGGTACCTGGCCGAATTTCATAGCGTATTGAACAGATGTTTCAGCTCAAATATACGCAGGTTTAGGCCAATCCCCCTAATAAATCTGCCGGCGATTCAACCGGTTCCAGCATCATGGTTCCTTTGTTCTTCAGGTTAACGTGCCAGCTGAAAGCTTCTTCCAGGATGTGCGGGGTATGTCCGCCCCTTTCTTTGGCCCGGTCAAAGTACGACTGCAGCTGCTCACGGTAATCGGGATGCACGCAGTTATCGATGATCACCTGGGCCCGCTCCCGCGGCGCCAGTCCCCGCAAATCGGCCAGTCCTACATCAGTAACGATAATGTCTACGTCATGCTCGGTATGGTCCACGTGCGAAACCATCGGCAATGCATGCGAAATGGTATTGTTTTTAGAAGCGGCCTGGGTAACAAAAATGCTCAGGTAGGCATTCCGGGCAAAATCACCTGAGCCCCCGATACCGTTCATGATATGGGTGCCTGAAATGTGCGTGGAGTTCACGTTGCCATAAATATCGAATTCAATGGCGGTATTGATGGCGATGATCCCCAGGCGGCGGATCAGGCCGGGGGTGTTGGAAATGTTCTGCGGGCGAAGCACGATCTTATCGCGGTAGTTCTGCAGGTTTCCGAAAACCCGGTTATAGCACGATTCCGACACGGTGATCGACGAAGCCGACGCTACCGAGAGCTTCCCGGCATCAATGAGATCAAAGGTGCTGTCCTGCAGCACTTCCGAAAACATGGTCAGGTCGTAGAAAGAGCTGTTTTTAAACCCGGTCAGCACGGCGTTGGCTACCTTGCCGATGCCCGCCTGTATAGGCAGCAGCCTTTCGGTCAGGTGGCCCATCTTCACCTCATTTTCAAAGAAACGCAGGATATGATGCGCTATGGCCGTGGTTTTGGTATCGGGTTCGGCCACGTCTGCCGGACTGTCTTTGATGTCGGTAAAGACAATTCCTACTATTTTTTCCGGGTCCAGCGGGATGGTCCGCCGGCCGATCTTATTTTCAGCCGCCACAATCGGGATCACGTTGCGGTGCGGGTAGTCTTCTGCCTGGTAAATATCGTGAATACCGAAAATGCTCAGGGGCACGGCGGTATTGATCTCTACAATCACCCGTTTGGCCAGGGCGGCGAATGTAGCCGAGTTACCCACTGAAGTGGTCGGAATCAGGCTGCCGTCGCGCTCAATACCCGCCGCCTCGATCACGGCAATGTCTACCGATGGCAGGTTTTTATTGTGGAGAAGCTCGGCGCTTTCGCTGAGGTGCTGGTCAATGAACAGCACTTCTCCCGCGTTGATCTTCTGTCTCAGCACCCGGTCAACCTGGAAAGGCATACGTTTCTTCAGGGCGCCGGCTGCGGCCAGCTTACCGTCTGTATCGTGCCCCAGTGAAGCACCTGTCATGAGAGTGATTTTTATTTTTTCCTGCCGGGCCCGCTCGGCAAAGGCCGGAAGCACCACTTTACTGTCGCCGGCTTTGGTGAAGCCGCTGGCGCCTACCACCATGTTGTCTTCAATAAAGGAGGCAGCGGTTTCGGCGTCCATTATTTTGGAGAAGAGGGCCGGAATCTTAATTCGTTCGTTTGACATATCTCGGATTTTGAAGGTGCAAATTTCGGCTGTTTTTGTCTTCCGGAGGCATGAGGTTTCTCAGGTTTTCGGCGCGGGCCGGCTGACTGTTGTCATGTTTTTCTCACGGAGCGTTTTTCTCACGGGATTTTTTTCTTACAGATTACACCCCTCCGTGAGCCCTCACCCGCATCCGCAATCGGGTCCGCAACCGGGTTTTTTGGGTTTCCGGGGCCACAACCACCTGCGCCCCAGGAAAGCCAGGGCAGCCACAACGGCTCCGTACATTAAAATATCCTGTATCATTTCAGTAAGCTATAAGCTAAAAACGCAGAAAGATAAGCCAGCGTACTCATAAAAAGAATCTGGATGATGGTCCATTTCCAGGAGTTGGTCTCGCGCCGCATAATGGCAATCGTAGATATGCACTGCATGGCAAAGGCATAAAAAAGCAACAGCGAGGCGCCCGTAGCCAGGTCAAACATCCTGGAGCCGTCAGGCCTCCGCTCCCGGTCCATTCTCTCCACAATCCGGGTTTCTTCTTCTCCGTGGCTGCCTATGTTATAAAGGGTGGCCAGGTTGCCTACAAATACCTCGCGGGCCGCAAAAGACGTCAGCACGGCGATACTCACTTTCCAGTCGTATCCTAACGGACGAAAAACAGGCTCTATGCCGCTTCCCATCATACCGATATACGAATGGCGTAACTTATACCCTTCCACTTCATCCTGCCATTCTTCTTCCGAAAGGTTTTTCCCCGCAAAGCTCTCCGTTACCTTTTCTTCGGCCTTCCCGAAAGTAGAGGCCGGGCCATGGGAGCCCAGGAACCACAGGAGCACCGAAAGCGCCAGGATGATCTTACCGGCCCCTTCCACAAATGAGCGGGTCTTCTCAATCATCATATTCAGCACATTTTTAGCTAAGGGACGGCGGTAAGGCGGCATTTCTATGATGAGATAGCTTTTGGTAACGGGCTTAACCACCTTTTTCAGGAGCCATGCCCCGCCTAGGGCCGCCACGAAGCCCAGGAAATACATAAGCGCCATCACCAGTCCCTGCAGGCCGATAACGCCCAATACCTTCTGATCGGGAATAACCAGGGAAATAATGATCACGTAGACGGGTATACGGGCCGAGCAGGTGGCAAACGGCGTTACCAGCATGGTAATAAGCCTTTCACGCGTATTTTCGATATTCCTGGCCGACATGATGGCCGGAATGGCGCAGGCCACCCCGGAAATAAGCGGCACCACCGACTTGCCGCTCAGTCCGAAAGGCCGCATCAGCTTATCCATCAGGAAAACCACCCGGCTCATATAACCGCTTTCTTCCAGCAGGGCGATAAACATAAAAAGGATGGCGATCTGGGGAATAAAGATGACTACGCCGCCAATACCGGGAATAACGCCTTCCGAAAGGAGCCCGGTAAACTTGCCTTCGGGCAGGGTGGCCGACACCCAGGCAGACAGCTGGGCAAACTTCTCGTCGATCCAGTCCATAGGGATGGCCGACCACGAAAAAATAGCCTGGAAAACCAGCATCATAATCCCGAAAAAGATCAGGTACCCCCATACCCTGTGCGTCAGGATGCGGTCGGCCCGGGCCTGCCACCCGGTAGCTTCCGAAATATCTTTGGTATAGGCAGATTTCAGTATTTCACCGATCAGCTGGTAGCGCTTAATGGTTTCTTTCTGCTGAAGCCGTTTGATATCTCCGGTTGAAAGCTCATCGTCAGGAACCGGCACACCTTCAAATACGGCTCCCTGCGAGCGTGCCAGCCAGCTTTTATAATCCATGGAGCGGAAGTAGTCTTCGTCTACCGCGGCCAGGCGGGTTAACGGGCCGGTGTGGGCATCGGCATACCGGGCCATGGCTGCTTTCAGCTCGGTAATGCCCTGGCCCGTGCGGGTAGAAATCAGCACCACTTCTGTTTTGAGCTGCTCCGATAAGGCCTGTATATCGATCTGTATCCCTTTGGCCGACAGGCGGTCGGCCATGTTGATGGCCAGCACAGCCGGAAAGCCCAGGTCTTTGATCTGTGTAAACAGCAGCAGGTTTCTTTTGAGGTTCTCCACTTCAGCCACTACCACCACCACATCGGGGAAGAATTTATTGTGGGGATCAAAAAGGGTTTCCAGCACCAGCTCCTCGTCTCTTGAGCCGGGTTGAATAGAATATATACCCGGCAGGTCAATAATCTTTGCCCTGAGCGTATCGTTGATCCGGGTGGTCCCGGTTTTCCGGTCTACTGTAATGCCGGGGTAATTGCCTACCCGCTGGTTAAGCCCGGTCAGCGTATTAAAAACCGATGTTTTCCCCACGTTCGGGTTCCCTACCAGCGCTACCTTAAATTCCATGTGTTCCGTTGCTTAAGAGTTCCACATCTACCTGCATGGCCATATCCCTGCGCATGCAAAGCGGCATACCGTCTACCCGGAGGTAGTAGGGGTCGCCCAGGGGAGCCTTCAGGACAAGCTCTACCTCGCTTCCCGGAAAACAGCCCATCTCCACCACCTTCATGGGAAGATGCTCCATATCAAGGTATCTGATCACTGCCTTCTGGCCGGCTTTTAATTCGTGTAATTTCATGTTTGTTTTTAGACTAAATCTATTCTTTAGTTTCGAGTTGTGAGTTGTGAGTTCCGAGTGGTTCCCGAAACTCTCTACTCTCTACTCTCTACTCTCTACTCGGAACTATCTACTCGGAACTATCTACCCAAAACTTCCCTTCCAGCCGTATATCTGCTGATGAGGCCCCGACCATCACCGTAAATTCTCCCGGCTCTACCGTTTTCTGCATTTTCCGGTTAATGATTTCCAGCTCACCGGCACGGAGGGTGAAGGTAAGCTGCTGCTCTTCGCCCGGTTTCAATTGTACTTTCCTGAATTTTTTCAGCTGCTTCAGGGGTTGAACCACCGAAGCCACCTCATCGCGCAGGTAGAGCTGAACTACTTCTTCTCCCTCGCGCTGCCCGGTATTTTTAAGGCGAAAAACTACCTCAAAATCGGTCTCACCTTTCTTTTCTACCTTCAGATCCGAATAAGCAAAGGTTGTATAGCTTTTCCCGTATCCGAACGCATACAGCGGGCTTGCCGGCAGTTCCACGTAATCGTGTCCCTGCGGGTGCTTCCTGTTGTAGTATACCGGGAGCTGCCCTACCGAACGGGGTACCGATATCGGCAGCCTGCCCGAAGGATTAACATCACCCGAAAGCACATCGGCCAGGGCATTGCCTCCCTCCTGCCCCGGGTACCAGGCGGTAAGCAGGGCATCGGCATTTGCTGCCGCCCAGTTCATTTCCAGGGGTCTGCCTTCAATATAGATCACCACCAGCGGTGTGCCTGTAGTCCTAACCGCCTCCAGCAGCTCCTGCTGCTTTCCCATCAGGCTGAGGGTGGCCCGGTCAAAGCCTTCGCCGCTCTCCATATCCTGCACCAACTCGTTATTGCTTACGGCAGCACCGGTTTCTATATATTTCGTCCGGAAGTCGCGTGCGCTGGATCCGCCCACCACTACTACCGCCACATCGGCCCTGCGGGCTGCCTGTACCGCAGCAGCGATATCGGTGTTCAGCGTGTCGCGTATGGCTGTACCTTTCACGTAGCTCACCTCGGCATTCTTAAACCGCCGCTTTATACCTTCGTAAACCGTAATCACGTTACTGTCTTCCTGCGGGGCGGTGTAATCGCCCAGCTGGTTGTAGCGGTTATCGGCATTAGGCCCTATGACCGCTATTCGCCGGGTACCCGGCCGGAGGGGAAGAACCCCGTTTTTGTTTTCAAGCAATACGATCGACTCACGGGCTACCTGGCGGGCCAGGGCGATATGCGCTGCCGTACGTACTCCTTCAGCGGCCCGTTGCGGGTTTACGTACGGGTTTTCAAACAGTCCCATTTCAAATTTCAGCTTCAGGATACGCCCCACGGCCTCGTCCAGCTGCTGCAGGGTGATCTTTCCCTCCTCCAGCGAGGTCTTTATCCGCGCAAAACCACTCGCTCCCAGGTCCATATCCACCCCGGCGCCAAGCGAAAGCTCGCCGGCCTCCTGCAGGTTTTCCGCCACCCGGTGGCTTCCGGCAAGTCCGTTGATGCTGAAGAGGTCGGAAACCACAAACCCGCGGAAGCCCCATTGGGATTTGAGCAGGCTGCGGTAGAGCCAGGGATTGGCTGTACACGGCACTCCGTCAATAGAATTGTACCCTGTCATGACCGACAGCGCCCCGGCTTTCACCGCTTCCCGGAAAGGCAGGAGAAAGTTTTCGTGCAGCTCTCTTTCGCCCACCAGGGCGGTATTGCCGTTATGTCCGCCTTCCGGGATCCCGTAGGCAATAAAATGTTTAAGGGTGGATACCACGCTGTACGGTTCTGACAGCTTACCGGCGCCGGCACCCTGCACCGTGGCCACGCCTATGGCGGCCGTCAGTACGGGATCTTCGCCAAAGCTCTCTTCCACCCTTGACCACCGCGGATCACGCGAGAGGTCCATAACGGGCCCGTAGCTGATGTGCGCGCCCTGCAGCCTTACTTCGCGGGCCATGGCGGCAGAAGCTTTGCTGATCAATGCAGGATTCCAGGTGGCTGCCTGCCCGATACCGGTCGGAAAAACCGTGGTACCTACGGCCATATGACCGTGTGGAGATTCTTCTGCCAGGAACAGCGGAATACCCAGCCGGGTGTTTTCCATTACATATTTTTGAAGCGCGTTGCCGGCATGGGCAGCCAGGGCCGGGTTCAGCCCGGTCTCCAGGGTTTTGCGGGTCCAGGGATCAGCGCGGTATACGCCCCAGAAAGCTCCTATGTGCCGGGTATCGATCATTTCCCGGAAGGCGGGAGAGTAACTGACCGAATTTCCTTCCTTTATATACATTTCCCAACCCATGGGGCACAGCAGCTGGCCCACCTTCTCGTCTGCGGTCATGCGCGCCAGCAGGTCGCGGGTGCGGTCATCCGGGCTCAGGGCCCGGTTTTTATACGCGGGCACCTGTCCCGCCACTGAAAATGATAAAATACAAAATACAAGAATTCTCTGAAGCATGCCGTTTGTATAAGGCTTCAAAATTAGGCAAAAATCTGATGGGATGTCGCACGACACAGCGTAAAACCGGCAAAGCTTTTAGCCTACCGGGCGAAATCAGTGTATTATTCCGTGGAAGAAAACAATCTCTCTCGAAATATCCTCCTGCCAAGAGAGAGCTTCGTAGCCTGAAAATTTGGATTTTCCCGGAAAAACAGAACCTATTCAGTTAAAAACAGAACAATAACAAGATAGAATTTAATTATTCCATTCAAAATAAAAATTTATCAAAATAAAAAAAGCCTAAATAATATATCGTATTTATATTTGAACACAATATACAATATACGAAAGTCTTGAATATACTTACTACTATCCAGGAAAGGAACCCCGGTGAGCCTGAATTTCTGCAGGCGGTACATGAAGTGGCCGAATACATTATTCCGTTTATAGAACAGAACCCCCGTTATAAAGCCTTTAAGGTATTTGAAAGAATGGCTGAACCTGAGCGGGTGATCATTTTCAGGGTGCCGTGGGTAGACGATAAAGGGGAAATCCGGATTAACCGGGGCTACCGTGTGCAGATGAGCTCGGTGATCGGGCCTTACAAGGGCGGTCTCCGCTTCCACCCTTCTGTTACCCTTAGCGTACTGAAGTTCCTGGCCTTTGAGCAGACCTATAAAAACAGCCTTACGGGCCTCCCGATGGGTGGTGGAAAAGGCGGTTCCGACTTTGACCCCAAAGGCAAATCCGATGCCGAGGTCATGCGCTTCTGCCAGAGCTTTATGACCGAGCTGTACCGTCATATCGGCCCGGATCTTGACGTACCTGCCGGCGATATCGGTGTGGGAAAAAGAGAGATCGGGTACCTGTTCGGGCAGTACAAAAGAATCAAAAACGAATTTACAGGCGTGCTGACCGGCAAAGGGTTTGAATGGGGCGGAAGCCGTATACGACCTGAGGCTACCGGTTACGGACTGATCTATTTTGTACAGGAAATTTTCAAAACCATCGGTGAAACCCTTGAAGGCAAGGTGATCACCATATCGGGCTCGGGCAATGTGGCCCAGTTTGCAGCGGAAAAATCTATCCAGTGCGGCGCCAAGGTCGTTACCATGTCGGATTCTGACGGGTACATCTATGACCAGACGGGCATCACCGCTGAGAAGCTGGCTTTCATTACTGAGCTTAAGGAAGTGAAACGGGGCCGTATCAGCGAGTATGTGGACCGGTACCCCGGAGCACGCTTCTTTCCCGGCGAAAAACCCTGGGGCATACCGTGCGACATTGCCCTGCCCTGCGCCACCCAGAACGAGCTGGACGGGCACGATGCCCGTCTCCTGATCGACAACGGATGCCGCTACGTGGCCGAAGGCGCCAACATGCCCTGCACCACCGAAGCCGTGGCCCTGTTCAATAAAGAAAGAATTTATTACGTACCCGGCAAAGCGGCCAATGCCGGCGGAGTGGCGGTATCGGGGCTCGAAATGACCCAGAATTCCCTTCGCTATGCCTGGTTCAAGGAGAAGGTTGACGACCGCCTGCGCATCATCATCAAAGGCATTCATGCCACCTGCGTACAGTACGGCCGCGAAGAAGACGGTCACATCAACTATGAGAAGGGCGCCAATATCGGCGGCTTTGTAAAAGTGGCTGACGCCATGATTGACCAGGGCGTGGTTTAAGGTTCTCCGGAGAAACGGATATTTCTCTGCAGGCCTTCCAGCTTTGTGCGTTTTACCGGGGAGTTTTTAAACAGGGTGTTAAAAACTTCCCGCGTGATCTCTTCCCAGTCTTTAAATTCTTTCAGGTTCTCATTGGGTGAAAATTCGGGCGTCTGGTGCGGCCGGGCAAACGAGTTCCAGGGGCATACATCCTGGCAGATATCGCAACCGAATACCCAGTTTTCCATTTTCCCCCTGAATTCATCGGGGATCTGCTCTTTCAGCTCTATGGTCAGGTAGCTGATGCATTTGCTGCCATCTACCTGGTAAGGCTCTGCAATGGCCCCGGTGGGACAGGCGTCTATACAGGCGGTGCAGGTACCGCAGTAATCTTTGATGGGCCCGTCAGGTTCCAGGGGCAGGTCAGTGATCAGCTCGCCTATAAAAAAGAAGCTCCCGATCTTCCGGTTAATCACATTGCTGTTCTTGCCCACCCAGCCAAGTCCCGAGCGCCGTGCCCAGGCCTTATCCATCACCGGCGCCGAGTCTACAAAGGCCCGGCCGTTCACTTCTCCTATTTCTTCCCGTATACGCTCAATGAGGGTTTTCAGCTTGTCTTTAATCACAAAATGGTAATCTACTCCATACGCGTACTTCGAGATCTTATAAGTGGTTTCGCTGAGCTCTTCTTCCGGGTAGTAATTGAGGATAACGGTGATGACCGAGCGGGCGTCGTCTACCAGGAGGCGGGGATCGAGCCGCTTGTCGAAATAATTAGCCATATAGGCCATTTTCCCGTGGTAATTTTTATTCAGCCAGCTCTCCAGGCGGCCAGCCTCTTCTTCCAGGAATTCGGCTTTGGAGATACCGCAGAAATCAAAGCCCGCTTCTGCCGCCAGCCGCTTGATGATGCCCGTATTTCTTCTCACCAATTCCATATTGGCCGTAAAATTACAACGATCGCTTAAATTAATCTGCTTTTTCCCACAGCATAAAGCAAAGTTCTTATTACTTTTACCACTGACACCCTGCCAATTAAACATGGGATAGATTTTGATGGAGAAGTTACCCTTGCTGATGACCGCCTCGGTGGATACCCGCGGTATGTCTCATGCCCGGTTCAGCACTAAAGAACGGGAAGAAATGTACCTGAGCACATTGCAGTTGTACGGCAGGAAACTCCTGGACAAAGGAAACTACACGCTTGTTTTTGCCGACAATTCAGGCTGGGATCTCGGCCGACTGAAGGCCGGACTACCCGAAAAATACCTTCACAAAATCGAATTTCTTTCTTTTGACCCGGCTGATTTTGATATTTCAAGAGGGAAAGGATACAACGAGGTGCTTTTAATACAGGCGGCCATAGAGCAGTCGGTGTATATCCGCCGGGCACAGGCCTTTCTCAAAGTTACCGGCCGGTATCCCGTGCACAACATCCGGTATTTCCTGGATTACGGCAGCCGGGAGATCATGGAAAAGGGAAAAGAGCTGTATATCGACATCAAGGATCATAATCTATACCGTAAGCTGGGACTTAACTGGTGCAGCCGTTTTGCCGATGTACGGCTTTTCGGAGTAACCAGCGCATTTTTTCTCCGGTACGTAGCTACCGAAAACCATACGCTGAACGATATGGAGGGCAAGCTGCTGGAAGGCCTGATGTATAACGTGATCAAGCCGCGTATGGAAAGCAGACAGCTGGTGTACCGTTTCAACCGGGAACCCCGCTTCGGCGGACGGGAAGGAACGCTCATCCCCGCATTTTCATTTGACGAAGATCAACGTTCCTTCAAAAGCCGGCTAAAGCGGCTTACCGGCAATATTCTCCGGCTGGTCGCTCCCGGTTTCCTCTTTTAGCCTCCTTATTTTTTCTTCAGTGCCGCTGCGTAATTTTTGCCGGCCTGATCCCAGTTCACCAGGTTCCAGAAAGCGGTTACGTAATCGGCCCGTTTGTTCTGGTATTTCAGGTAGTAGGCGTGTTCCCACACATCCACACCGATAATGGGGCAGCCTTTAACTTCCGCTACATCCATGTAGGGGTTATCCTGGTTAGGGGTGGAAACGATTTTCAGGGCGCCGTCTTTTTGCAGGATAAGCCAGGCCCAGCCCGAACCGAAACGGGAGGCCGCCGCCTTATTGAATTCCTCTTTCATCTTATCCACGCTGCCGAAATCACTGTTGATTTTTTTCAGGAGCGCCCCGGAAGGCTGGGTTTTGGCAGGACTGAGAATTTCCCAGAAAAAGGAGTGATTCCAGTGGCCGCCACCGTTATTCCTTACCGCCGTACTGTATTTTGAAATATTTTTGATGATGTCTTCGAGACTGGTGCCTGCATCGGCATCGGTCAGCGCCTTGTTCAGGTTATCTACATAGGCCTTATGGTGGCGGGAATGATGGATCTCCATCGTCTGGGCATCGATGTGGGGTTCCAGGGCATTGTATGCATACGGCAGCTGAGGCAGCGTAAATTTACCTTCTACGGGTTGAAAGGGCATTTTTGCCCACGATGTACGGGTGGCTGCAAGGCCTAAGGCCAGGGTAGCCAGAAAGTTTTTCCTTTTCATAGTATATACAGATATATGGTTTAACCTTTATTGAGCCGTTTAAAAATCTATCCTGCTCAGGATACTTCTGCCCAAAGTGATCTCGTCGGTATATTCCAGGTCTCCGCCTACGGGGATACCGCGTGCAATAGTGCTTACCTTCAGGTCAAAGTCAGACAGCTTCTTCTTAATATAAAACGCTGTGGTGTCGCCTTCCATTGTAGGACTGAGGGCCAATATCACTTCGCGGATCTCCGGGTGGGTTCCGATCCGGTTCACGAGGGCGTCAATGTTCAGCTGGTGAGGCCCGATGCCCTGCACCGGCGAGATCACCCCACCCAAAACGTGGTATTTCCCGGTAAACTGCCCGGTATTCTCAATGGCCAGAACGTCTTTGGTATCCTGTACCACGGCCAGGAGGGCGGAGTCGCGGCGATGGGAGCCGCAAATCTGGCAAAGATCGCTATCCGAGATATTGAAGCACTCGCGGCAATAGGTGGTCTTTTCAACCAGGTTCAGCAGCGAGCGGCTGAGGCCATAGGCCTGCGACTTATCTGCTTTGAGCAGGTGCAGGGCCATTCGCAGCGCCGATTTCTTCCCTATGCCCGGAAGCCTGGCGATTTCCTGCACAGCCTCTTCGATGGTTCTTGACGGATAATTCAAGGCTTTATCTCAGTAATATTTCGGCGGAGATCCCACGGTCGGTAATGGCTTTGCGGATCGGCGTCAGTTCTTCAAAATCTCCGTTCTTCACAGCGCATTTCCCCTTAAAATGAATGATCAGCGTACACTGTTCCGCCTGCTCAAAGGTATGACCGCAATATTCGATCAGGGTATCTATTACGTGCTCAAACGTGTTTATGTCATCATTAAAAACTACCAACGAATATAATTTAACATCATCCAGGATAACCTCCTCTTCCACTAAAATATCCAGTTCGGGTGCCGGTTTCATAGTATACTTCTCTTGCACTAATACTCAAAATTAGATAATTATCTTCTTTTTTCAACCAATTACCGGCTAAAATAGTTTCGGGAGCAGGGTTTGTTCCTCCTTCCTCTTATTAAAAAAAAGCAAAACTGCCCCGGGGTATAATTTATTTTCAGATATTTGTTTCTGTATCATAAAATTTCAACCCCTATTCTATGAGTCCTTATTTAGCTCTGGGCATACTTTTCGTTTATTTTGCAATCCTTATTCTTATTTCTATACGTACTTCCCGGAACGCCGACTCCGGCTCTTTTTTCCTGGCCAATAAGTCGGCACCGTGGTACCTGGTAGCCTTCGGCATGATCGGTACCAGCATATCGGGGGTCACTTTTGTTTCGGTTCCGGGAAAAGTAGGCGCTGAATCGTTCGGGTATTTCCAGATGGTGCTGGGGTTTGTGCTGGGTTACCTCTTTATCGGAACGGTCCTGATGCCGCTTTATTACCGGCTTAACCTGATCTCCATTTACCAGTTTTTCCAGACCCGTTTCGGTTTCTGGTCGTACAAGACCGGCTCCGCCATTTTTCTTATTTCCAGAACGGTAGGCTCTGCCGTAAGGCTTTACGTAGCCGTAAGCGTACTCCAGATGGCCATTTTCGGCCCCATCGGCATCCCCTTCGAGCTTTCGGTGATTTTTACCATCCTGCTGATCTGGGTATACACGTTCAAAGGCGGTGTGAAGACCATTCTGGTGACCGATACCCTCCAGACTTTCTTCCTGATCGCCGCCCTGATCACCACTATTTTCCTGATCAAAAGCCAGATGAACTGGAACCTTGGCGAAATGGTCCGGCAAATATCCGCTTCCGATTATTCCCGGATATTCCACTTTGACCAGGGCTGGGGCGACAAGCAGAATTTCTTCAAGCTGTTTATCAGCGGTATGTTTATCACCATTGTGATGACGGGCATGGACCAGGACCTGATGCAGAAGAACCTTTCCTGTAAAAACATCGGCGAGGCCCAGAAAAACATGATGTGGTTTACGGTTACCCTGGTGGTGGTGAACCTGCTTTTCCTGAGCCTGGGCGCCATGCTGTTCATGTATGCCCATAAAACGGGGATACAGGTGCCGGCCAACAGCGATGACTTTTACCCCATGATGGCCCTCGAAATATTCAACGGCCCCGATTTCGGGCTTGCCGGCGTGCTGGTGGGCGTGACTTTCCTGGTAGGGATCACCGCGGCCACGTATGCCAGCTCTGATTCTGCCCTGACGGCGCTGACCACGGCATTTTCCATTGATTTCATGAATGTGCAGCAGAAGGCCGAGGCCGAGACCATCCGGATCAAAAACCGGGTGCACATCGGGTTTTCTATCGTATTTGTAGTGGTTATCCTGGTTTTCCATGCCCTAAACAGCACTGACCTGATCACCGCTATCTATAAAATTGCGAGTTATACCTACGGGCCGCTGCTGGGCCTCTTTGCCTACGGTATTTTCACCCGGAGAGGGGTAATTGACAAGGCGGTTCCGTATATCTGCCTGGCATCGCCCCTGATCACGTATATCCTGGAGCAGGTCATCCAGAATACGACCGGCTATAAATTCGGTTTTGAGAACCTGCTGCTGAACGGGCTGATAACCATTATCGGCCTGGCCGTATTTCACAGGAAAAATTAACAGGATTGTATTGGGCAAGCCCGATACTTTTCTTATTTTTAAGTTTTGGTTTACGTATATATGCTTTTTACAAAGATCCGGTTTTGCCTGCTTTTAACGGTTGTATTCCCACTCTCTGCCCAACAGGATTTTAAGTCCTACCGGCAGCAGATTGACGGCACCCCGCTTGCATTTGATATGGTGGCCCTGCCCGGAGGAACATTCATCATGGGCAATAACCGGGGCGAGGCCGACGAGCAGCCCGAGCATCCGGTGACGGTCAGCCCGTTCTGGATAGGCACCCACGAGGTCACCTGGGACCTCTTCGAGCTATTTGTTTACAAAGACCTGGAAGTGACCCGCAGTACCGGCCAGAAGGTATCTTCCCGGGTAGATGCCGTTACCCGTCCCAGCAAACCTTACCTTGACATGACGTTCGGCATGGGCAAGCAGGGCTACCCGGCCCTGGCCATGACCCAGTACAACGCCATCCGGTTCTGCAAATGGCTCTATGCCAGAACAGGCGTATTTTACCGCCTGCCTACCGAAGCCGAATGGGAGTTTGCCGCCAGGCAGGGACAACCCGAAGGCGAGCTGGAAGACTATGCCTGGACCAGCCGGAACAGCAACAATACCACGCAGAAGGCAGGTACCCGGAAACCCGACCGGAACGGCATTTATGACCTGCTGGGCAACGTGGCCGAATGGACCTACGACCAGTACAGCCCTGATTTTTATGCCTCTCTTGCCGGTAAAACGGCGAAAGACCCGGTAAATGTGCCGGAAAAGCTGTACCCACACGTGGTTCGCGGCGGATCGTACCTGAGCGACCTCCGTTACCTCACGCCTACGGCCCGCGATTACTCGGACCCTTCGTGGAAGCAGATCGACCCGCAGATCCCCAAAAGCAACTGGTGGATGCCCGATGCCCCGTTTGTAGGCATACGGCTGGTACGCCCTTTGCATCCCCCGTCAGAAGAAGAAATTTTATTGTATTACGACAAAGCACCTATAAAAGACTATTGAATTATGAATGGACGCAGAGAGTTTCTGAAGGCCTCCGCCTTGCTATCCGGGGCCGCATTGGTAAACAGCTTACCTTTCCAGGGCGCATACGCTGCCGGAAGTGATACCATCCGGGTGGCCGTGATAGGCTGCGGCGGACGGGGCACAGGCGCCGCCTTTGATGCCCTCAGCTCGGGCTTTAACCTGAAAATAACCGCCTTGTGTGATGCCTTCAGAGACAACCTCGACAAGGCGTATGCATCGCTGAAAGAGCGCTTCAAAGACCAGATCGATGTACCTGACAGCCGCAAATACACCGGCTTTGACGGCTATAAAAGTGCTATGGCAGATGCTGACGTGGTTATCCTGGCCACCTCACCGGGCTTCCGGCCTATCCATTTTGAAGAAGCCGTACGCCAGGGCAAGCAGATATTTATGGAAAAGCCGGTGGCGACAGATATACCCGGCATCCGGAAAGTGCTTGCGGCGGCTGAAATTGCCAGGCAAAAGAAGCTGAATGTGGTGGTAGGCCTTCAGCGGAGATACCAGACCAACTACCGGGAAGCCATCCGGCGTATTCATGACGGGGCCATCGGCGAAGTGGTTGCCGGCCAGGTCTACTGGAACTCGGGGGGCGTGTGGGTACGGCCCCGGCAGCCGCAGCAAACCGAAATGGAATACCAGATGCGTAACTGGTATTACTTCAACTGGCTGTGCGGAGACCACATTGTGGAGCAGCACGTACACCAGCTTGACGTAGCCAACTGGGTGAAAAACGCCTACCCCGTATCTATCCAGGGTACAGGCAGCCGCGCTCACCGCACCGCTAAAGAATATGGTGAGATCTACGACAATTTCTCCATTGAGCTTACCTATGCCGACGGCTCGGTGATCTCCAGCCAGTGTGCCCACTTTGAAGGTGCTGCCTACCGGGTAGATGAAACTTTCCAGGCTACCGGCGGGCGGACCTACCTTTCTGCCAACGGCCAGGCCGTATTGTACGACTGGAAAGGCAAAGAGATCTACCGGCATAACCCCAAAGGCAACCCCAATCCTTACCAGCAGGAGCATAAAGAGCTGTTTGAGGCGATCTCCAAAGGGGAATATAAATTTAACAATGCCGAATACGGTGCCTACAGTACGCTTACCGGCATCATCGGGCGGCTGGCCTGCTATACGGGCCAGGTGATCAAATGGGACAAAGCCATACAGTCGGAAATCAGCCTGATGCCTGACCGCTATGCCTGGGATGCCCTGCCCAAAACCCTGCCCGATGCCGACGGATTTTACCCTGTGGCCATACCGGGGGTGAATACAACGCAGTACATTGAGGCATAGGAATTCCGGGTACCGCTTACCGTAATTTCGCCTGTAAAAATTTGCCTTTGATATGGAAATCCGGGAAATATTCTCCACTTTTAGTAAAAATTGCCGGTAGAAGATGAGAATAAATCGTATCCTGATCGCTGATGACCACCAATTGGTAGCAGAAAGTCTGGGGGTTATGCTGGCAGGTGAACCGTTTTTCCATATCCTGGGCATTGTAAATAACGGCTGGCAGGCATTGGATTACGCCGGCAGGAATGAGGTGGACATCATTATTGCAGATCTTCACATGCCTTTGCTGAACGGGCTGGAAATGGCCCACCGGCTGAAAGAAGTTGCACCGGAAACCAAAGTGGTCATCCTCACCATGAGTGAAGAATCAAAGCATATCCGGGAAGCGCTGTCGCTGGGTATCGACGGTTATGTGATGAAAAGCGCTTCAAAAGCCGAGCTGATCGCTTCGCTGATGACGGTAGCTAACGGACAGAAATATTTCAGTGAGAATATTGCCCGCAAGCTGGCAGAAATACCGTTTGAAAGCAGCCCTGACGGAAAGCTGACCGTAAAAGATGTGCTGCCGGTGACCCGTCGCGAAAGAGAGATCATCCGGCTGATCGCAGAAGACCTGAGCAATGCCGCCATTGGCGACCGCCTGCAGATTGCCTCTACCACGGTAGAAACGCACCGCCGGAACATCATGCGCAAGCTGGGGGTGAATTCAGCGGTAGCCCTGGTACGGTGGGGCATGAAGTACGGGGTCATTGACAAAGATAAATAACCATAGTTCACCTAAATAATCAATCTTATGGATACTATCAAAATTCATTTTTTCAAACAGGAAGAAAGCCCGGAGAAAAAGAGAGTACGGTTTTACCAGCAGTTCAAGAAAGACAGCAAACCCTCTTATTTTGACCTGTCGGCCGATGTACCGTATACGATTACCGACAACGACCCGCATGCCACGCCGGACAATCCCCTGACGCTGGTTCTGAATAAGAAAGACCACGGGTATTCGGAGAAGTTCCAGATCATGGCCTTTGCTTCGCCTGACACTACTGATTTTCACCCGCCAACCACTATTTTCAGAATCCAATACGGAAACTCTGATCATGTGCTGGTGGGAAGGATCTTTGATAACTCTATTTTTTCGCGGCTCGACGGCTAAACCGTGAGAATAAACGAGTTGAACTCTTTGCCATTAATGACGGTTTTCCTGAGGCTTATTTTGGGCCATTCAGAAAAAGCCCAACTTGTTCATTAAGAACTTGTTGGGCTTTTGATTATCTTTGTATATCACCCCGAATAATACGGTTGGAGCCAAAAATCGGGGTAACGAAACGGAAAAGATATGCGA